>NZ_BNTL01000020.1:0-286900 GCF_022179005.1 Pseudomonas sp. PAGU 2196 | reverse complement strand
CGAGTCTTCTCCTGGGCACCATATAAAAACCCACTAGCTTGCTAGTGGGTTTTTTCTTGCCTGCGTTTTTTGTCCCACCCGCTACGCCCTCCCCTCCGGCCAAAAATTCAGCTGCTCGACGATCGTCTGCCCATGAATTTCTTGTCACACGGCCACTTGAGAAACGATTTCGTTTACCATTGTTTCCAAATATGTAGCCGTAAGCGAGGAAGTACCCGCATGACGATCCGTCCGCAACCGCTGATGCGCACCCTGGCCGCCGCTGTATTGAGCCTGGTGATCGGCGCCCCGGCCGCCATGGCAGACGCCCCGGTCACACTGACCATGTACAACGGCCAGCACAAGGAAATCGGCGAGGCCATCGCCAAGGCCTACGAGGCCAAGACTGGCATTCACATCAATATACGCAAGGGCAGCAGCAACCAGCTGGCCAGCCAGATCATCGAAGAAGGCGAGCGCTCGCCGGCCGACATCATCTATACCGAAGAGTCGCCACCCCTGAACAACCTGGGTGAGCTGGGCCTACTGGCGAAAATCGACGACGCCACCCTGAGCATGCTGCCCAAAGAATACGTAGCCGCCAACGGCACGTGGATGGGCGTCACCGCGCGCACCCGCGTGGTAGTGTTCAACCCGAAGAAAATCGACGAGAAAGACCTGCCGCAATCGGTCATGGACTTCGCCGACCCTGAATGGGATGGCCGTGTCGGTTTCGTGCCGACCAGTGGCGCGTTCCAGGAACAGGCTGTAGCCATCCTCAAGATGCACGGGCGTGATGCGGCCGAAGAGTGGCTGACCGGCCTGAAGGCTTTCGGCAAGACCTACACCAACAACATGGTCGCCCTGAAGGCTGTGGAAAAAGGCGAAGTCGCCGCCGTGCTGGTGAACAATTACTACTGGTATGCCCTGGAGCGTGAGCGCGGCAAGCTGGACTCCAAGCTGTATTACCTGGCCGACGGCGATGCCGGTGGCCTGGTGACCATCTCCGGCGCCGCCGCGGTCAAGGCCAGCAAGCACCCGAAAGAAGCCCAGGCCCTGCTCAACTGGATGGCCAGCGAAGAAGGCCAGCGCGTAATCACCCAGACCACCGCCGAGTATCCGCTGCACAAGGGCATGGTTTCTGACCGTGGCCTAAAACCTTTTGAAGACCTGCACCCACCGAAGATCTCCCCGGCCGACCTTGGCAATGCCGAAGAAGCCCTGGAACTTGAACGTGAGGTCGGTCTGCTCTGATGACTGCCGCCCTGTCCGAGCCGGCGCCGGTACGTTTCGTGCCGCGCCGCAAGCGCCCCTCGATCTGGGTGGTGCTGCCTGTGCTGTTCCTGGTGGCGATGAGTTTGCTGCCACTGGCGTATGTCGCCCTCAAAGCCTGGGAAGCAGGCTGGCGAGAAGCCCTGCACCTGCTGTGGCGCCCGTTCGTCTGGGGCCTGATGCGCAACACCTTGATGCTGATGTTCGGGGTGACGCTGGTGTGCATGGTGGTCGGCCTGGCCCTGGCCTGGCTGCTCGAACGCAGCAACCTGGCGGGGCGTCGCCTGTGGGGTGTGGTGCTGTGCCTGCCGTTTGCGGTGCCGTCATTCGTCAGCAGCTTCACCTGGGTGTCGCTGAGCTCGGACTTCGAAGGCCTCGGCGGGGCCATTTTGGTCATGGCCTTGTCCAAGTATCCGCTGGTGTTCCTGCCGGTGGCAGCCACCCTGCGCAACGTCGACACCTCGCTTGAAGAGTCGGCGCGTACGCTGGGGTGCAGCCGTTGGGGCGTGTTCATCAAGGTGACCTTGCCGTTGCTGTGGCCCTCGATGCTGGGCGGCGCCCTGCTGATTGCCCTGCACATGCTGGTGGAATTTGGCGCACTGTCGATCCTCGGCCTGCAGACCTTCACCACGGCGATCTACCAGCAGTTCGAACTGGAATTCAGCAACGCCAACGCGGCCATGCTCTCGGCCGTGCTGCTGGCGCTGTGCATGATCATGTTGTGGCTGGAACTGCGCGTGCGTGGCAAGGCCCGCCACGTTCGTATCGGCCAAGGCGTGGCGCGCCGCGCACAGCCTGTGCGCTTGCGCGGCTGGGCGCCCTTGGCGCAGCTGTTCTGCGTAGGCCTGGCGGTGCTGGGCAGCGGCATTCCGCTGGCCATGCTCGGTTACTGGCTGAGTGTTGGCTCGTCGGCGGCGTTCCCGGTCGCCGAAATCTCCAAGGCGCTGCTCACGTCGTTGTCGGTGTCGCTTGGCGGCGCAGGGTTCTGTGTGTTGCTGGCATTGCCGATCAGCTTCCTGGTGGTGCGCTACAAGGGCCGCCTGGCGATCTGGGCTGAACGCCTGCCGTACCTGCTGCATGCCCTGCCGGGCCTGGTGATCGCGCTGACGCTGGTGTTCTTCGCGTTGCACTACGTGCCTGCGATGTACCAGACCACTGCGCTGTTGCTGCTGGCCTACGCACTGCTGTTCCTGCCGCTGGCCCAGGCGCCGGTACGCACCGCCTTGAACAAGGCTTCGCCGACGCTCGAAGAGGCTGCCCGCACCCTGGGCGCGAGCAGCTTCACAGCGTTCTGCCGGGTGACTTTGCCGATCATCTTCCCGGCCCTGGCCGCGGCCTTCGCCCTGGTGTTCCTCGATGCCATGAAAGAGCTGACCGCCACACTGCTGCTGAGCCCGACCGGCATGACCACCCTGGCCACTGAGGTCTGGGCGCATACCGCCAACGTCGAGTTCGCGGCGGCAGCGCCTTACGCGGCGTTGTTGATCGTGGTGTCGGGGTTGCCGGTGTATTTACTGACGACGCGGATGTACCTGAACAAGGCGTGAGATCAGGTCTGAGCTGCTGGGCAGCTCGGACCATGCGCCAGGCCGACCGGCAGCAACACCCCTGTGTGGGCTCGGGCTTCTATCGCGACACCTACCCAACATTGTAACTAGCACGTTTTTCAGGGCCTGCCTTCCCTCGACAGCGTCTAGTCTCTACCCCTCCCCCCTCAAAGGAATGAAGCTATGAAAAGGGATTTTTTCATCGGGACTTTCTGCAAGATTGACGGCACACCACTGACATTCAGCAAGACTACATACGAAGATCGCGAGCGGATTGTCTCTACCGGTAGATTCGTAGGTGGTTCGGCCGAAGCCACCTCTGAACGCGCAGTCAGTTTCTCACTGGAGTTTATCGACTACCTCACGACCAATACCTTCGATGACTATGCACAACCCTTCGAATTCGAACATGTTACGCAAGGAGAGGCCGAACGTGGCGCGTCAGGCTATTTGTTGAAACTGAAAGACTCCCACGACTACCTTACCGTTTCGCCCCAAACCTACTACAAAAAGGTCGAGGGCAGGGAGAACGGGTGGCGATTGGAGATTTGCAAGAAAACAGAAAATGGCTATCGAGTCATGAGCCATGAGGAGCTTGAGCTCGGATCGCACGAGGTCATCATCAGAGACCACGGAAGAGACAAGTTCTGGTCCGAATGGGGTGGGGCAACGGTACACGAGCATAAATGGCACTACATTGCGGGCGTGGAGCTGAAACACTACCTGACCCTCAAGCTTGAGATCACCAGGAAGCTGTCAAAGGATATTGGTATCTAGCAAAAGTGGCTTTTGCAGGAGTGGCCTTGTGTGACAACAGGGCCGCATAGCGGCCTCAGCAATCTCACCTGCAACGCAAGCCTGGGGGCGTTACGCCCTGAACTGCCCCAGACTGGCCCGTAGTTGCGCTGCCAGGTCATCCAGTACCTTGCTGCTGGCCGTGGTCTGCATCACCACTTCAGCCGAGCGTTCGGCCTGGGCGTGGATGGTCTCCACCCGGCCGCGCACCGCTTGCGCACCGTGCGCCTGCTGTTCGGCCGCGCGGGTAGCCAGCCCGATCGCTGCATGCACTTGCTCGACCGCCGCCTGCACCGACTGCTGGCGGCGCTCGTTCTCGCGCAACACCAACAACCCTTCGCTGGCCTTGAGCCCTGCCTGGCTGATGGTGGCCACAGCTTCTTTGGCGCCTTTCTGCAGCGCAGCAATATGCGCCTGGATATCCCCGGTCGAGCTTTGCGTCTTGCTCGCCAACGCGCGCACTTCATCAGCCACCACGGCAAAGCCGCGCCCCGTCTCGCCAGCACGCGCCGCCTCGATGGCCGCATTCAATGCCAGCAGGTTGGTCTGCTCGGCAATGCCGTGGATCACTGTCAGCACCACCTCGATCTGCTCACTCTGCTTGGCCAGCCGTTCGATCACATGCGAGCCGGTCTCCACCTGCCCTGCCAAGCTTTCGATCAGGCCGGCGAGCTGGGTCGAAGTCCGGCTGTTCTCATCCGTGGCCTGGCGAATATCCACCACCTGCTGTAAGGCGGACTGCATGGCATGGCTCTCGGCTTGGGCTTCGTCGGCCATGCTCGACAGGTCACGCAGGCTGGCGGCCACTTCATCGCGCTGCAGCGCAGCAGCGGCGTCAGCACCGGCATTGCGCTGAGCCATGGCGCCAATCTCGACCCCCGTACGCTGCGCCACCTCACCGGCCTCGCGGACGATGGGCTGCAACTTGTCGACGAAACGGTTGACCGCCGAGGCCATGTCACCGATCTCGTCGCGACTGTCGAGGGTCACGCGCTTGGTCAGGTCGCCCTCACCGGCAGCCAGGTCGTTCAGGGCGGTGATCAACAGGCGCAGCTTGCTGAGCACCCGCCGACCAAGCACCACCGCGACTACCAGCAACACGCCAAGGCCCACCAACACCAGGCCCAGGCCAATACGCCAGCGCAGCTCGGCAGCAGCTTCACGCACCGTCTGCGCGGTATTGGCCTGCATCGCGGTGGCACTGCTCTGGGCAGTCTCCAGGCGTTCGCGCAGGGTCTTGCCGCTGTCGGCCGCGGCGGCCCCGAGGCTGTCACCCACCAGCTGCTCACCACTGGCGATCAACGCGGCAAAGCGCTGGTCAAGGGCTGCGAGCTCCTGATCGACGCCGGCCGTGGAAACCCCCATCAACACCTTGCCGATCTCCGCACCATTGGGGTTGATCGACGCTTCGACAAAATACACCGCCGGGTCGCGGCGAGCCGCATCGATCACCTTGTCCAGCGCCCGCTCGCCCTGCCCCTTTTCCATCAACGCCTGGTTGATCGGGTTCTGCCGGTTGAGGTAGCGGGTCAGGTGCTGGCCCTGGGCGTCGTCGTAGACCACGAACAGCACGTTGGGGTTGCGCTGAGCGCGACGGGCGAAGTCGGAGAGCACCGGCACATCGTTGTCCCAGATAGCCCGCGGGGCGACCGAGGCCAGCAGTTCGGCCATGTCGTTGGCAGAATCCTTGAGGTTCTTTTCCAGCGTGGTGCGCAGTTGCTGCTGCTCGTTTTGCAGGCGTGTCGACAACCCTGCGCTCAAACGCTGACGGGTGCTGCTGGACAGGCTGTCGAGCCCCGAACGCACGTCCTGCCCAGCTTGCTCCAGCTCGCTGGCCAGCTTGCGGCTGTCATTGCCCAAGCGCTCGCCCAGGTCGGCCTCCAAGGCGGTGACCGTGCTTCGGGTCAGCGCAACGGCAACCAGCACCTGCACCAAAAGAGCGATACCAAGGGCAACAAACACAGGCCGCAAAAGGCGGCTTCGTAACAGTGAGAGGATGGCAGACACGGTGTAACCCTCGTGTTTTCTGGCGCCACTATTTTGATGGCATCTACAGAAACTTCTTACAGCAAGGGTTATGCCGGGAACAGCAGGGATATGTGCCAAGGTCTAGCAAGGTGATTGCCTGCACGGGCCTTTTCGCGGGACAAGCCCGCTCCCACAGTGATCTCCACGGACCCTGCATCCACTGCAGAGATCCGGTGGGAGCGGGCTTGCCCCGCGAAGAGGCCGGTGCAGGCCTACAAATGAAAACGCCGCGGCCCCTTTCAGGGCCGCGGCGTCAGATCAGCCGTAAAAGCGGATCAGGCGAACGGATGACGCAGCACGATGGTCTCGTTGCGGTCCGGGCCGGTGGAGATGATGTCGATCGGCGCGCCGACCAGCTCCTCGATGCGCTTGATGTAAGCGCGAGCAGCTTCTGGCAGCGCTTCCAGGGTCTTGGCACCCAAGGTCGACTCGCTCCAGCCTGGCATCTCTTCGTACACCGGCTCCAGGCCGATGTAGCTGTCGGCATCGGAAGGGGCGTCGATGACAGCACCGTTCTCGTTCTTGTAGCCAACGCAGATGTTGATGGTTTCCAGGCCGTCCAGTACGTCCAGCTTGGTCAGGCAGATGCCCGAGATGCTGTTGACGTCGATGGCGCGACGCAGGATGACGGCATCGAACCAGCCGCAACGACGGGCACGGCCGGTGGTCGAACCGAACTCGTGACCACGCTTGGCCAGGGTAGCGCCGGTTTCGTCGAACAGTTCGGTCGGGAACGGGCCGGAACCTACGCGCGTGGTGTAGGCCTTGGTGATACCCAGGATGTAGTCCAGGTACATCGGGCCAACGCCGGAACCGGTGGAGATACCGCCGGCAGTGGTGTTGGAGCTGGTGACGTACGGGTAGGTACCGTGGTCGATGTCCAGCAGCGAGCCCTGGGCACCTTCGAACATGATGTCCTTGCCGGCGCGACGCAGGTTATGCAGCTCGGCGGTGACGTCGAGCATCATCGGCTTGAGCTGCTCGGCGTAGGCCATGCACTCGTCCAGGGTCTGCTGGAAGTCGATGGCCGGCTCTTTGTAATAGTTCACCAGCTGGAAGTTGTGGTAGTCCAGCAGCTCACCGAGCTTGGCAGCGAAACGCTCACGGTGGAACAGGTCGCCAACGCGCAGGCCGCGGCGTGCGACTTTGTCTTCGTACGCTGGGCCGATACCACGGCCGGTGGTGCCGATCTTGGCTTCGCCACGGGCTTTCTCGCGGGCCTGGTCCAGGGCCACGTGGTACGACAGGATCAGCGGAGCAGCCGGGCTGATGCGCAGGCGCTCACGCACCGGTACGCCCTTCTCTTCCAGCTTGGTGATTTCACGCATCAGGGCATCTGGAGCAACGACCACGCCGTTGCCGATCAGGCACTGAACGCCTTCACGCAGGATGCCGGACGGAATCAGGTGCAGAACGGTTTTTTCACCGTTGATCACCAGGGTGTGGCCCGCGTTGTGGCCACCCTGGTAGCGCACTACGGCGGCAGCATGTTCGGTCAGCAGATCGACGATCTTGCCTTTGCCCTCATCACCCCATTGGGTGCCCAGGACGACGACATTCTTACCCATTACATTGGTCCTCATTCACGCAAACTTGGTTGCCGGCCTTTTGCCGACGCAGAAACTCAATGGGTCAGCGGCAGTACCTGCCAGCGCCCGTCTTGCTGAATCAATTGCCGATCACAATCCGCCTCGAGAGCAGCACTCAACGGCTGGCCAGGCAAAGCCTGAACCACACGCTGGCCCTCGCTGCGCAACTGGCAGACCTGCTGCCAGAGGGCCGCGTCACCACTGTCGGGCATCCAGATGCCGCCAGTTGGCAATACGACCTCCGCTCGCCCCAGTGTGACCAGGGTCTTCAAATCCGTGGAGAATCCAGTGGCCGGGCGTGCCCGGCCGAAATCAGCGCCGATATCGTCATAACGGCCGCCCTGGGCGATCGATTGACCTTCGCCCGGCACGAACACGGCGAACACCACACCAGTGTGGTAGTGGTAGCCACGCAGCTCACCGAGGTCGAAGTACAACGGCAGGTCTGGGTAGCGCGACGCCAGGCGATCAGCGATCGCCAGCAGGTCGTCCAGCGCCGCCAGCACGCTGGCCGGGGCACGGCCCAGGCGCACGCGGGCTTCGGCCAGCACTTCACGGCCACCGCACAGCTCGACCAGGGCGCGCAGCATGTTGCCCAGGTCTTTCGGCAGATCGGCGGTCAGTGCCTGCACTTCGTCGACCGACTTGCGCTGCAGAGCGTCGAACAGCTGTTGCTCGACCGCGCCCGACAGGCCAGCGGCACGCGCCAGGCCACGGTAGATGCCGACATGGCCGAGGTCCATGTGCACGTCCGCGACATCCGTCAGTTGCAGCGTGGCGAGCATCAGGCTGATGACTTCGACATCGCTGGTGGGGCTGGCATCGCCGTACAACTCGGCACCGAGTTGGATCGGGCTGCGCGAGGTGGACAGCGCACGCGGCTGAGCATGCAGCACGCTGCCGGCATAGCACAGGCGGCTCGGGCCTTCACGGCGCAAGGTGTGGGCGTCGATACGCGCCACTTGCGGGGTGAAGTCGGCACGGAAGCCCATCAGGCGACCGGACTGCGGGTCGACCACCTTGAAGGTGCGCTGATCCAGGTCCTGGCCGGCGCCGGTCAACAGCGACTCCAGGTACTCGATATGCGGGGTGACGACCAGTTCGTAGCCCCAACTCTGGAACAGGTCCAACACCTGGCGACGCGCGATCTCGATGCGCGCAGCCTCAGGTGGCAGTACTTCCTCGATGCCATCTGGCAGCAGCCAGCGGTCTACCGTTGCCATTACGCCATTTCCCCTCTGGTCCGGGCGGCCTGCCTGTGGCGAGCCGTCAGTAAAGCAGGTATCGCGCACAGCAGCGGGCAGCACTGATCCCAGCGCAGCCACCGTACCCAATACCCTCGAATTGCCTTGCGCGCTGACCAAACCGTCAACTGGCGGCTTGCCAATCAACCTTGCAGACGCAAAAAAGCCGGGAAATTTCCCGGCTGCCTCATCATACACCCCTTTTCATTCAGGATGCACCCCGCCTGGTGTTTTAGCTGCCAGGCGGGGCGTAGCCCCAATGAAAACGGGCTCAGAGCATCAAGGCTTGCTCTTGTCCAGGAAGCGGAAGAACTCGTTCTTCGGGTCCAGGACCAGCACGTCGCTCTTGTTCGAGAAGCTCTCGCGGTACGCCTGCAGGCTACGGTTGAACGCATAGAAATCAGCGTCCTGGCTGTAGGCCTTGGCGTAGATGGCAGCCGCCTGGGCGTCGCCGTCACCGCGGGTTTCTTCAGCTTCACGGTAGGCTTCGGCCAGCAGTACACGGCGCTGACGATCGGCATCCGCACGGATACCTTCGGCCAACTCGTTACCTTTGGCGCGATGCTCGCGGGCTTCACGCTCACGCTCGGTGCTCATACGATCGAACACGCTGCGGTTGACTTCCTTCGGCAGGTCGATGGCCTTGACGCGCACATCGATGACCTCGATACCCAGCTCTTTGTTAGCCATGCGGTTCAGCGAAGCGGTGATGTCAGCCATCAGCGCGTCACGTTCGCCGGAAACCACCTCGTGCAGGGTACGCTTACCGAACTGGTCACGCAGGCCGCTTTCCAGACGACGCGACAGACGCTCATCGGCGATCTGCTTGAGGCCGGAAGTGGCGGTGTAGAAGCGCTCGGCATCCTTGACGCGCCACTTGGCGTAGGCGTCGACCATGACCGCTTTCTTCTCCAGGGTCAGGAACCGCTGGGTCGGCGCATCAAGGGTCATGAGGCGGGCGTCGAACTTGCGCACCTGGTTCACGTAAGGAACCTTCACATGCAGGCCTGGCTGAACATCAGCCTGAACCACACGGCCGAATTGCAGCAGTACGGCACGTTCGGTCTGCGACACGATGTAGAAGCAGTTCCAGGCCACGACGGCCAGCACCACAGCGGCGATCAGGGCGATCAGCGATCTATTGCTCATCAGCGGCTCTCCCTAGTGCGCGGCGGCTGTTGTTGCTGTTGCATGTCCTGCGCCGCACGCGCGGCCGCATCGTTGGCCGACGCAGATACACCGCTGGCCGGTGCGGACGTGTTGCGGCTGCCTTCGACCATCTTGTCCAGTGGCAGGTAGAGCAGGTTGTTCTGCCCGTCCTTGGTAGCCACCATGACCTTGCTCGAGTTGCTGTAGACCTCTTGCATGGTTTCCAGGTACAGACGCTGACGGGTGATGTCCGGCGCCTTGTGATACTCGGTCACCAGCTTGCTGAAGCGGTCGGCTTCACCCTTGGCGCGAGCGATCACTTCGTCGCGGTAACCGTTGGCGTCCTCGATGATGCGCTGGGCCTGACCACGGGCTTCTGGCACCACGCCATTGGCGTAGGACTCGGCCTGGTTGCGGGCACGCTGTTCATCTTCACGCGCACGGATCACGTCGTCGAAGGCTTCCTGCACTTCACGCGGGGCTGCCGCGCTCTGTACGTTGACCTGGGTGACGGTGATACCGGTACGGTAGTTGTCGAGGAAGCGCTGCAGGCGTTCGCGGATATCCACGGCCATCTGCTCACGGCCTTCGGTCAGCACCTGGTCCATGGAGGTGGAACCCACCACATGGCGCAGGGCACTGTCGGTCGCATGCTGCAGGCTCACCTCTGGCTGGTCGACGTTGAGCACGAAGTCCTGCAGGTTGGTGATCTTGTACTGGACGGTCAGCGGTACCTCGACGATGTTCTCGTCTTCGGTCAGCATCTGCCCCTGCTTGGTGTAGGCACGCTCACGCGTGACGTTTTCCATGTACTTGCGATCGATGGGCGGGAAGTAGATGTTCAGGCCGGGACCGACCGTCTCATAGTACTTGCCGAAGCGCAGCACTACGGCCTGCTCCTGCTCGTCGACCACGTACACGGCGCTGTACAGCCAGATGGCAGCCAACACCGCCAGGCCGATGCCCAGCAGGCCGTAGCCGCCACCCTTGCCGACATTGCGGTCACCGCCGCCACGTTTCTTGCCGCTGCCGAACATGCCGTTCAGGCTGTCCTGCAGTTTGCGGAAGGCCTCGTCCAGATCCGGCGGGCCTTTTTTATCGCCACCACCGCCGCCGCCACCACGGCGACCGCCCCAGGGATCCTGATTGTTCGAGTTGCCACCCGGCTCGTTCCAAGCCATAGCGCTCTCCATCTGATAAAGCAAAGACGCGCCCACGGCGCGCCGTCCAATGCTACAGAATGCCTGTCACTGCTGCCCGGCGACCTCGTCGAGCATTTATTGCAAAGTGTGTTGCTCGACAAACATTTGCGGCTCCATGCCTTCGCGGCTGACCAGACGATTCAACTCGACCTTGGGCAGTCGCACGCTCAGCAGGCTGCGCCCTTCTTCATCATGCTCTTCCCTCTGCACGGCACCCAGGGCAAAGAATTGCGCGCGCAAGCGGGCAAAACGCTGCTCCAGGCACAGGGTACCGACAAACAGATCATCCCCCAGCAACTCGGCAATCGCCTGGCCAACCAGCTCCAGGCCACGCCCATCGCGTGCCGATACCCAGACCCGCTCCGGCTTGCCATCGGCATCGCGCTGGATCTGCGGCTCGACATCTTCGAGCAGGTCGAGTTTGTTATAGACCTCAAGGATCGGCAAGCCTTCGGCACCGATCTCGCCCAATACCGCCAACACCTGCTCGATCTGCTCCATGCGGTCGGGCTCATGCGCGTCGATCACATGCAGCAGCAGGTCAGAGTTGCTCGACTCTTCGAGCGTAGCCCGAAAAGCCTCGACCAGCTTGTGCGGCAGGTGACGAATGAAGCCGACGGTGTCGGCCAGCACGATCGGCCCAAGGTCGTTCAACTCGAGCCGGCGCAAGGTCGGGTCGAGGGTGGCGAAGAGCTGGTCGGCGGCGTAGACCTCGGATTGGGTCAGGGCGTTGAACAGGGTGGACTTGCCGGCGTTGGTGTAACCCACCAGCGAAACCGACGGGATATCGGCGCGGCGCCGGCCGCGACGGGCCTGCTCGCGCTGGCTACGCACCTTCTCAAGGCGTGCCTTGATCTGACGCAGGCGTACCCGCAGCAGGCGGCGGTCGGTCTCAAGCTGGGTTTCACCCGGGCCACGCAGGCCGATACCGCCTTTTTGCCGCTCAAGGTGAGTCCAGCCGCGTACCAGTCGCGTGCTCATGTGCTCGAGCTGGGCCAGTTCGACCTGCAGCTTGCCTTCATGGGTACGCGCCCGCTGGGCGAAGATATCGAGAATCAGCCCGGTGCGATCAAGCACGCGACACTCGAAGACACGTTCGAGGTTGCGTTCCTGGCTGGGCGTGAGGGTGTGATTGAAAATCACCAGATCGACCTCATCAGCTTTGACTTGGTCGCGTAGTTCTTCGACCTTGCCGCTGCCAATCAGGTATTTGGCCGTTGGCTGATGCCGTGTAATGGTCACCAGCGAGACGATGTCCGCCCCGGCCGACAATGCCAACTCCTGAAACTCCTGCGGGTCTTCGCGCGCCTCAGGGTTCTGACCTTCCAAGTGAACGAGCAACGCCCGTTCACCACCACCGTGGCGCTCAAAGAACAATGCAGGCTCCTATCAGGCGTTGCCTGGCTCGCTGTCACCGTGTTCGGAATCGGACGGGCTTGGCAGGCGAACCGGACGCGCAGGAACCACGGTCGAAATAGCGTGCTTGTAGACCATCTGGCTGACAGTGTTCTTCAGCAGCACAACGAACTGGTCGAAAGATTCGATCGAGCCCTGCAGCTTGATCCCGTTGACCAGGTAGATGGAAACCGGAACCTTTTCTTTTCTCAAAGTGTTCAAGTAAGGGTCTTGTAGCGAATGCCCTTTTGACATATGCCGCACTCCTGTAAGGATAAATAATAGAAAATCAAGAAAATCGATAAATTAGGCCGCCCCTTCGCAAGAATAGACGGCAATTAGCAGGGACTCAGCTCAATATGGAGACGCTTCCCAGGTATTTCAAGGTGCGGGACAGATTGTCGCAGGCGAGGCTGTCAAGCCAGTGCACGTCAGACCAACCGCGCAACCAGGTGAACTGCCGCTTGGCCAGCTGGCGAGTGGCAATGATACCGCGTTCTCGCATCTCATTCTCACTAAGCCTGCCGTCGAGGTAGTCCCAGACTTGCCTGTACCCCACTGCCCGTATAGACGGCAACCCGGCGTGCAAGTCACTTCTGGCTCGCAGCGATCGGACCTCGTCGATGAAGCCCTGTTCCAACATCTGCGAAAATCGTAACGCAATTCGCTGATGCAAAATGTGACGATCTGTAGGAGCGATCGCCAAACTCGCGACAGTATAGGGCAAATGTCCGCCAGCGCCTGCGTCTGCGCCGCGACTTTCCGCGAATTGACGCTGGCGATGAGCCGTCATGCTCTCGCCGCTCACCCGGTAAACCTCAAGCGCACGGATCAGCCGCTGGGGGTCATTCGGATGGATGCGCGCCGCCGACTCAGGGTCCACTTCGGCCAACTGGCGGTGCAGCTCGACCAGGCCTAGCTCGCGAGCCTGCGCTTCGAGTTCGGCACGCACGCTGGCGTCGGCCGGCGGCATGTCAGCCAAGCCATCGATCAAGGCCTTGTAATACAGCATGGTGCCACCCACCAGCAGCGGGATCTTGCCCCGTGCGGTGATTTCCGCCATGGCTTGCAAGGCATCGGTGCAAAAGTGCGCGGCAGAGTAGCTTTCGGCCGGGTCGAGAATGTCGATCAGCCGATGCGGGTGCGCAGCCAGCAGTTCCTTGGAAGGCTTGGCGGTCCCGATGTCCATGCCACGGTAGACCAGCGCCGAGTCGACACTGATCAACTCGCAGGGCAGGACCTTGGTCAGCTCGATGGCAAGGTCAGTCTTGCCGGCCGCCGTCGGGCCCATGAGAAATATTGCTGGGGGCTTGCCGCTCATGTCATCGACCGCGCAGGAAAAGTTTGTCCAGGTCGTCCAGGCCCATTTGGGTCCAGGTCGGTCGGCCGTGGTTGCACTGGCCGCTGCGCTCGGTGTTTTCCATGTCGCGCAGCAGTGCGTTCATTTCGGGGATGGCCAGGCGCCGGTTGGCGCGCACGGCGCCGTGGCAGGCCATGGTGCCGAGCAGTTCGTTGAGGTGCGCCTGTATGCGGTCGCTGGTCCCGTATTCCATCAGGTCGGCGAGCACATCCTGCACCAGGCGGTTGGCCTCGGCTTGCTTGAGCAGCGCCGGGATCTGCCGGATCGCCAGGGTCTCGGGGCCAAGCCGCTGCAACTCGAAGCCCAGGCGCTGGAACCATTGGGCGTGCTCTTCGGCGCAGTCGGCTTCGCGCTGGCTCAAGGCCAACGACTCAGGCACCAGCAGCGGCTGACCGCTCAGGCCTTCGCTGGCCATGGCCACCTTGAGCCGCTCGTACATGATCCGCTCATGCGCGGCGTGCATGTCCACCAACACCAGGCCGACAGCATTCTCGGCCAAGATGTAGATGCCCTTGAGCTGAGCCAGGGCATAACCCAGCGGTGGAATGTCACCCTGGCTTTCCGGCAGCGACGAAGGTGCAGCCGCGCCATCGCTCAGCGGCTTGTAGAACTCGCGATACACCGCCTGCGACTCGGCGGCCGGCAGTGGCTGCGACGGACGCGGGCTGTACTGGGACTGATAGCCCGAGCCACTGCCGCCATTGGAAATCGAAAACTGCGGCGCACGAGGCTGCTCAAGCACCGGCGAGGCCAGGCGCATCTCGCCTTGAGGGCCAAACTCACCGGCCTGCTGGCCACTGGGGCGGACGATGTCGCCAGCCGCAGCGGGTGCAGCCAGCTGGTCCTCGGGGCGCACGTCGGCCAGGGCGCGGTGCAAAGTGCCATAAAGGAAGTCATGCACCGAACGCCCCTCACGGAAGCGCACTTCGTGCTTGGTCGGGTGCACGTTGACGTCCACGCCGTTGGGCTCGAGTTCGAGGAACAGCACAAAGGTCGGGTGCCGGCCATTGAACAGCACGTCCCGGTACGCCTGGCGCACAGCGTGGGCGACCAGCTTGTCGCGCACTGCCCGGCCGTTGACGAAGAAGTACTGCAGGTCGGCCTGGCTCCGCGAGAAGGTCGGCAGCCCCACCCAGCCCCACAAGCGCAGGCCGTTGCGCTCGACATCGATGGGCAGCGCCTGCTCCATGAAGCCCGGCCCGCAGATGGCGCCGACGCGCCGCGCACGTGCGGTTTCATCGTGGGCCTCATGCAGGCTGAGGATGCTCTTGCCGTTATGGCGCAGGTGGAAGCCGACATCGAAGCGAGCCAGGGCCAGGCGACGAATGACTTCCTGCAGGTGATCGAATTCGGTTTTCTCGGCCTTGAGGAATTTGCGCCGGGCCGGGGTATTGAAGAACAGGTCACGCACTTCGACCGAGGTACCCACCGGGTGCGCAGCCGGTTGCACGCGCGGGGTCATGTCGCGGCCTTCGGTCTCGACCTGCCAGGCTTCGCTGGCATTGGCCGTGCGCGACGTCAGGGTCAGGCGCGCCACCGAGCTGATCGAGGCCAGGGCCTCGCCGCGGAAACCCAGGCTCAGCACGCCTTCGAGGTCTTCCAGTTCACGGATCTTGCTGGTGGCGTGACGGGCCAGCGCCAGCGGCAGGTCATCGGCAGAAATCCCGCCGCCATCGTCACGTACCCGCAGCAGCTTGACGCCACCCTGCTCGACTTCGACATCGATGCGCCGGGCACCGGAGTCGAGGCTGTTTTCCAGCAACTCCTTGGCCACGGAGGCCGGGCGCTCGACCACCTCCCCCGCGGCAATCTGGTTAGCCAGCCGCGGGCTGAGCAGCTGGATGCGTGAACCACCACTCATTGCTGCGAAGCCAGGGTAGTGGCCGGCACGTCGAGACGCTGGCCGACTTTCAGCTCATCGGTCTTGAGGCTGTTAGTGCTGCGCAGGCTGGCCACGCTGACCTGATAGCGCACCGCGAGCATGGCCAGGGTCTCACCTGGGCGCACGGTGTGTTCACGTGGGCCGGCCGCGATCTTGCCGGTGTCGCGCAGCCAGGCAATGTAAGTGCCCGGCGGTGGGTTTTGCTGGAAGAACTGGCGCACGCCGGTATGGATCGAGCGGGCCAGGGCCTGCTGATGGCTGCGGGTGGCCAGCTTGGCGGCTTCGTTGGCGTTGGAGATAAACCCGGTTTCAACGAGGATCGACGGGATATCCGGCGACTTGAGCACCATAAAGCCTGCCTGCTCCACACGCTGCTTGTGCAGCGAGGTGATGCGGCCCATGTTGCCCAGCACCTTCTGGCCCACATTGAGGCTGGAGCTGAGCGTGGCGGTCATCGACAGGTCGAGCAACACGCCCGCGAGCATGCGGTCCTTGTCGTCGAGGCTGACGTTGCCGGCACCGCCGATCAGGTCGGAGCGGTTTTCCGTGTCGGCCAGCCAGCGTGCGGTCTCGGACGTGGCGCCACGGTCGGACAATGCAAAGACCGAGGCACCGAAGGCGGCCTTGGACGGCGCGGCGTCGGCGTGGATCGAGACGAACAGGTCGGCACCCTTCTTACGGGCGATTTCGGTGCGTTTGCGCAGCGGGATGAAGTAGTCACCGGTGCGGGTCAGCTCGGCACGGAAGCCCTTCTCGCTGTTGATCTGGCGCTGCAGCTCCTGAGCGATCTGCAGGACGATGTCTTTTTCATGCTGGCCGCGCGAGCCGGAAGCGCCCGGGTCTTCGCCGCCGTGGCCGGCGTCGATGGCGACCACGATGTCACGTTTGCCGCTGGGCACCGGTGGCAGCTTGATGGCCGGCTGGGCCGGGCTCACCGGCACCGCAGGCGTGGTCACCGGCGTTTGCACTGGCGTCGGCGGCGGCGGTGTACTGGCAGCGACGGCGTCGGCTTCCTGGTCGTACAGGTCGACCACCAGGCGGTTGCCGTACTGAGCATTGGGCGCCAAGGTGAAGCTCTTGGGCGTGACCGACTTTTTCAGGTCGACCACCACGCGCAGGTCGGTAGGCGTACGCTGGGCCGAACGCACGCTGCTAATCGGCGTGTTGGACGTCGCTACGTTCAACGGCGCGGCCAGGGTCGCACCATTGATGTCGATGACCAGGCGGTCTGGCGCGCTGAGGGTGAAGACGCTGTGCTGCACGGGGCCAGACAGGTCGAAGACCAGCCGCGTGTTGTCCGGCGCGCGCCACAGGCGCATGCTCTTGACTTGAGTGACGGCCAGAGCGTCAACGGTCACCGTTGTCAGCAGCAGCCCAACGATGGCGACCAGTGCGCGTATGCGCATACCTACCCCACTTACAGTTTTAGTGTTTGCCCAGTGCAACGCACCAAGCCTCGCCGCGAGCCCCCTGCGGCGAAAGGTTCAGCGAGCGTCCGCTCGCTTGGGGGCTTATGGTAATGGTCAGGTCAGGCTTTGGCAAAACGCCCGCACCCTTTTGTGGCCACTCGAACAGGCACAGCGCATCGCCCTCGAAGTAGTCACGTATGCCCATGTACTCCAGCTCCTCCGGATCGACCAGGCGATACAGGTCGAAATGGAACGCACGCACCTCACCAATCTCGTACGGTTCGACCACGGTAAAGGTCGGGCTCTTGACTGCACCAGTATGGCCCAAGCCACGGATCAGGCCACGTGAGAGCGTGGTCTTGCCCGCCCCCAGGTCACCTTCGAGAAAAATCACGCCATGACCGCCGGTCACTTCGGCAAGCCGCGCACCAAACGCGACCATGGCCGCTTCATCGGCCAGAAACAGGTTTAAGCCAGACACGCAGAATGCTCCTCCAACAACTCACGAATGACCGGCGCCAGATCACTGGCTGCCAGGCCTCTACCTTTGACGCCCAGGCGCTCGCCCGCACAGGCATGCAGCCACGCCCCCAAGCAAGCGGCCTCCCAGGCCCCCAAGCCTTGAGCCAGCAGCGCCGCCAGCACGCCGGTCAACACATCGCCCAAGCCGGCGCCGGCCATGGCCGGGTGCCCACGGTCACACCGCGCCAACTGCCCGCTCGGGTCGGCCACCAGGGTACCGGCGCCCTTCAGCACGCAGACGCTGGCATAGCGGCGGGCAAGCTTGCGCGCAGCCCCTGGGCGGTCGGCTTGCACGGCCTCGGTGGAAATCCCCAGCAACCGCGCCGCCTCACCCGGGTGCGGGGTGAGGATGCTGCCGCTGGGCAGGGCCAGGGGC
This sequence comes from Pseudomonas sp. PAGU 2196, assembly GCF_022179005.1. Lineage (NCBI taxonomy): Bacteria > Pseudomonadati > Pseudomonadota > Gammaproteobacteria > Pseudomonadales > Pseudomonadaceae > Pseudomonas > Pseudomonas sp. PAGU 2196. The sequence goes on along the minus strand of NZ_BNTL01000020.1, from coordinate 269,151 downwards.
GTGCGCGCCAGCAGGTTCAAGGCATCGGCATCCCAAACCTGCGGTTGCTCAGCGTTGGCCACTGCCGACAACAGGCTACGGCCCCACGCCGCCTGCCCCAACCCCGGGCCGACCACCAGCACCGAGGCACGCTCCAGCACGCCCATCAGCTGATTGGCCGAACTCACGCCCAGGCACATGGCTTCCGGCAGGCGGGCCAGGCATGCGCCGACATGTTCAGGACGCGTCGCCACGCTGACCAACCCGGCACCACAGCGCAGCGCGGCTTCGGCACTCAGTAGCACCGCACCGCCCGTACCGAGGTCGCCGCCAACCACCAGCACATGGCCGAAGTCACTTTTATGGGCATGCGCAGGCCTCGCCGGCAGGTGCGCGACGGTCACGCTGCTGAGCAGTTGCGGGGCATGCGCGGGTTGTTTGGTCTGGGGCATGGGGTCAAAGGCTCCAATGTCTGGCAGAATTATACGCACCTGAGCCCGTATTGCCTGCCCATCCATGTCCGCTTGCACACTTGACCTCGCCGCCCTGGCCCAATCCATCAAGATCTGGGGCCAAGAACTCGGTTTTGCCCATGTCGGCATCGCCGGGGTGGACCTTGGCGAGCACGAAAAGCACCTGCAGCGCTGGCTAGAAGCCGGCTATCAGGGCGAGATGGACTACCTGGCCGCTCACGATGGCAAACGCGCACACCCGGACCAGTTGATCCCCGGCACGGTAAGGGTGGTCTCGCTGCGCATGGATTACTTGCCCGGCGACACGCAGATGGCACAACGCCTGGCCCAGCCGGAAAAGGCCTACGTGTCGCGTTACGCCCTTGGCCGCGACTACCACAAGCTGGTGCGCAAGCGCGTCCAGCACCTGGCCGATCGCATTCAGGAAGCCATCGGCCCGTTTGGCTACCGGGCCTTCGTCGACAGCGCCCCGGTGCTGGAAAAGGCGATTGCCGAGCAAGCCGGGCTGGGCTGGATCGGCAAGAACACCCTGCTGCTCAACCGCAAGGCCGGCAGCTACTTCTTTTTGGCCGAGCTGTTCGTCGACCTGCCGTTGCCGGTGGACGACGCGCACACCAGCGAGCATTGCGGGCGTTGCGAGGCGTGCCTGGACATCTGCCCGACCAAAGCCTTCGTCGGGCCTTATGTGCTGGATGCCCGGCGCTGCATTTCCTACCTGACCATCGAGCTCAAGGGGGCGATCCCCGTCGAGTTGCGCTCAATGATGGGCAACCGGGTGTTTGGTTGCGACGACTGCCAGATCGTCTGCCCGTGGAACCGCTTTGCCCGACCCACGCAGGAGCATGACTTCCAGCCGCGCCATGGGTTGGAAAATGCCGAGTTGGCCGAGATGTTCTTGTGGGACGAGAAGACCTTCCTGCGCAAGACCGAAGGCGGGCCATTGCGGCGCGCGGGTTATGAGCGCTGGTTGCGTAACCTGGCCGTGGGGTTGGGCAATGCGCCTTCGACGATCCCGGTGATCGAGGCCCTGAAGGCACGGCGCGAGGATGCCTCGGCGCTGGTGCGCGAGCATGTGGAGTGGGCGCTGGAACGGCACGGTATCCAGTAGCCACGCCATCCCTGTGGGAGCGGGTTCACCCGCGAACACCGGCGGAGCCGGTGCCCTACACCGCTGTGCCTGCTTCGCGGGTAAACCCGCTCCCACAGTGACCGCGTCGCACCTGAAGGCGGCTCTATTGCTGGTCGTTGTAGTGGAACTTGGGCATTTCCCAGTGGAACCGGATCGCCAGCAAGCGCAGCAGAAACCCGCCGAACAAGGTCAGCAACATGGCCTGCTCCGCTGGCAACTGGAAGTGCACACAACCCAGATAGAACCACGCCGCCGCGAACGACACACTGGCATACAGCTCACGACGGAACACCAGCGGGATGTCGTTACAGAAGATATCGCGCAAGATCCCCCCAAATACACCGGTGATCACGCCGCTGATCGACGCCACCAGCATGCCCTGCCCCATCTCTAGCGCCGTCATGCAACCGATCAAGGTAAAGGCCACCAACCCCAGGGCGTCTAGCACCAGGAACATCGAGCGCAAGCGGCGCATCATGGGGGCGATGAAAATCGTCAGCAGTGCCGCGCAACTGGTCAGCACCAGGTACTCAGGGTGCTTGACCCAGGTGAGCGGGTAATGCCCGAGCAGCACGTCGCGCACCGAGCCGCCACCCAGGGCCGTGACACAGGCAATCAGCACCACGCCGAACCAGTCCATGCCGCGGCGGCCGGCAGACAACGCGCCGGTCATGGCTTCAGCGGTGATGGCAATGAGGTAGAGCATCAACAACATGGTGCGAGTCCGTGCGAGAAAGGCGCGCAGTCTAACCAGTTGCCCAGGGCACCAAAAGAGGGCACAGACACAATATCTGCGCCCTCACGCTTCACACCTTGATGAAGTGCTCGCGGTAATGGCGCAGTTCGGCAATCGACTCGCGGATATCGTCCAGCGCCAGGTGGGTGCCGCCCTTCTTGAAACTGTCGCGCACATTCGGCGCCCAGCGTGCGGCCAGCTCTTTAAGCGTCGAGACGTCGAGGTTGCGGTAGTGGAAGTAGTTTTCCAGGCTGCGCATGTGCCGATACAGGAACCGGCGGTCCTGGCAGATGCTGTTGCCGCAGATCGGCGACTTGCCCTTCGGCACCCATTGCTCGAGGAAGGCGATGGTCTGGGCCTCGGCCTCGGCCATGCTGACCTTGCTCTCGCGCACGCGCTGGGTCAGGCCCGAGCCGCCGTGGGTACGGGTATTCCATTCGTCCATGCGCGCCAGCACTTCGTCACTGTGGTGAATGGCGATCACCGGGCCTTCGGCCAGGGTGTTCAGATCGCTGTCGGTGACAATCGTGGCCATCTCGATGATGACGTCGCTGTCCGGATCCAGGCCGGTCATTTCCAGGTCGATCCAGATCAGGTTCTGTGGGTTTTGCATGCAGGGGCTCCTCGTATAGGCCGTCATAGTAGCCTAGCGAGTGCGGCGGGCGCATGTGCGGCGCGCGGTGCAAAGGTAAGCAGAATGGTCGAGCGCCCGGCGTGCTAAACTGCCTGCCGTTTTCAATCTGTCCCAGCACGGAATCTTCATGGCCAAACGCCAGCTCAATCGTCGCCAAAACTGGCGTATCGAAAAAATCCAGAACGAGCGCGCCGCTCGCGCCGCCAAACGCGAGCAGCACACGCTGCAAGAGCTGGAAGGCGGCGACCTGGGGCCAGAGCAACTGGGCCTGGTGATCGCGCACTTTGGCGTGCAGGTCGAAGTCGAGGCCCAGGACGGCGACGTGGCTGGGCAGATCTTCCGCTGCCACCTGCGGGCCAACCTGCCTGCGCTGGTCACCGGCGACCGCGTGGTCTGGCGGGCGGGCAACCAAGGCATCGGCGTTATCGTCGCGCAGATGCCGCGCAGCACCGAGCTGTGCCGGCCAAACAACCACGGCCAGCTCAAGCCGGTGGCGGCCAACGTCGATCTGATCGTGATCGTCTTCGCGCCAGCCCCCGAGCCCCACCCAAACCTGATCGACCGCTACCTGGTAGCCGCCGAACACGCCGGCATCCGCCCGTTGCTGCTGCTGAACAAGGCCGACCTGATCAACGACGAGAACGCCCCGGCGTTGCAGGCGCTACTCGAGGTCTACCGCGACCTCGGCTACCCGCTGCTGGAGGTTTCGGCCCACCAGGGTGACGGCATGCAACGCCTGCAGCAGATGCTGGACGGGCACATCAGCGTGTTCGTCGGCCAGTCGGGCGTGGGCAAGTCGTCGCTGGTCAACAGCCTGCTGCCCGCTGCCGACACCCGCGTCGGCGACCTGTCCGAATGGTCGGGACAAGGCACGCACACCACCACCACAGCGCGCCTGTACCACTTCCCCAACGGCGGCGACCTGATCGACTCGCCGGGTATTCGCGAGTTCGGCCTGGGCCATGTCAGCCGCGATGACGTGGAAGGGGGTTTCATCGAATTCCGCGACCTGTTCGGCACCTGCCGCTTCCGCGACTGCAAGCATGACCGCGAGCCGGGCTGTGCCCTGCTCAAGGCGCTGGACGAAGGCCGGATCAAGCAGCAACGCATGAACAGCTACCGCTCGATCATCGCCAGCCTGCCGGAAGACAGCTACTAACCCGCCTGATTTGTAGGAAATATTACCGGAGCGCGTAAGACCGCTCCGGTTTTAGCGTCATCTATTGCCCCTTCTCCTGCTTTCGCTGATGGTCATGGCTTCTATCAGGGAGGGCAACCGCCATGCCGGTTCTTATCAGCTACCGCCACGAAGAGCGGCTCGACGCGTTCATCCTCAATGAGCGCCTGCTGCTCGAAGGCATCCCCACCCAGCTGGTGCAATACGACAGCGATGGGCAGACCCGCGATGACCTCTATGGCAGTTTCTGCCAACAGATGAGCGATGCCACCCATTGGGTCGGCGTGTTGCCGGCCAGCGTCGGTGAACAATGGTGGACTGCCTGGCTGCTGGGGGCTGCGGCAATGGGCTGCCGCCGGGTGAGTTTCTATTGCAAAGGGCCAGGTACACAGCCTGAGTGCCTGGGCAGATGGCCGATCATGCGCGAGCGCCCGCACATCGACCTGTTCGTGCGTGCGTATCACGATGAACGCACGTTCGAGCGGGCCATGTCATTGCCGCCAGGGCGAGGGTTAGGGGCCGACCGGGATAATGCCGACTACTTTCATGCCGACCTCAAGGCCAAGATTCGCCGGGGGTTTTGAATGCATTGGGGCCGCTACGCGCCCCATCGCCGGCAAGCCGGCTCCCACAGATAGAGTGTGGGCCTGAGCTTCGCACAACCCCTGTGGGAGCAGCTGTCTTGTGGTGCTTGTTCCGGCCTCATCGCTGGCAAGCCAGCTCCCACAGGTGCGGCGCTTGACTTGGAGGCTACATAGTTCGGGTGGGAGCTGGCTTGCCAGCGATGGGCCGCAGAGCGGCCCCAGTCACTTACTGCTCCTTGGCTTCGTCCATCTTCAACGTGCCATCCTCGAAGATGTTCAGCTTCTGACGCAGCTCGCGTGGCTGCATCGGCGCTTGCTCAGCGCCCGGTACAGCAGGGGCCGAAGAAGCCCCCGGCGCGGCGCCGGCAGGCGGTGCTGGCTGGGCCGGAGGCGTTTCGGGCGCAGCCTGCTCACCTTCGATGTCGCGCTGGGCCTTTTTGGTCAGCACGATGATGTCGATACGCCGGTTGACCGGGTTGAACGGGTCCTTGCGGTCGAACAACGACGACGACGCATAACCCACCACCCGGGCCACTTGCCCATCCGGATAGCCCCCGGCAACCAGCGCACGCCGCGCCGCGTTGGCACGGTTGGCCGACAACTCCCAGTTGCCGAACTCACCGGTGCCGGCGAACGGCTTGGCATCGGTGTGGCCGCTGACACTGATCTTGTTCGGCACCGCCTTGATGGTGTCGGCCATGGCCAGCAGGATGTCTTCGAAATACGGCTGCAAACGCGCACTGCCGAGGTCGAACATCGGCCGGTTCTCGGCATCCATGATCTGAATACGCAAGCCGTCCTGGGTGATCTCGAACAGGATCTGGTCCTTGAACTTCTGCAGCTGCGGGTTTTCTTCGACCTTGTTCTGCAGTTCCTGCAGCAACAGCTCAAGGCGCTCGCGCTCGACCTGTTCGGCCATGGTCTCGACCTGGTCCTTGTTCAACTGAACCGTGGACTCCTGCGTCGGCTCGGTCTTCACCTCAGGGTTGATGGTCTTTTCCGGCGCCATCTCAGGCGAGCCGCCCAGGTCGATCACGTAGGGCGTGCCACTCTCGGAGAAGCCGATCGGGTCCTGGAAGTAACCGGCAATGGCGATTTTCTGCTCGGGGGTGGCTGTGGATAACAGCCACAGCACCAGGAAAAACGCCATCATCGCCGTGGCGAAGTCGGCAAAGGCGATTTTCCAGGCGCCGCCATGATGGCCGCCGCCGAAGCGCTTGACGCGCTTGATGATGATCGGCTGATTGTTTTCCATGACTCAGCGACCGCGAACCGCTTGTTCCAGCTCGGCAAAACTTGGGCGGTGTTTCGGGTAGAGCACCTTGCGCCCGAATTCCACAGCCAGGGACGGCGGCATGCCAGAGGCCGACGCGACCAGCGAGGCCTTGATCGACTCATAAAGGTTGAGCTCTTCCTTGGCATCGTGCTCCAGGCACTTGGCCAAGGGGCCGAAGAAGCCATAGGCCGCCAAGATACCGAAGAACGTACCGACCAACGCCGCACCGACGTGCATGCCGATAGCCGCCTGGTCGCCGTCGCCGAGCGAAGCCATGGTCACCACGATACCGAGTACCGCCGCAACGATACCGAAGCCGGGCATGCCGTCGGCAATGCCGGTCACCGCATGGGAGGGGTGTTCGAGCTCTTCCTTCATGCTCAGCAGCTCCATGTCGAACAAGCCTTCGAGCTCGTGCGGGGCCATGTTGCCGGTGGACATGATGCGCAAGTAGTCGCAGACGAACGCCGTCATGCGCTCATCCGCCAGCACGGTGGGGTACTTGGCGAAGATCGGGCTGGCTGCGGCGTCCTCGATATCACTCTCGATGGCCATCATGCCTTCACGACGGCTCTTGTTGAGGATCTCGTACACCAAGCCCAGCACTTCCAGGTAGAAGGCATGGGAGAAGCGCGAGCCGAACATCTTCATCGACTTCTTGATGACGTGCATGGTCATGTGGCCAGGGTTGGCCTGCAAGAATGCACCGAAGGCCGCACCGCCGATGATCAGTACTTCGAACGGCTGGATCAGCGCCGCAATCTTGCCGTGGGAGAGCACGTATCCGCCGAGCACGCTCGCGAATACGACGATGATGCCGATAATTTTAGCCATAGGTTCAAAGCACTTGCTGTCGTGGTCGGGGTATGAGACTGGGAGCTTTAAAACTCTTCTTCTACTTATCGGCAGAACTGCGCCAGACTATAGCCACTCAAAGCGAAAAGCCAGTTCGGACTGATGTCAAAATGCCAATTGAAACCAAGGTGCCCGCTCAGCCGCCGCGTACGTTAGAGGCTTGGGTAAAGCTGCTGGAGAGTGTCCGCATCCCTGTGCCGAAGCACAGTCACGACCGGGTAATCGCTGCCATCAATGACAGCCGCCGCTCGCTGCGCGATATCGCCGAACTGATGCAGGACAGCCCGGCATTGGTGCTTTCCGTGCTGCGTGAGGCCAATCACCCGACCAACGCCAGCCAGGCCGAGCCTGCCGAGAGCCTGGAAATCGCCCTTAACCGGCTGGGCCTTGCCCGCACCGAGCAGTTGCTCAAGCGCCTGCCCTCCGTGCCCGTCGAAGAAATCCCGCCAGTGCTCAGCCAGTTCCAGCTGATCAGCCAACACGCCTCGCAGCAGGCCAGCGGCCTGTTCGCCGGCCGCCTGGCAAGGCTGTGGCAGGAAATTCACTGGGGCAGCCTACTGTTCCTGTCACCCCTGTGGCCGCTGGCACTGGCCTACCCCAAGCTGCTCGACACCTGGGAGCTGCGGGTTATCCACAAGGGCGAGGACGCCGCCCAGGTAGAAGAAGAGCTGTTTGGCGTGCGCATCATGGCGCTGTGCCGGACCATGGCGGAGTACTGGCGCCTGCCGCAGTGGGTAACCCAGGGTTACCGCCTGTTGTTGGAAGAACGCGAACAACTGGCCCAGGTGCTGAGCATCGCCCGCGACGAAGACCTGCTCAGCCAGCAACACCGCCTGGATGCCGAGCCGGGCCTGCGCCGCTGGTTCAACCAGCCGGCCAACACCGTGCTGCTGGCCAACAACCTTGCGCTGGCGGCGCAGGTGGGCTGGGACAACCCGCACCTGCTGCGTTGGCAGCTGCTGACTGCGCTCTACCTGCAAACCTCGCTGGAAGACGTGCAGCAGCAAGTGCACCAGCAGGCCGCGGCCAGCGCCCGCCGCCACGCCAGGCATGCCCTGTTCCACCCGGCGGAAGCACTGATCTGGCCCTGGTACCAGCGCCGCCCGCACCCGGACATGCTGGCCCCACCACCGCCCAATAGCGACGACCTGGCGCGCTGGCGCAAGCTGTGCCAGGACCTGTTGGCCCAGCCCAGCCCGTTCACCAATACCGTGCACCTGGCCACCCAGGCCCGCGAAGCCCTGCTGGCCTGCGGCATGCAACGCATCCTGCTGCTGAGCCTGGACAAGGCCAGCGACTACCTGCGCGTGCAACAGACCGCCGGCTTGCCCAAAGAGGCCGGAGCCCTGGCCCTGCAGGTGTCGCAAAACAAACTACTGCAAAAGCTGATGGCCCAGGCCGGACAGTTGCGCATCACCCCGGAAAACCACAGCCAGTTCTCGGCCCTGCTGCCCGCCCCGCTGCGTGCCCTGTTCCGCAGCGAGCACGTGCTGCTGCGCTCGCTGGCAGTAAACGATCAGGTGCTGATGCTGATGGTGGCCGACCAGGGCTGCCGGCCATTGGCCGATATCAGCGTGCAAGCCTTTGGTAAAACCGCGCAATGCATCGAGCGCGCGCTGTCGGTGTTTGCCAACCGCAAGGGCTGAGCCTTGCGCTACAATCGCCCCTCTTTCCACACTGGAGACCGTGGATGACTGACTTTTCCGGCCTGCCCCTGGTGATCGAAGCCGCAGACCTGCTGCCGCGCCTGGATTCGCCACAGCTGATCCTGGTCGACCTGAGCAGCGCCAACCGCTATGTCAGCGGCCATATCCCCGGCGCACGCTTCGTCGAGGGCAAGCGCACCCAGCTGGGCCAGCCTCCTGCGCCCGGCCTGCTGCCGGCCTCGGGCGATCTGGAAAAACTGTTCAGCGAACTCGGCCACCGCGACGACGCCGTGTATGTGGTGTATGACGATGAAGGCGGCGGCTGGGCCGGGCGCTTCATCTGGTTGCTCGACGTGATCGGCCACAAGGCTTACCACTACCTCAATGGTGGTATCCAGGCCTGGCCGGCCGACACGCTGGTGACCGACGTACCGGCACCGGCCAACACGCCCGTACGCTTGCACGTGCATGGCGAGCCAACCGCCACCCGCGAATACCTGCAAAGCCGCCTGGGCGCCGATGACCTGGTCATCTGGGACGCCCGCGGCCCGCAGGAATACAGCGGCGAGAAGGTGCTGGCGGCTAAAGGCGGTCATATTCCCGGCGCGATCAACTTCGAGTGGACCGCCGGCATGGACCTCAATGACCACCTGCGCATCCGCCAGGACATCGCTGACGTCCTCGAAAAGCTGGGCATCACCCCCGACAAGGAAGTGATCACCCACTGCCAGACCCACCGCCGCTCCGGTTTCACCTACCTGGTGGCCAAATCCCTCGGCTACCCACGCGTCAAGGCCTACGCCGGCTCGTGGAGCGAATGGGGCAACCACCCGGACACGCCTGTAGAAGTCTAAGGAACCTGCATGAAATCCCGTTTGTTCATCATCAGCCAGTACCTGCTGCCGCACCACCTGCTGTCGCGGCTGGCCGGCTGCATTGCCGAGTGCCGTGCACGCTGGTTCAAAAACGCCTTCACCGCCTGGTTTGCCAAGCGCTACCAGGTGAACATGTCCGAGGCCCTGGTCGAAGACCTGAGCGCTTACGAACACTTCAACGCCTTCTTCACCCGTGCCCTGAAGCCCGGCGCCCGTCCGCTGGACGAAACGCCCGGTGCCATCCTGTGCCCGGCCGACGGCGCGGTCAGCCAGCTTGGCCCGATCGAACACGGCCGTATCTTCCAGGCCAAGGGCCACGGCTTCAGCGCGCAAGAGCTGCTGGGCGGCGATCCAGCCATGGCTGCGCCGTTCATGGGCGGTGAGTTTGCCACCATCTACCTGTCGCCGAAGGACTACCACCGCGTGCACATGCCGCTGGCCGGCACCCTGCGCGAGATGGTGTATGTGCCGGGCCGCCTGTTCTCGGTGAACCAGACCACTGCAGAAAACGTCCCCGAGCTGTTTGCCCGTAACGAGCGTGTGGTGTGCCTGTTCGACACCGAGCGTGGGCCGATGGCCGTGGTGCTGGTGGGTGCGATGATCGTCGCCTCGATCGAGACGGTCTGGGCCGGCTTGGTAACCCCACCCAAGCGTGAGCTGAAGACCTTCCGTTACGACGAAGGCAGCCGCGCGCCGATCCACTTGGAAAAAGGCGCCGAACTGGGCCGCTTCAAACTGGGTTCGACCGCCATCGTGCTGTTCGGGCCAGAGCAGGTGAAGTGGGCAGAAAGCCTGGGTGCCGGTTCGGCGGTGCGCATGGGGCAGTTACTGGCAGCGCCTGCCGAAGCCTGAGGCCAGCAAGTACACATGCCCCTGTAGGCGCAGCCTTGTGCTGCGAAGAGGCCAGCGAAGACTGCTAAATCTTCGCCGCTTCACCGGCCTCTTCGCAGCGCAAGGCTGCTTCTACAGAGATCAGGACTGCAAAGCAGCCCCAAAATCTCGAATCAGCCGCGCGCGTCGCGGTCTCGCAGCCCCAGCAGGTACAGCACACCGTCCAGCCCCAGGGTCGAAATCGCCTGCTTGGCCGATTGACGTACCAGCGGCTTGGCACGGAACGCCACGCCCAGGCCCGCCAGCGACAGCATCGGCAGGTCATTGGCACCATCACCCACGGCGATGGTCTGGTCCAGTTGCAAGCCCTCTTCGCGGGCCAACTGCTGCAGCAGCTCAGCCTTGCGCTGCGCATCGACGATAGGCTCAACAGCCACGCCAGTCACCTTGCCGTCGACCACTTCCAGCTCGTTGGCGAACACGTAATCGATGCCCAGGCGCGCCTGCACCTGACGGGCGAAATACGTAAAGCCACCGGACAGGATCGCAGTCTTGTAGCCCAGGCGCTTGAGCTCGGCGAACAGGTTCTCGGCACCTTCGGTCAGGCGCAGCGAGGCACCGATCTCATCCAGCACGCCCACGTCCAGGCCCTTGAGCAACGCCATGCGCTCTTTGAAGCTGGCGCGGAAGTCCAGCTCGCCGCGCATGGCCCGCTCGGTGATTGCAGCCACTTGCTCGCCGACGCCGGCAGCCTTGGCCAGTTCGTCGATGACCTCGGCCTCGATCAGCGTCGAGTCCATGTCGAACACCGCCAGGCGGCGGTTGCGACGGAACAGGTCGTCCTTCTGGAAGGCGATGTCGATGCTCAGTGCTTCGGCCAGGGCGAAGAAGTCTGCACGCAAGGCCTGGGCATCGCTCGGCTCTCCGCGCACGGAAATCTCGACGGCCGCCTTGCCCTTCTCGGTGTCGGCATCCAGGCCCACACGGGCAGACAGGCGCTCGATGCGCTCGATGGTCAGGCCGTACTGGCTGATGACCGCGCTGACCCGTTGCAACTGCTCTGGGGTGATCTTGCGGCTGAGTAGGGTGACGATATGACGCGCCTCACCGTGGCCATCGGCCCAATGCTGGTAATCGGCCTCGGAAATCGGCGTGTAACGTGCCTGCAGATTCAGCTCATGGGCCTTGGCCTGCACGCTTTGCAGCAGGTTGGTGGCCACTTCGTTGTCCGGGATATCGACCAAAATGCCGAACGACAAGGTGCCGTGCATGACCGCCAGGCCGATGTCGAGGATGTTCACACCACCCTGCAGCAGGACGCCGGTGATGGCCGCGGTGAGACCGGGACGGTCTTCACCTGTGATGTTGATCAGGACGATTTCGCGCAAGACCGGACTCCGACTTCGATGAAAAATGCGCATTCTACCGATTTTCCGTGACCATCGGGCACGAACGATACTTTGCCGAAAAAACCGGGGTCGCTATACTGCCCCTCACTTTTATGCCATTAAGAGCCGAGCTCTGTGAACCGGCCCACCCCCGTCAAGCCAGACAACTTCTTCCTGATGATCTATCGTGCCCTGAGTCAACGTCGCGTCCCTCTGGCGCTGCGCATCGCCTTCACCAACATTTTCTTGGTGGCGCTGGCGCTGGTCATCTATGCCTGCGTGATGGGCCTGCAGTTCAAGCAGGCCATGCACGAGCAGGCGGATGCGCTCGGCCAGAGCCTGACCACGCAGACGGCCACGTCGGCCACGGAGCTGTTGGTGTCCAACGACATCCTCAGCCTCAACGTGCTGCTGGGTAACCTGGTGAAAAACCCATTGGTGGCCCATGCGGCGATCTACAGCGTGGACAACCGCATCCTCGCCGAAGCCGGCCAGCGCCCGCGCAACAGCCTGCTGGGCGAGGCCGAAGGCCTGTACCAAACCAAGATCACCTTCCAGGACGTCACCGCCGGGCAGCTGCGCATCAGCCTGGACATGGGCCAGTTCCAGCAGCCGATGCTGATCAGCCTGCAAAGCATGGGCATTCTCGCCGCCATCCTGCTGGCCCTGGCACTGAGCCTGAGCCTGCGCCAGGCCCGCCATATCACCCTGCCGCTGCTGCAGCTGCGAGTCTGGCTGCGCGACCCGCACCCCTACACCCCGGCCACCGACCGTCAGGACGAGATCGGTGACATCGCCCGCCAGTTGCACACTCGCCTGGCCCCGCCGCCACCGCCTGAACCCGAGCCAGAGCCGGAAGACGAGGACGACGAAGACACCTTCGAGCACCTGCACGAAGCCGCACCTGCACCCAAGGCTGCCCCGCGCGCCAAGGTTGTCGCACAGGCAGACGACGAGGACGATGAAGCCTTCGCCGGGTTGCTCGATAACGAGGACAGCGCGCCGAAGGCGGTGCCGTTCGAGTCTGACGAGCCGCAAAACAGTGCTGTGCTGGCCGTGCAGCTCGGCTCGCAAGAGCAACTGCGCCGCCTGCCGCGCACGCGCCTGACCGAGTTGCTGGAGCGCTACCGCGACTGCCTGGAGCATGCCGCCTCGCTGTATGAGGGCGAAACCCACACGCTCAACGACGGCAGTACTCTGGTGCTGTTCCACAGCCGCGACTGTGGCGAGGACTACCTGACCAATGCGATCTGCTGTGGCGAGCTGCTGCGCGCACTGGGCCATGCCTTGCAGATCGAAGTCGCGGACAGTGGCATTACCCTGCAACTGCAGCTGGGCCTGGCCCTGGGTAACGACCTGCATGGGCTGGAGCTGGTCGACCTGCTGATGGCTGAAAAAGCCCAGGATGCCCTGGCGCTGTCGCAGCACAGCCGCAACCTGTTGCTGGTGGAGCGTCAGATCAGCGACGACGCACTGATTCGTCAGCGCGCGCGGATCCGCCCGATTGCCAGCCCAGAAGGCGCGTGCTGCGTGGAGCGGCTGATGGAGCCTTACCCGTCGATGCTGGAACGGCAACTGGCGCGGATGCACGAGCGCCGAGCCTGATTGTACGACCAGCCTTGTGCTGCGAAGGGGCCGGGGCTGGCAATGCATCTCTGTTGCCAGGACTGGCCTCTTCGCAGCGCAAGGCTGCTCCTACAGCGATCACGTAGCAGATACGAAAAAGCCCGCACATGTGCGGGCTTTTTCGTATCTGGCGGAACCATCAGAACCGATAGACTTCCATATCGGTACGGATCGGCGAAGCCATCGGGATCTTGGATTTCTCCGGCGCCTTCTTCACCTGTACCGGTGCAGCTGGCTTTTTCGGCGTTTCTTCGGCAATGGCAGGCTGATTGGCCAACGGTTTGACCGCTGTGCTCAATTGTTCAGCCAGCTTTTGCAGCAATTGCCCTTGCGCCTGCACCTGCGACGCCTCGCTACCCTCGTGCTGCTGCTCGAGGTGAACGATGCGGTTGTCGCGCACATGGCCACGACGGTCGAGCAGACGCCATTGGGCATCGAGAATCGCCGGCTGGTCCTTGCCAGAATCCAGGCGGGTAATCGACAGCAAGACTTGCACGTCCGGGCTGAAGCCAGCGGTTGCCGGTGCCAGGACCACGCGCTGGCTGTCCAGGCGCCAGGCCAGCTGGCGAACCAGCAACTGGTCAATGTCCGACGAGAGGCTGCCCGCCCAACGACCGTCGGTCGCCGAACTCAGGCTGCCATCGGCCTGACGCTGCAGGAACGTCTCGCGTTGCAGGTAATCGGCAACCGACACCGGGCCGAGCACCACAGCCATGCCCGCGCTTTGCGACGGCTGGCCAGGATCACCGCTGTCGAGCTGGTACAAGGCAACCGGCTGATGCATGCTGCATCCGCCCAGCCCCAAAAGGCCCGTCATCAACAGCGCAAATGGAAGGCGCAGAAGTTTCATCATCCCATCCAGGCGGTCGCCACAGGCAGACCGCAGTGATACTCATGTAGATTCAATCGGGCACACGGCTACGCCGGCACCGCAGGGGCCATATCATCCGCGAAATAGCTGTCCGACTCCAGCATTTCTGCCTGGAACGGCGCTGAAATTGCCGTTCCAGACATTTCACCGGGTTACGCCGGACCTTCCACCTGCAACCCATCGACACGCTGGAAGCCGCGTGGCAGCTTGCTGCCGCGCCGGCCTCGTTCGCCCTTGTAGTGCTCCAGGTCGTCCGCTTTCAGAGATAGCGTACGCTTGCCGGCTTGCAATACAAGGGTCGCCCCTTCGGCCATCACCGCCAGGTCGGTGACAAATTCTTCACGGCTGGCCACCCGATCACCGGGCACGCCGATGATCTTGTTGCCCTTGCCTTTACCCAGTTGCGGCAAGTCGCTGACCTTGAACACCAGCAGCCGGCCCTCGGTGGTCACCGCCGCCAGCCAATCCTGCTCGCGGTTGGCGACCGGGCGTGGCGTCATCACTTTTGCCCCGTTGGGCAGGCTGAGCAGGCCCTTGCCGGCCTTGTTCTTGGCCTGCAGGTCTTCACCCTTGACCACGAACCCGTAGCCGGCGTCCGACGCCACCACATACAGGGCGTCATCGTCAGGCAACAGCACACACTCGAAGGTTGCCCCAGGTGGCGGTGTCAGGCGGCCGGTCAGCGGCTCGCCCTGCCCCCGCGCCGACGGCAGGGTATGCGCGGCCACCGAATAGCTGCGGCCCGTGGAGTCGATCAGCACGGCAAACTGGTTGGAGCGCCCGGCAGCGGCGGCCTTGAAGCCATCGCCCGCCTTGTACGAGAGGCCGGTGGCATCGATGTCGTGGCCCTTGGCGCAACGCACCCAGCCCTTTTCCGACAGTACGACGGTGACCGGTTCGGTCGGCATCAGCTCGTTTTCCGACAGCGCCTTGGCCTCGGCACGCTCGACGATTGGCGAACGACGGTCATCGCCATAGTTTTCGGCGTCCTTGATCAGCTCGGTGCGCACCAGCTTGCGCAGCTTGGCGTCGCTGCCGAGCAAGGCCAGCAGCTTGGCTTGCTCTTTGAGCAGTTCGTCCTGCTCGCCGCGAATCTTCATTTCTTCAAGGCGCGCCAGCTGCCGCAGGCGGGTTTCGAGGATGTAGTCGGCCTGGATTTCAGTCAGTTGGAAGCGGTCGATCAACGCCTGCTTGGGATGCTCCTCGGTGCGGATGATGTGAATCACTTCATCCAGGTTGAGGAAGGCCGTCAACAAGCCCTCAAGCAAGTGCAGGCGACGCTCAACCTTGTCCAGACGGTGTTGCAGCCGGCGACGGACGGTAGTGGTACGGAACTCCAGCCACTCCAGCAACAGGGCGCGCAGGTTCTTCAGCTGCGGCCGGCCGTCGAGGCCGATGATGTTGACGTTGACCCGGTAGCTGCTTTCCAGGTCGGTGGTGGCGAACAAATGCTGCATCAGTTCGTCGGCATCCACCCGGTTGGAGCGCGGGATGATGACGATGCGGCACGGGTTCTCGTGGTCTGACTCGTCACGCAGGTCGGCCACCATCGGCAGCTTCTTGGCCTGCATCTGGGCGGCGATCTGCTCCAGTACCTTGGCCCCGGAGACCTGGTGCGGCAGTGCGGTGACCACCACATCGCCATCTTCGACACGATAAACGGCGCGCATGCGGATCGAGCCGCGGCCGGTTTCGTAGATCTTCAGGATCTCGGCGCGCGGGGTGATGATCTCTGCTTCGGTCGGGTAGTCCGGGCCCTGAATGTGCTCGCACAGCTGCTCGATCGTGGCCTTGGGCTCGTCGAGCAAACGGACGCAGGCACTGGCCACTTCACGCAGGTTGTGCGGCGGCACGTCGGTGGCCATGCCCACGGCGATACCGGTGGTGCCGTTGAGCAGGATGTTGGGCAGGCGCGCTGGCAATACCGCTGGCTCCTGCAGGGTACCGTCGAAGTTCGGCACCCAGTCCACGGTGCCTTGGCCCACTTCGTTGAGCAGCACTTCGGCGTAGCGCGACAGCCTTGCTTCGGTGTAACGCATGGCGGCGAACGACTTCGGGTCGTCCGGCGCACCCCAGTTGCCCTGGCCATCGACCAGGGTGTAGCGGTAGCTGAACGGCTGCGCCATCAACACCATGGCTTCGTAGCAGGCCGAGTCGCCGTGAGGGTGGAACTTGCCGAGCACGTCGCCGACGGTACGCGCCGACTTCTTGTGCTTGGCATCGGCATCGAGCCCCAACTCGCTCATGGCGTAGACGATGCGTCGCTGCACCGGCTTCAGGCCGTCGCCGATGTGCGGCAGGGCCCGGTCCATGATCACGTACATGGAGTAGTTGAGGTAGGCCTGTTCGGTGAAGTCCGCCAGCGAGCGGCGTTCGACGCCGTCGAGGCTGAGTTCCAGTGAGTCGCTCATGCGGGCCTCGTCATTTCAGGTTCTGGCGCAGCAGCATGGTGCCGCCGCGCTGGGTAAATTCAAGTTGTTTCAGGGCGCTCATGCCGAGCAGCACGGTCTGCCCGTCCAGGCCGGGCACCACGGTGGCTCGCACGTCCTGCAGGCGGATATCACCCAGCTGCAGGGTATTCAGCCGCGTGCGGTAGCCTTCGGTGCGGCCGTTTGCGGTACTGAGCAGCACCGGGCTGCCGCGCGCAAGCGCCAGCGTGTGGGCCAAGGCCTCAGGTATCGCCACGTCGGTCGCCCCGGTGTCGAGCATGAAATGCACGGCCTGGCCATTGATCGCGCCATCCACCACGAAGTGCCCCTGGCCATTGCTCAGCAGGCGCACCTCGATAAAGCCTTCGCCACGTGAAGACTGCACCTGGGCATTAGGGTTGCGCTGGCTGTCTTCCCATTGGCCGAAGAAACGCGTGGCAAGGAACAACGCCGCCGCCCAGGCGACGATCATCAGTAGCTTGCCGGCACGCTTGCCCGGAGCCTGGCTCATGGCTTGGCGCTCCAGCCGCCGGCAGGTGCGTCAAAGCGCCAGACGATCGGGCGTGCCTCGCCATCGGCGCGCACGCCATTGTTGTTGTCCAGGCCAATCCAGGCGCCTTTGGCATCGATTACCAGGGCTTCTGCCAGGCCGTACGGCTGATCGTACCGGCGCGATTCCACCAACGCATCGGCGGCGAACGACCAGCAACGCTCGACCACGCCGCTGTCTGCGTCGCGGCGACAAATGCGGTAGGCGTTACGCTCAAGGGTGTACAGCTTGCCCTCGAACCAGGCCAGGTCGGCAAAATCACGCGACAGCGCCCGGGGGTTGGGCATCTGCGCCGGCTGCATCTCGACGCCAGCCTCGCTCAGCAGCACGCAACTGCGCCCGCAGGTCCACACCGACTGCTGACGCTCGATCGCCACCAAGCCCCGGCGCTCGCGCTCGGCGGCCAGCCAGATGCGGTCACCCGCCGGGTTGATCGCCAGGCCTTCGAACAAGGCATTGAAGTTAAGCAGCATGCCACTGGCCCGCGCCTGCCGAACCATGGCCGGGTCGATCTTCAGCCAGTCCGGCTCACCCTCGAGCGGGATGCGCAACACGCCGGCATGCGCCTCGCTGACCAGGTAGAGGCTACCGGCCTGGTCACAGGTGATGCCTTCGAAATCCAGCTCGCCACCGCGCACATAGGACGCCGCCCAGTTGCGCGACTTCAGCCCCCACGGCAAGCCGCTCTCGGGTACGGGCGGCGGGGTGAAGGTCAGCGGTTGTGCACGCCACACCGCGTTTTGCTGATCGAAGCGGTAGACCCGGTCATCGTCACGGTCGGATACACCCCACAACGCCCCCCGGCACTGCACCAACCCAGACAAGTTGCCGCCGCGCATACCCTCGACGGGGTATTCGGCAGTCATCTTCAACTGCGGCCAGTCGCCCGCCACACTCGGCAAGGTAACCAGGGCAAGGCAAGCGGCGAGAAACAGCCGAATCAAACCATGACCTCGGCAAGGTTACCTTTGGTTTCCAGCCAGCTCTTGCGGTCGCCAGCGCGCTTCTTGGCCAGCAGTTTGTCCATCAGCTCGCAGGTGGCCTGCACATCGTCCAGCGTCAGCTGCACCAGGCGCCGGGTGTTCGGGTCCATGGTGGTTTCGCGCAGCTGTGGCGGGTTCATTTCACCCAGCCCCTTGAATCGCGTGACTTGCGGCTTGCCGCGCTTCTTCTCGGCCACCAGGCGATCGAGGATGCCGTCGCGCTCGGCTTCGTCCAGGGCGTAGTAAATTTCCTTGCCGAGGTCGATGCGGTACAGCGGCGGCATGGCCACGTAGACATGGCCGGCCTCCACCAGTGGGCGGAAATGCTGCACGAACAGTGCGCACAGCAGCGTGGCAATGTGCAAGCCGTCAGAGTCGGCGTCGGCGAGAATGCAGATTTTGCCGTAGCGCAGCTGTGAGAGGTCGGCAGCCCCCGGGTCGACGCCGATGGCCACGGCAATGTTGTGCACTTCCTGGCTGGCCAGGACTTCGCCACCGTCCACTTCCCAGGTGTTGAGGATTTTCCCGCGTAGCGGCAGGATCGCCTGGAACTCTTTGTCCCGCGCCTGCTTGGCCGAACCACCGGCAGAGTCGCCCTCGACCAGGAACAGCTCGGCGCGCATTGGGTCCTGGCCTGCGCAATCCGCCAGCTTGCCCGGCAGCGCCGGGCCTTGGGTGATGCGCTTGCGTTCGACCTTCTTGCTGGCCTTGAGACGACGGCCGGCGTTGCTGATGGCCAGTTCAGCCAGTTGCATGCCCAGCTCGGGGTGGGCATTGAGCCACAGGCTGAATGCGTCCTTGACCACGCCGGAAACGAAGGCGGCCGCCTCACGGGACGACAGGCGCTCTTTGGTCTGCCCGGAGAACTGTGGCTCCTGCATCTTCATCGACAGCACGAAGGTGATGCGCTCCCAGACGTCTTCAGGCGCCAGCTTGACCCCGCGGGGCAGCAAATTGCGGAACTCGCAGAACTCGCGCATGGCATCCAGCAGGCCTTGGCGCAGGCCGTTGACATGGGTGCCGCCCTGGGCGGTGGGGATCAGGTTGACGTAGCTTTCCTGAACGCTGTCGCCGCCTTCAGGCAGCCACAGCAAGGCCCAGTCCACGGCCTCCTTGTTACCGGCCAGGCTGCCGCAGAACGGCTCGTCGGGCAGGCGCAGGTACTCGCTGACCGAGTCGACCAGGTAGGAACGCAGGCCATCCTCGTAGTGCCACTCGACCTTCTCGCCGCTGCCTTTGTCCTCGAAGCTGACCAGCAGGCCCGGGCACAGCACGGCCTTGGCCTTGAGCACGTGCTTGAGGCGGCTGATGGAGAATTTCGGCGAATCGAAGTACTTCGGGTCGGGGCTGAAGTACACGCTGGTGCCGGTGTTGCGCTTGCCGACCGAGCCCACCACTTCCAGTTCGCTGGCCTTGAAGCCATCGGCGAAGGTCATCTGGTATTCGTTGCCGTCACGCTTGACGCGCACGCGCACCTGGGTCGACAGGGCGTTGACCACCGAAATACCCACGCCGTGCAGGCCACCGGAGAACTGGTAGTTCTTGTTGGAGAACTTGCCGCCGGCATGCAGCTTGGTCAGGATCAGCTCGACCCCGGACACGCCTTCTTCGGGGTGGATGTCCACCGGCATGCCGCGGCCATCGTCGCTGACTTCCAGCGAGTGGTCGGCATGAAGGATGACCTGCACCGAACGGGCGTGACCGGCCAGGGCTTCGTCGACACTGTTGTCGATGACTTCCTGGGCCAAGTGGTTCGGTCGGCTGGTGTCGGTGTACATGCCCGGTCGCTTGCGGACCGGATCAAGGCCCGAGAGGACTTCGATGGCGTCTGCGTTATAGGCGCTAGCGCTGGGATTGGCCATGGGGTCTCGTCGTCAGTCAGGTGAATGCAAAAGTGCTGGGTACAAAGCTCAGAGCACGGAAAAGTCGAGCGCCGCATACGCGCCCGGGGCAATCCCGGCAAAGGCCAGCAGTGCCGGCAGGCGCTCGACAAAGCCCTGGAAGCTGTGGTCGCCACCGGCCTGGATGCGCAATGCACACGCTCGGTAATAGCGCTCGGCGTGGCGATAATCCAAGGTTTCGTCAGCGGTCTGCAACCACACTTGGTAGCGGTTGGCATCCTCGGGGGCTGGCACTTCCAGCTCGGCCAGGGCCTGCACGTGATCGTGGGTCAGCTCCCAGGCCTCATCGGTGTAGAGGTTGCGCTGGGTGCCCAGGTAGCCATCGAACAACCGGTGGGGTGCCACCGCTGGGTTGATCAGCAAGGCCTTGAGGCCGTGGCGCTCTGCCAGATAGGTGGCATAGTAGCCGCCGAGCGAACTGCCGACCAGCAAGGGCGCACCCAGTTCGGCGATGGCGCCCTGCAATTGGGCGATGGCCTGGCGTGGGTGATGGTGCAACGCCGGCACACGCAATTGGTCGGACAAGTCCAACTGCTGCATGACTGCCTCGAGCTGGCGCGCCTTCTTGGACAGCGGCGAGCTGTTGAAGCCATGGATATAGAGGATGGAACCCGACATGCTGCCCCCGGAATCTGCGGCTTCGCGCCCTTGTTGCGGGCGCAGGGACGCGCAGTGTAGCGCGTTCGCCGGGTTTTGACGCAGTGAGGGGGATTTCGCAACACTTTCTTCAGGCACTTCCGGGCATTCAAGGGGCGCTTTCCGTGTAGGAGCAGCCTTGTGCTGCGAAGAGGCCGGTGGCAAGACCCAAGATCGGCGTTTTTGCAGCTGGCCTCTTCGCAGCACAAGGCTGCTCCAAGGAAGATGTATTGCCTGAACCTCAATACCCCGGGCTGTCGAAGTCCAGTTTCACCTCGAAATCCCGTGCCCGCTCCACGCCGCTCTCCAGCTGCCCGTCGGCATGCAAGCGCAACCAGCGATAGCCAGGCTGCTCTTCGCTCACCTTGAAGTCCTCGCTTTGCGCCGCGAACTGAATGCAGGTCGACGGCGTGGCCATCAAGCGCAACCCCTCGCGCAGTTCATCCCACGTCTGGTGGATATGCCCCCAGAGCAACGCCCGCACCTGTGGATAACGTTCAACGATGGCGAACAATGCCTGGGCATTGCGCAGCCCGATGGGCGCGATCCAGGCGCAGCCGATGTCCACCGGCTGATGGTGGAAGCACACCAGGCAATGGCGCTCACCGGCCTGTTTCAAGGCAGATTCCAGCGCGGCCAGTTGGTCGTCTTCCAGAAAACCGTGGGTAGCACCGTGCACGGCCGTGTTGAGCATGACGACGCGCCATGCGCCAATGTCGGTTACCGCCTGCACCAGCTCCGGCGCCACCTGCGCCATTACCTGCGCCTCGTCATGGTTACCTGGCAACCAGCGGGTGGGCACGGCAAACGGTGCGGTCAGCTCACGGAACGCCTCATAGGAGGCCACGCTGGCATCCTGGGACAGATCGCCGGTGCACAGCAGCAAATCGATGGGCGGCTGCTCGCGGCGCACTTGGGCGACCACATGGCGCAGGCTGTCACGGGTGTTCAGGCCAAGCAGGGTACCGGCCGGGTCGGCGAACAAGTGGGCATCGGTGAGTTGCACCACATGCACGGGGCGGGTTGGGTCTAGGTGCGGCAACGGCCGTCTCCTCGAACGGATTCAGCACGAATTATGGCTGCGCAACGGTTGCGAGCAAACACCCGAAACCGACGCACATCACATTTCAGCGAACACTTGCCAGTTCATGACCGCAGGCCAGGCAGTGGCTCAGCCATTCGCCGAGGAACAGGTTGAGCTGCGCTTTTTCGTCGGGCTGGTGCATACCCGCATTCGGATAAGGATAAATGCTGCGCAAGCGCCGGGCATGCTCGGCGCTGACCACCTCGGCCATGCGTGCATCGTGGTACACCTGCACCTCAAGGTGCGGCACCGGCAGCCACGGCAAGCTGTGCTCCTGGCGCACGTGCAGGGTGGTGGTATAAGGGCAGGCCAGCACGACATCGAGCACCAGCACACCGAGCATCTGGTCGCCCTGGGTCATGCCGATGCGACGCGAGCTCTGGGTAGTGCGCATGTCTGGTAACAAACGCATCAGCCGGGCGTAATTGGCCTCGCAGGCTGCTTGCAGCCCGACCAGGTCAACCCGATATCGCTCGCGCAGCAGGTTCACTTCCACATACCTCGAACTTCGTCTCTGTTAAGCGCCAGCCATTGCAGGCCGATGATCGTCGCGGCGTTGCAGATACGGCCGTCACGCACGGCCTGCAAGGCATCCTCGAACGACCACACGCGCACGCGAATGTCTTCGCCCTCTTCTTCCAGGCCATGCAGGCCGCCCGCGCCTTCGCTGGTGCAGCGCCCCAGGAACAGGTGGACGAATTCGTCACTGCCACCGGGCGATGGGAAGTAGCGGGTCATTGGCCACAAAGCGCTGAACGTAAGCCCAGCCTCTTCTTCTGCCTCGCGGTGTGCGACCTCTTCAGGTTGCTCGTTCTTGTCGATCAGCCCGGCGACCATCTCGATCAGCCAAGGGTTGGCGACCTTGTCGAGCGCACCGACACGAAACTGCTCGATCAGCACCACCTCGTCACGCAGTGGATCGTAGGGCAATACACAAACCGCATCGTGGCGCACGAACAGTTCGCGGCTGATCTCGCGGCCCATGCCCCCGGCGAACAGTTCATGGCGCAGGCGAAGCTTGTCGAGCTTATAAAAGCCCTGGAAGCAATTGGCCCGCTCGATGATCTCGAAGCCCTTGGGCACTGAATTCAACGCGTCTGACATGGAAATCCTCATGGCCTCAAATACTGCATCGCGCCATCCTACTCCGCACTTTGGCGCGTTTCACCCCTTTCCGGCAACCGTTCGCGCAGTCGGGACAGCGCG
The DNA here is from genome assembly GCF_022179005.1 of Pseudomonas sp. PAGU 2196. Lineage (NCBI taxonomy): Bacteria > Pseudomonadati > Pseudomonadota > Gammaproteobacteria > Pseudomonadales > Pseudomonadaceae > Pseudomonas > Pseudomonas sp. PAGU 2196. The sequence goes on along the minus strand of NZ_BNTL01000020.1, from coordinate 246,282 downwards.
CCTTCTGTCTGTTAGCTTAGTGGCGAACTGACGGTCGCGCCGACGGTCAAAGGCCGACTTTTCCCTGTTCTGCAAGGATCATCATGACACTTGTCAAACTGACTTCCGTGGCTGTGCTGGCACTGGCCCTGGGTGCCTGCCAGAGCCTGTTCACGCCCAACTACCGGGCCCCGCTCGAGGTCAAGCGTGACGCCTGGGAGCACGTCAAACCCGGCTGCAGCGAAAGCGACTGCCCGCTGGTGAACATCGACACCCTTCACTTCCCGGCCCAGCCCAAGCTCGACGCCATCGTCGAACAGCGCCTGCTGCAGCTGACCGAAGACAACCAACACGGCGCCGCGCCGACCACCCTGCAGGCGTATGAGCAGCAGTACCTGGCCAGCGCCGACAAGCGCAACAGCAGCTACTTGCAAGCCAAGGTACGCGAACAGCATGACGGGCTGGTGATCATCGAACTGTCCAGCTACCTGGACAGCGGTGGCGCCCATGGCATGCCAGGGCGCGGCTTCATCAACTATTCGCGCAAGCTGGACAAGGTACTGACCCTGCAGGACATGCTGGTGCCCGGCCAGGAAGAGACCTTCTGGAAAACTGTCGAAGAGTCGCACCGCGCGTGGATGATCAGCGTCGGCATGGACAAGGACGCCGACTTCGTCAAGACCTGGCCCTTCAAGCGGTCGCCGCACATCGCCCTGACGTACGGCGCGGTGGTGGTCAAGTATGAGGTCTATGCCATCGCGCCCTACTCCATGGGCCACGTCGAGCTGAAGATCCCCTACCCTCGCCTGAACGGCGTGATCAAGCCCGAGCTGTTTCCCGGCCGCGGCTGAAGCTCAGTAGCGCATGCAGCACACCTGCCAGCACCAGTGCCGGCAGGGTTGCGCCCAGGTCCGGTGCTTGCGCGGCAATCAGGTGATAAGCCGCCACACCCACGGCCCAGGCCAGCAACGCCTGCCAATGCAAGCCATCGACCTGTGACGGCAGGCGGCGGTGACGGATCACGTAGTGGTCCATCAGCACCACGCCGAACAGCGGCGCAAATACCGAACCGATCAGCAGCAAGAAGTTTTCGTACTGGGCCAGTGGCGCGAACAGCGCGATCAGGGTGCACAGCACACCAATGGCCAGCGCCAGGTGCTCGACTTTCAGGCGTACCAGCACGCCGGTGGAAACGGCGGCCGAATGAATGTCGGCAAAGGCTTTTTCCGACTCGTCCAGTAGAATCAACAGCAACGGGATACCCAGCCCAGCACCTGCCAGGGCCAGCAGCAAGGCATTGGCTTCGCCGCTGGGGGCAAAGGCCAGGGTGTAGGCGACGCCCAGGCTCATCAGCCAGGTATTGCCGATGAAGTAGCCCAGCACGGTACCGCCGAACACGCGCTTGCCGCTGCGGGCGAATCGCGAGTAGTCGGCGATCAGCGGCAACCACGACAGCGGCATGGCGATAACGATGTCGAAGCCGACGGCCAGCGACATCGAGCCGTCACCGGCGCGTTGCCACAGGTCGGCCAGGTCGGCTTTGGCGAACAGGTTCCAGGTCAACCACAGGCAGGCGCCCAACAGCACCCAGATGCCCCACGTGCGCAACACCTTGCGCACGAACGCCAGCGGCCCACTGACTGCAAGCAGGGTCGCCAGGGCGCCGAAGCACAGGGTCCAGAGCATAGGGCTGTTCCACGCACTGCCTTCACCGAAGGTACGCGCGCCGAGCAGGCTGGCCGCGTCGCGCATGACGATGATCTCGAACGCCCCCCAACCCACCAGCTGCAGCAGGTTGAGCACTGCCGGCAAGCGGGCGCCATGGCTGCCCAGGCTGAGCCGCAGGGTGCCCATGGCCGACAGGCCAGTGTCGCTGCCGATGACGCCAGCCGCCCCGAGTAACAGCACGCCCACACCGGTGCCAAGGGCGATGGCCAGCACCGCACTGGCAAGGCCCATGCCTGGGGCGAGCATGGCGCCGACCTGCAGCACCATCAAGCCGATACCGAGGGAGAACCACAGAGAGAACAGGTCGCCGAAGCCGAAGATGCGTTGGCTGGTGGGGACCGGGTGGTCCGGGGAAAAATGGCTGGGGGTGGTCATTGTTGTGATCGCCGCAAAGATTGGGATGAACAGGCATCCAACGGTGGGAGCGGGCTTGCCCCGCGAAGGCGTCTGGCCTGCCAATCGCGCTGGCCCAGCTGACGCTTTCGCGGGGCAACCCCGCTCCCACGGTGGTGACGGATTGCCTTACACTTTTTTGTACAACTGGCTGCCTTCCTGGCGGAACCGCTCGGCCTGCTCACGCATGCCTTCTTCAACCGTCACGTCCACGGCTTCGATCTTGGCGGCGTACTCACGCACTTCCTGGGTGATTTTCATCGAGCAGAACTTCGGCCCACACATCGAGCAGAAGTGCGCGACCTTGGCCGATTCCTTAGGCAAGGTTTCGTCGTGGTACGCGCGGGCGGTGTCCGGGTCGAGGCCAAGGTTGAACTGGTCTTCCCAGCGGAACTCGAAACGCGCCTTGGACAAGGCGTTGTCACGAATCTGCGCGCCCGGGTGGCCTTTGGCAAGGTCGGCGGCATGGGCGGCGATCTTGTAGGTGATGATGCCGGTCTTGACGTCATCCTTGTTCGGCAGGCCCAGGTGTTCCTTGGGCGTCACGTAGCACAGCATGGCGCACCCGAACCAGCCGATCATCGCCGCGCCGATACCGGAGGTGATGTGGTCGTAACCCGGCGCAATGTCGGTGGTCAGCGGGCCAAGGGTGTAGAACGGCGCCTCGTCGCAGCATTCGAGCTGCTTGTCCATGTTCTCCTTGATCAACTGCATCGGCACGTGGCCCGGGCCTTCGATCATGCACTGCACATCGTGCTTCCAGGCGATCTTGGTCAGCTCGCCGAGGGTTTCCAGCTCACCGAACTGCGCAGCATCGTTGGCGTCGGCAATCGAGCCCGGACGCAGGCCGTCGCCCAGCGAGAAGCTGACGTCGTAGGCCTTCATGATTTCGCAGATTTCGTCGAAGTGGGTGTACAGGAAGTTTTCCTGGTGATGCGCCAGGCACCACTTGGCCATGATCGAGCCGCCCCGGCTGACGATGCCGGTAACGCGCTTGGCGGTCAGCGGCACATAGCGCAGCAGCACACCGGCGTGGATGGTGAAGTAGTCCACGCCCTGCTCGGCCTGCTCGATCAGGGTGTCGCGGAACAGCTCCCAGGTCAGGTCTTCAGCGACACCGCCGACTTTTTCCAGGGCCTGGTAGATCGGCACGGTACCGATCGGCACGGGCGAGTTACGGATGATCCACTCGCGGGTTTCGTGAATGTGCTTGCCGGTGGACAGGTCCATGACCGTGTCCGAACCCCAGCGAATCCCCCAGGTCAGCTTGGCCACTTCTTCCTCGATCGAGGAGCCCAGGGCGCTGTTGCCGATGTTGCCGTTGATCTTCACCAGGAAGTTGCGGCCGATGATCATCGGCTCCAACTCGGTGTGGTTGATGTTGGCCGGGATGATCGCGCGGCCGCGGGCGATTTCTTCGCGGACGAATTCGGGGGTGATTTCTTTCGGGATGTTGGCGCCGAAGCTGTGGCCCGCGTGCTGCTGGTCAAGCAGGCCGGCGGCGCGGGCTTCCTGCAGTTTCATGTTCTCGCGGATGGCAACGTATTCCATCTCGGCGGTGATGATGCCCTGGCGGGCATAGTGCATCTGCGAGACGTTGACGCCCGCCTTGGCGCGGCGCGGGTTGCGCACGTGGTTGAAGCGCAGCTTGGCCAACTCTGCATCGTTCAGGCGCTGTTGGCCGAAGTCGGAACTCAAGCCGCCCAAACGTTCGGTGTCGCCACGCGCGTCGATCCAGGCCGAACGCACGTCGGCCAGGCCTTTGCGCACGTCGATGATGACGTTAGGGTCGGTGTAGGGGCCGGAAGTGTCGTAGACCAGCACCGGGGCGTTGGTCTCGCCGCCGAAATCGGTAGGGGTGTCGTGCAGGCTGATTTCGCGCATGGGCACGCGGATGTCCGGGCGGGAGCCTTCGACATAGACCTTGCGCGAACGGGGGAACGGTTGCACGGATTGCTGATCGACTTGTGCCGATTCGCTGAGGTTGATCGTTTTTTCTTGTTTGCTCATCACGGGCTCTCCAGACAGCTTCCTAGCGGATGGAATGTCGGGGAGAACCTGAAAGACGCGGACGCACCCCTTTACGGGTGTGCAGTGCCGGATACATGGGGGTGCCGTAAGCTGCTTGCAGCTGAGACATTCCCGGACCTGGCACAAGAGGCTCCCCGGGAAGGCGAGCAATCTTGTTCCCTACGCAGGCGCTAACCTGATCAGGTTCAACGGGATCCGCAACTTTGCGATCTCAGCCTTTGCTTCAAGGCACCCCGACAAGAACATGCGCAGTCTAGACTGGAGTGGTCGGCAAAGCCAAGCGGGTAAATACGGGTGATGATGAAAGGCGCACTGGGCGATTGTTGCCGGGGGCGCATGGCACTACACTGGCCCATCGCTCGATACTCAACAGTTCAGTAATTATATTTCGTACAAGGATTGCCTCTATGCTGCGCAAACTCTCACTGGCGATAGCCGTGTCTTGTGCGTCCAACGGAATGGCCTGGGCAGCAGAAATGCCCATGACGGTTAAGACCGACCTGGTCAGCGTCTACCAGGAAGCGGTCGACAACAACGCCGATCTTGCGGCAGCCCGCGCCGATTATGGCGCCCGCCGCGAAGTCGTCCCACAGGCCCGCGCCGGCCTGCTGCCGAACCTGTCGGCCGGTGCCGAGATGATGAACACCCGCACCAAGCTCGACGAGCCGTCCCTCACCGCCAACCGCAGCGGCAACTCCTGGAGCGCCACCCTGGCGCAGCCGGTGTTCCGTGCCGACCGCTGGTTCCAGTTGCAGGCGGCCGAGGCGGTCAACGAACAGGCGGCGCTGGAATTGTCTGCCACTGAGCAGAACCTGATCCTGCAGACCGCGCAAAACTACTTTGCCGTGCTCCGGGCCCAGGACAACCTGGCCGCGACCAAGGCCGAGGAATCCGCCTTCAAGCGCCAGCTCGACCAGTCCAACGAACGTTTCGACGTGGGCCTTTCCGACAAGACCGACGTCTTGCAGTCCCAGGCCAGCTACGACACGGCCCGAGCCAACCGGATCATCGCCGAGCGCCAGGTGCAGGATGCCTTCGAGGCGCTGGTGACGTTGACCAACCGCGAGTACTCGTCGATCCAGGGTGTGGTCCACACCTTGCCGATCCAGGTGCCTACGCCCAATGACGCCAAGTCCTGGGTAGAAACCGCTGCCCGCCAGAACCTCAACCTGCTGGCGACCAACTACGCCGTCGATGCCGCCGAAGAAACCCTGCGCCAGCGCAAGGCCGGCCATGCCCCAACCGTGGATGCGGTCGCCAAATACCAGAAAGGCGATAACGACAGCCTGGGCTTTACCAACTCGCCCGCGCAGCCAAACGTGCGTTACGGCAGTGATGTGGAACAGACCAGCATCGGCCTGCAACTGAACATCCCGATCTACAGCGGCGGCCTGACCAGCTCGCAAGTGCGCGAGGCCTACCAGCGCCTGAGCCAGAGCGAGCAACAGCGCGAAAGCCTGCGCCGCCAGGTGGTGGAAAACACCCGCAACCTGCACCGCGCGGTGAACACCGATGTGGAACAGGTGCAGGCACGCAAACAGTCGATCATTTCCAACCAGAGCGCGCTCGAAGCCACCGAAATCGGCTACCAGGTCGGTACCCGCAACATCGTCGACGTACTCGACGCCCAGCGCCAGCTGTACACATCGGTGCGTGATTACAACAACAGCCGCTATGACTACATTCTCGACAACCTGAGCCTGAAGCAGGCGGCGGGAACCCTGAGCCCGCAAGACCTGCAAGACCTGGGGCGCTACCTGAAGCCGGACTACAACCCGGACAAGGACTTCCTGCCACCGGACCTGGCGGCGGCGGCGGCGAAGAACTTCGAGCGCAGGCCCTGAGATAGATGTCGCGCCATTCGCGGGTAAACCCGCTCCCACTGGTTTCGTGCAGCTCGCAAGGAAAGCACCACCCCTGTGGGAGCGGGTTTACCCGCGAAGAAGCAATCGCCTATCTCAGCCGATAAGCGCGCCCAGCCCATCCAGCAACCGCTGCAAGGCGCCCTGGTTTGCCCGCATCACCGCCCTGCCCGCCTCGCCCATGCGCTGACGATCCTGCGGCAACTCGATCAACCGCCGCACCGCCTCGGCCAGCCCGTCGGCATCTTCGATCTGCTGCAACGCCCCGGCGTCCTTCAGCATCGCGCTGATCTCCAGGAAGTTGAACACATGCGGCCCCATGATCACCGGCAAAGCCAGTGCTGCTGGCTCGAGCGGGTTATGCCCGCCAGTGGCGACCAGGCTGCCGCCGACGAAGGCGATGTCGGCCAGGGCGTAGAGGAACAGCAACTCGCCCATGGTATCGCCAAGCAGCACGCGGGCCTGGTCATCGACCGGGGTGCCGGCAGAGCGGCGCACGGTGGTGAACTGTTCGCTGCACAGGGCATGCACTGCATCGAACCGCTCCGGGTGGCGTGGCACCAGGATCAGCAGCGCATCGCCGTGCACCTGCAGCAGCTTCTGATGTGCCTGCAGGATCAGCGCGTCTTCACCTTCATGGGTGCTGGCGGCAATCCATACCGGGCGCTGGCTGGCGCCCCATTGCTCGCGCAGCGCCTTGGCGCGCGGCAGCAACTGGTCATCAACCTTCAGGTCGAACTTGATCGAACCGGTCACCTGCACGCATTCAGGGCGCGCGCCCAGGTCGCGAAAGCGCTGCGCTTCGGTTTCGGTCTGTACCGCGATCAGGTTCATCTCGGCGAGCATCGGCCGGGTCAACGTGGCAAAACGCCCATAACCACGGGCCGAGCGCTCGGACAACCGCGCATTGGCCAGCGCCACCGGGATGCCACGCTTGGCACACTGGTGAATGTGGTTAGGCCACAGTTCGGTTTCCATGATGATGCCCAGCTTCGGCTGCACATGGTCGAGAAAACGCCCGGCCGCCCACGGCAGGTCGTAGGGCAGGTAGCAATGCTGCACACGCGGTTCATCGGCGAACATCGCACGAATGCGCTCCGACCCGGTCGGGGTCATGCAGGTAAGCGTGATCGGCAGGCCTGGGTAGGCCTTCAGCAGCGCCCGTACCATGGGCGCGGCGGCAATGCTTTCGCCCACCGACACCGCATGCACCCAGATGCCGCCCTGGCGCATGGGCGGCAGGCCGAAGGCAAAGCGCTCGCCGATGCGCTGGCCGTAGGCCGGTGCCTTGCGCGCCCGCAGGAACAGGCGCAGCGCAACCAGTGGCAGGCCCAGGTGAAACAGCAAGGTATAAAGAGTTCTGTTCATGGCGGCGAAGTTTACCCGATCGCGCGCAGGTGCACCGCAAAGCGCTCGGCCAGCCATTGCGCGGCAGGCCCCAGTGGCTCGTCACGGCGCCAAGCCAGTTCTACGACCAGTGCCGGTGGCCGCCACTCGCTGGCGAGCTCGACCATGTGCGCCTGGTAAGTGGGGTACTGCACCACGTGCCGGGGCAACCACGCCCAGCCCAGGCCACGCATCAGCAGCTCGGCCATGGCGTAGAAGCTGTCGGCACGCCAGATCTGCGGGCTGATCGCCTCGCCGCCGGGGTAGCCACTCTGTTGCGGGGTGATCAATAGCTGGCGATGGCGCGCCAACTGCTGGCGGTTGACCTTGGCCTGCTGCGCCAGCGGATGGCCGACCGCGCACACCGTGACCATTTCCACACTGCCCAAGGCACGACGCTCCAGCGATGCCGGCATGCTTTCGTGATGAAAGAACAGGCCAAGGTCGGCACGCCGCTCCACCAGCTTGCGCGCCACATCGCCCTGGGCGCCGCTGGCCAGTTGCACTTCCAGGTACGGGTAGCGGCTGGCCAGTTCATCGAGGCTGTCGATCACCGGTTGATAGGGCATGGCCTCGTCCTGGGCGACACGCAGCAGGGCTTCCTGCCCACGCATCAGGGCCAGGGCACGGCCGTCGAGGCGCTCGCATTGGCGCAGCAGCTCGCGGGCGTCCTCCAACAGCGCGGTACCGTTTTCGGTCAACTTAGGCTGGCGGCCGCTGCTGCGGTCGAACAGGGTCACGCCCAGGTCGGCTTCAAGCATGGCGATTGAAGTGCTGATTGCCGACTGCGCCTTGCGCTGCTCACGGGCAACGGCGGAGAACGAGCGCAGCTCGACGACGCGGACGAAGGTCCGCAGTTGGTCGAGGTTCCAGTGTTCCGCCATCAACCTATCTCCCATGGTGATAGGTAATGACTTTACCGCATCCAGGCGGCGTCTAGAATGCCCGACCAGTCACCGGAGAATTGCCATGAACGCCTACACCTACCTCGCTATTGCCATCTGCGCCGAAGTCATCGCCACTGCCTCCATGAAAGCAGTAAAGGGCCTGAGCACGCCGCTGCCATTGCTGTTGATGGTGGTCGGTTATGGCATTGCCTTCTGGATGCTGACCCTGGTGGTGCGCAGCATTCCGGTGGGTATCGCTTATGCCATCTGGTCGGGGCTGGGGATTGTGCTGATCAGTGTGGCAGCGCTGGTGATCTACGGGCAGAAGTTGGATGTGCCCGCAATGCTGGGCATGGCGATGATCGTTGGCGGGGTGGTTGTGATTCAGCTGTTTTCGAAAACTGCCGGGCATTGATGCGGGCTGTATACTTGCCAGCTGTCCCAGTCTTCGAGGTACCGCCATGCCAACCGCCATTTCCACTGACGTGCTGATCGTCGGCGCCGGGGTCGCAGGCCTCTGGCTCAATGCCCGGTTGCGCCGCCAAGGCTATTCGACCGTGCTGGTGGAACGCGCCAGCCTGGGTGGCGAGCAGACCATCAAGTCCCAGGGCATCATCCACGGCGGCACCAAGTACGCCCTGCACGGCGCCCTGACCGGCGCCTCGGAAGCGATCGCCGACATGCCGCGACGCTGGCGCGAGGCCTTGGCGGGCGATGGCGAGCTGCCGCTAGGCAAGACCCGCCTGCTGTCCGACGCGCACTACCTCTGGTCCCCCGGCACCCTGGCCGGCAACCTCACCAGCTTCTTCGCCAGCAAGGCCGTGCGCGGCCGCGTCGATCAGGTCAAGGGGGAGCAACTGCCGCCTGCCCTGCAGGACCGCGACTTCAAGGGCAAGGTCTATCGCCTGGCCGAGCTGGTCATCGACGTGCCCAGCCTGCTGGCCAACCTGGCCGAGCTGGCCGGCGACAGCCTGCTCGCCGGCGAACGCATCGAACCCCTGCGTGACGGCGATGAGCTGGTTGGCCTGCGCGTGGACGACCGTGAAATCCGTGCGCAACGTATCGTGCTCAGCGCCGGCGCCGGCACCGAAGACGTGCTGCACGCCTTGGGCCTGAGCCAGCCGGCCATGCAACGTCGCCCGCTGCACATGGTCATGGCCAAGGGGCCGAACCTCAAGCCACTGTATGCACACTGCCTGGGCGGCGGGCCCAAGCCACGGGTCACCATTACCACCCACCCGGCGGCGGATGGCCAGTGGGTCTGGTACCTCGGCGGCGACCTGGCCGAGGCCGATGGCGTAGCGCGTGAGCCTGCCGCGCAGATTGCCGCGGCGCAAAAGGAAATCGGCAACCTGCTGCCGTGGGTCGACCAAAGCCAGGTTCGCTGGGCCACCCTGCGCGTCGACCGTGCCGAACCGGCACAGTCGGGCCTGGTACGCCCGGACAACGCGTTTATTGCCGACCAGCAACGCCTGCTGGTGGGCTGGCCGACCAAGTTGGCGCTGGCCCCGGACTTCAGTGACCGGGTAATCGCCAAGCTTGAGCGCGATGGCATACGCCCCAGTGCCCAAGCCGACCTCTCTGGCCTGCCACGCCCTGCGCTGGGCGTGCCTGCTTGGGAGCAACTGCTGCCATGAGCCTGCCGACCCTGCACGACTTCCATCGCCCCCTGGGCAGCACCGGCCTCACCGTTTCGCCCCTGGGCCTGGGCACGGTCAAGTTGGGCCGCGACCAAGGCGTGAAGTACCCGACCGGTTTCACCATCCCCGGCGATGACGAGGCCCGCATGCTGCTGGCCCAGGCGCGCGAACTGGGTATCAACCTGATCGACACCGCCCCGGCCTATGGCCGCAGCGAAGAACGCCTTGGCCCACTGCTGCGCGGCCAGCGTGATGAGTGGGTGATCGTCAGCAAGGTTGGCGAAGAGTTCGACAACGGCCACTCCCACTTCGACTTCAGCGCCGCCCATACCCGCCGCTCGGTCGAACGCAGCCTGCGCCTGCTGGAAACCGACCACATCGAACTGGTGTTGGTGCATTCCGACGGCAATGACTTGGCCATCCTCGAACAGCAAGAGGTCTACCAGACACTGGCCGCCCTCAAGCAGGAAGGCAAGATCCTCGGCTACGGGTTGTCCGGCAAGACCGTCGCTGGCGGCCTCAAAGCCCTGGAACAGGGCGACTGCGCCATGGTCACCTACAACCTGAACGAGCAGGCAGAACGCCCAGTGCTGGACTACGCTGCCGAGCACGGCAAGGCGATTCTGGTTAAAAAAGCCTTGGCCAGCGGGCACATCTGCCTGGCACCTGGGGTTGACCCGGTGCAAGCCAGTTTCGAGCTGCTGTTCTCCCACCCGGGGGTCAGCAGTGCTATCGTCGGCACCATCAATCCCTTGCACCTGGCCCATAACGTGGCCACCGTGGCCCGAATTCTGGGCCAGCATTGAGCCGCCCTCGCGGGCGTCCGACAGGAGGAGGAACCTCGTGCCGCGTACGCTGATCCGCAAGAACCCGAGCAACTTCAAGACACTGCCGCTGCATGTCGAGGCAACTGCCGAAGGCCTGGTCTACCAGAGCATCGGCATGCCGCTGAACTTCGCCCAGACCCAACAGCGGCGCAGGGCCATCCAGTTGCCCGACACACAGCGTTTCGTGGCCGAGCTGGCCAACCTGGGCGTTTCGGTACGCCTGACCCTGCATTGGCAAAACCGTGATTACTGGGTACTGGTGCGCCAGCGGCGCCAGGACCGTGGCGACGTGGTGCTGAAGCTGATTTCAGGCTATGTCCCCGCTCAAGAGCTCAACTTGCCGCTGCACACCGCTGTCCAGGAAGTGGCCGAGGAGTGTTTGCTGGAAACACCGGAAGGCTGGCTGGGCGGGCGCTTCAACGACACCTGGCTACCGGCGCCATACGCCGCCGCACTGCACTACCGCGAAGCGCTGCCTTTTGTGCTGACGCCGGAGTCTGGCGCGGCACGGCCGGTGCATTGCGGCAAGCTGATGCTGCTGGAGCGGCCACGGGCCTACGTGCACTTGCCGACCGCCTCGTTGCAGCTGATCTATGACATGCGCCTGCAGGTACCCAAGGACGCCAAAAAGCTCAGCTTGTTCCATGTCGACGAACGCCTGGAAGGTGACCAGCTGGTGGCCCGACTGAATCGCAAGCGCCCAGACCTGTACCTGATGCCATTGGAAGAAGGCCGACCGTTGGCCGAGCTCTATACGCTGAAAAAGGACGAGCTGGTGCCGGCGAGCACGCGCGGGCTTTACCTGGCAGAGAGCTTTGCCCGGCAAGAAGGCTGGGTGGTCACCGATGAGCGGATTCGCTGGCGGGATTGGGTAAAGCAGCAGGGCTTGGTGGATGCCAAGCCAGGGCGGGCTTCACACCTGCAGCGGTTTGGCGACAAGGCACGGGCGCTGCTAGCGCGGGCGCGGACGTCGCTGAATAAATAAATTCACGCGCGCGCCCTGTAGGAGCAGCCTTGTGCTGCTCCCACAATGACCGCGCATTGTGCAGGTAAAAGGACCGCGCAGTGCGCAGGCACATCAATGCTTGCGGATCTTCTCGACAATCGCTGTGGTCGAGCTGTTTTCAACCAGCCCGAGCACCTTCACGGTCCCGCCATAGGCCTTGACGATATCCGCGCCGACCACCTGGTCGATACCATAGTCGCCGCCTTTGACCAGCACATCCGGCTTCACCTGGCTCAGCAGGTTTTCCGGCGTACCTTCCGGGAAGCTGATCACCCAATCCACCGCGCCTAGCCCCGCCAGTACCGCCATGCGGCGGTCGACGCTGTTGATCGGGCGGCCAGGCCCCTTCAGGCGGCTGACCGACGCATCGTCATTGACCGCAACGATCAGCCGATCGCCCTGGGCCCGTGCCTGCTCCAGGTAGGTGACGTGGCCGGCATGCAGAATATCGAAGCAACCGTTGGTGAAGACGATTTTCTCGTTGTGCGCACGCGCATCATCGATCGCCAGCAGCAGTTGCTCCAGGCCCAGCACACCGCGCTCGGAACCTTCTTCGCGCTGGATCGCCCGGCGCAGCTCAGGCGCGCTGATTGCCGCCGTGCCCAGTTTGCCCACCACGATGCCCGCAGCCAGATTGGCCAAGGCAACCGCGTGTGGCAGTTCTTCACCGGCCGCGATGGCTGCTGCCAGGGTAGAGATCACGGTATCGCCGGCACCGGTCACATCGAACACTTCACGCGCCCGGGCCGGCAAGTGCAATGCGGGTTGGCCGGTACGCAGCAGGGTCATGCCATGCTCGCCACGGGTGACCAGCAAGGCGCCCAGGTCGAGGTCCAGCAGCAGTTGCAGGCCCTTGGCGACCAGCTCCGCCTCATCGGCGCAACGGCCGACGATGGCTTCGAACTCGCTGAGGTTCGGGGTAATCAGGCTGGCACCGCGGTAGATGGAAAAATCCTTGCCCTTGGGGTCGGCCAACACCGGAATGCCCTTGGCGCGTGCGGCCTGGATCAGGCTCTGGTGGTTTTTCAAGGCACCTTTGCCGTAGTCGGACAACACCAGCACCTTGACGCCATCGAGCAGGCTGTCGACCTCCGCGCCCAACGACAGCGGGTCGGTGGCGAACGGTTCTTCGAAGTCGATACGCAGCAGTTGCTGGTGGCGGCTCATGACCCGCAACTTGACGATGGTCGGCTGGTGCGCGATGCGTTGGAACACCGAGCGCACGCCCGCAGCTTGCAGGCTGTTGGCCAGGCTGTCGGCGGCCTCGTCCTGGCCGGTGACACCGATCAGCGATGCCGGTGCGCCCAGGGCGGCGATGTTCAAGGCAACGTTGGCCGCGCCGCCGGGGCGATCCTCGATCTGATCGACCTTGACCACCGGGACTGGCGCTTCAGGCGAGATACGCGAAGTACCGCCATGCCAGTAGCGGTCGAGCATGACATCGCCGACCACCAGTACCGGGGCTTGATCGAAACGCGGCATGGACAACTTCATGGGCAACCCATATGAAAATAATGAACAGGGGCAGGATATTAGCACAGGGTAAGCGACGGCTTTATGGCCAGATCGGGCCCTTGAAAATTCCGGTGACAATCGGGGCCGGCGAGGCCCCGATCAAAGAGGTTCAGGTGATATCGGCCTTGGCCGGCTCATCCAGGCCCATCGCATGCAGGCGGGCATAATGGCCATTCGCCTGAAGCAACTCGGCATGGGTACCGCGCTCTACTAAGCGGCCCTGGTCCATGACCAGAATCAGGTCGGCCTTCTCGATGGTCGACAGGCGGTGGGCGATGACCAAGGTGGTCCGCCCTTCCATCACGTGATCCAGTGCGGCCTGGATATGCCGCTCGGACTCGGTATCCAGCGCCGAGGTCGCCTCGTCGAGGATCAGCAGTGGCGCGTCCTTGAGCAATGCACGGGCAATCGCCAGGCGCTGGCGCTGGCCGCCGGACAGCAACACGCCGTTCTCGCCAACCTCGGTATCGAAGCCTTTCGGCAGCTTGTCGACGAACTCCTTGGCATAGGCATCGGCTGCCGCCGCCTCGATGTCCTCGCGCGGTGCACCGGCCAGGTCGCCGTAGGCGATGTTGTTGGCGACCGTGTCGTTGAACAAGGTGACATGCTGGGTGACCTGGGACACATGGCGACGCAAATTGCGCAGGCGATAGTTCTCGATCTCCTCGCCATCGAGCAGAATCTGCCCTTTGTCGTGGTGATAGAAGCGCGGAATCAACGCCGCCAGAGTCGACTTGCCGCTGCCGGAGCGGCCTACCAAGGCAATCATCTGCCCCGGTTCAGCGACAAAGCTGATATCGCTCAGCACCTCACGGTCGGTGCCGGGGTAGGTGAAGCTGAGGTTACGCACTTCCAGACGGCCTTCTACCTGCGCCTTCTCAAGGGTGCCCGTGTCTACCTCGGGCTCTTCGTCGAGCTGTTCGAAGATGCTTTCTGCGCCGGCGAGGCCCTTCTGGATGGTCGAGCTGACTTCGGACAGTTGGCGGATCGGTTTCGGCAGCAGGCCAGCCGCGGTGATGTAGGCCACCAGGTCACCGGCGGTCGAGTCACCACGGAGGTACAGCACCAGGAACATCAAGGCCGCCATGGCGGTGTAGATCACCAACTGTAGCATCGGCGTGTACAGCGAGCCGGTCTTGGTCATGCGCAGTTGCTTGTCGGTATTGCTTTGGCTCGCGCGGCCAAAACGCTGCTGTTCGTAAGCCTCGCCGCCGAAGCTGCGCACCACGCGATAGCCCTGGATGGTCTCGGAGGCGACGTGGGTCACGTCGCCCATGGCCACCTGGATCTTTTTGCTCTGCTTGCGGAATTTCTTGCTGGCAACGCTCACCATCACCGCAATCACCGGCAGGATGGCAACCATTACCAAGGTCAGGTGCCAGTTCATCCACAACAGGTAGGCGAACAGGAAGACCACCGTCAGGCCTTCGCGGATCACGACCTTGATCGCGTCGGTCGCAGCGCCGGTGACCATGGTCACGTTGAAGGTGATGCGCGAAATCAGGTGCCCCGAGTTGTGGTTGTCGAAGTAGCGGTTGGGCAGCACCAGCAGCTTGTTGAACAACTCGACACGCAGGTCATGCACCAGGCACAGGGAAACCTTGGCCAGGAAGTAGTTGCCCAGAAACGAGCCCAGCCCCTGCCAGGCCGCGATCAGGATAATCAGCAGCGGCACCGCCTGCAGCAGCTGCAGGTCGCGCAGGTAGGGCACGGTAGGGAACAACACCGCTTGCGGATTGCTCAGGCCATCGACGAAATACTTGAGGATCCCGGCCAGCATCGGCTGGGTCGAGGCGAAGATCACGAAACCGACGATGCTCAGCAGGAAAATGCCGGCATAGGGTTTCACGTAGCTCAGCAGCCGGAAGTAGATCTTCAGGCTGGAGGTATGCTCCGCGGTTCGCGGTGTTTCGGCCATCATCGAGCTCGCTGTTCAGGTTGAACCGGAAATTTTACCACAGGCGTCATTTTCGGCACGCCCCCAAGGCAACATCATGGCCAGGCCGACCGGCAGCCAGCTGATGAACCACTCTGCACGCGGCGTACCGGTGAGGCTGGCGGCATCGAACTGCATGGCCAGGGTCGAGTAAACCCAGAAGCACAGCAGGATCTTGCCGAACAGCGTGCCGCGTGCCCGTACAATTTCAGCCAGGGTGTACAGCCACACGGCCACCCACAGCAGCATGCCGGGCAGGCCCATTTCCACGGCAACGTGGGTGAACATGTTGTGGGTATGGTCGAAGTGCAGGCCAACGGCGTTCACATCGTACGCCGCGCCCAGCCCCAGCCCAGTCCAAGGGTGGGCGGCGATCATGTTCAGCACCGCATGGAAAATCTCCGGGCGGTACGATGAGCCGCGCTCGGCGATCAGGCCGAACAGGGTGTAGAAGGCCGCAGCGGTGGCGATCATGGCAAGGATGGCGAACAGCCGGCTGTGGCGGTCGCGGAACCACAGCGGCGCCAGCACCACGGTGATGACCAGGGCCAGCACCGCGCCACGGCTCTGGCTAAGCACCGCGAAGGCCCCCAGGCAGGCCAGCGCCACCAGCCAGGCCAACTGCAGGCCGCGATGACGCGGCGGTTGGTAAAGCAGCAGCAGCGCGGCAGCGCCAATCACATAAGCGCCCAGGATCGGGTGCGAAATCTCGCCGATCCCCCCCAGCCGTACCGGCAGCGGGTTGCCCTGCACACCATAGAAGTTGATGATCGAGATCAGCGCAGCGAGGCCCAGCAAGCCGCTGCCAAACGCCAACAAGTGGCGAATTCGCTGCTGACCGCGCTGCGCCAACAGCGGGAATGCCATCAGAAACACCAGGATATAAATCAGCCGCTTAATTTCCCGCCCGGGCTCCTCGGACGGCGACCAGGCCAAACTGATCCCGCTCCAGGCCAGCAACAGCAGCACGCTCGCCCACAAGGCCGGCTGGCGCCGCCAAGCCTCAGCCAGCACCTGCCGGGCAGACCACGCCAACAGCAACGTCGGCAACCACAAGAACAGCACCAGCCCTTGCTGGTACAGCTTATTGCTGGGCGCCAGCGCAATCGCCGCCAAGAACCAGACCAGACCCAATCCTAACCAGGCGCGCGCCCAGTTTTTTTCATACAACATCCTTTCCCCCGATGAATCAAAGACACCATCCATGGTGCTACCGCATTATTTTCGGCATTATTGCCGGTCATTTTGCTCGCCAGACGACAAGGCCCTATTCATGCAATGCTCCCGGCTCACCCAGGTCGAATTCGATCAGCTGACACTAGGCGCACAGGTGCTAGAGGCAGACAGCCATGGCGCCAAAGTCTACCTGCTCGAGAATGGTAATTTCCTCAAGGTTTTTCGTCGTAAGCGACTGATTTCATCTGCGCTGTTGCGCCCCTACTCCCAGCGCTTCGTCGACAACGCCGCGCGCCTGGCGCAATTGGGCATTCCTACCCTCGAGGTGATCAGCCAGCACAAGCTTGACCTGCCCGGCAGAACGGCGGTGCTGTACCGCCCGCTGCCTGGGCGCACGCTGCTGCAAATGTCGCGCGACGCTGACTTCAGCTGGGACACTTACCTGCCGCGGTTGATCGAATTGATCCGCCAACTGCACCGCAGCGGTGTCTACTTCCGCTCGTTGCACCTGGGCAATGTCGTGGTCACCCCCGACCAGCGCCTGGGCTTGATCGACGTGGCCGACATGCGCTTCCTGCGCCCGCCGCTGTCTGCACGCATGATTCGACGCAACGTGCAGCACATGGTGAACTACATTCAGCGGGAGAACCTGGGTGACCGGTTCCCCCTCGCCGACTTCGAGGCCGCCCTGCTGGCCCGCTGACACTCAACCGCGCAGCAGGCTTTGCGACCCGTTTTGGAAAGCCTGCCAGGCCTGCTCCGGCGCCAATGCCTGGCGTTGCCGGGCAGCCAGCGCCGTGGCGCCGGGCACGCTGCAGCGTTCTATCGCCGCGGCCCAGGCAGACTGGTCAGCAATCGGCAGGTAGCCACCGGTGTCCAGCAACTGCTCACGGAAGACCAACAGGTCGCTGCAGACCACCGGCACATCGGCCATCACCGCCTCTTGCACGACCAACCCCAAGCCTTCTGACCGCGAAGGCACCAGTAGCCAGTCAAACGCGCGGTAGAGCTGCTGTAGGTCTTCACGGTGACCGCACAGGTGCACACGCCCGGCCAGGCCCAACTCGTCGATGCGCGCTTGCAGCACAGCATGCAAGGGGCCTTCACCGATGATTGCGAGTTGCAAATCAGGCTTGTGGATAGCGGCCTTGGCAAACGCCTCGATCAGCATTTCAAAGCCTTTGCTTTCGACCAGCCGCCCCACTGCACCCAACACCTGCCCATTGCCGGGCTGCAACGCCAGCGCTTGCCGGGCCTGCTCGCGGCTCAACAGCGGCTCGACGAACGCCCGTGGGTCCAGCGCCATGCGCAGGGTCTGTACGGGCCTGCCGAGATCACGCTCAAGGGCTTCGGCAAGCGTATGGGAAACCGCCGCAATGCTCAGGCGCTCGGCGGGCAGCGTGCGCAACAAGCGGATGTCGCTTGCCGTCAGCCGTGTCTTGCCATGGAACAGCACCTTGGCGCGTACGTTGGGAATCTGCTGCAACAGCGGCAGCACCAGCCTGGCGACACCGACACCATCGAGCAGCACGATTTCGGCCTGGGCCTCGGCCAGCGCCTTGCGCAGCCGCATGCGCAGCCACGGGCGCAGCAGGCGCCACAGGTGCCGGCCCTTGAGCGCACGCGGTGGCATGTGCCACTCCCGGGTCGAACCGAGCCCACAGCAAAGCCCGCTGCCTAATAGCAGCCAGTTGCTGATCCTGGCATCCGGGCCCGCATGAGACAGCACCTGTCGATGAACCTTGTGGATGGACATGTACGGCGAACCGCCTGCCCACATCATATTGACGATGTTCATGGGGTTAGCGCCCCTCTCCCGCTCAAGTCAGGTGGGACTGCGACTTCATTGAACAAAAATGGTGATACCCATGCCGATTACGGCACCCGCCACCAGCGTCAATGCCAGCTTTATTCGATCACGTTGACGACGTTTGGCCTTGCGCTCTACTTCTACCGGCAAGGTCACGTGATTACCAAATCCTGTGTGCAATACTGCATCACCCTCCAAGGTGACCGCTGTCAGATTTAACTCTGAATAGCGACGGGAAAGCGCCTTTTCTCCAGCATAGGCGGCAAATGGTGCACAGCGCTGATAATCGCTCAGACGACGCAGACCGGGGTTGAGCGAAAACGCTTGCCAGTCGGCCTTCTCGGACAGCAATGGATAGCACGGCACGCCCGCGATCACCTGGCGATCGCCCAGGTGGATGTAGGGGCTGTGCACGGCCAGGTCGTGGGCATGGCTGCGCAGCCAGACCTGCAGCAGGTTGGGGCTGACCTCCAGGATGGCTCGGGAATCTTCGACAAAGCCCTGCCGATAGAAATGCCAGTCATCCTCGCAGTGGAAGATGTAGGGCGTCTTGACGTGGCTATAAGCCAGGTCGATCGACGGCAGCTGGCCCAGTTTTGGCCGATTGACGAACACCGTGCAGTGCGGTTTCCAGTGCTCCGGCACTGCCCCATGCACGGCCTCGTCACCTGAATCTTCGGTGATGAAGACTTCGCGAATGGGCGCGGTGTTGTAGCGATCGAAACTCTCAAGGGTATCTTTGAGCAGATCGAACCGCCCACAACTTGTCACGACCAGCGTGACGTCACTCTCATTTGAAAAGCGCACCGGACTCCCTCCGCATTGCGACAATCGACTTCCAGCGCCCGCTCCGTAGGCACGAAAGCTCTTTTTAAATACCCAGCTTCAGGCGTAGCCGCTGCCAGGCAGACAACGGCGGATGAGGCCTGAGCGCAGGGCGCATGTGGTCGACGATGCTACGTCCAACTTCACCGAAACTGAAACGGGAAACCGCCAGATGGCGGCCATTTTCTGCAATCCGCTGTGCCAGCGCAGGGTCGGCCCGCAAACGGCCAAGCTTTTCCTGGAGGGTCGGAATGCTGTCGTAGAACACCACGTTGTGCATGTCTTGCAGGCCCAGGGCGCGATTTTCTTCCTCGCCCTGGTCGAACGCCAGCAACACACAGCCACAGGCCATGGCTTCGAAGTTTTTGATCATGTACTCGCCCATGCCGACGTCGGCACTGACGAAGAAACGAATACGGTTGAGCGTGTTGCAGTAGTCCTCGCCCGACTTGGTACGGGTCACTACCAGGTTCTCGACCCGCCCCAGCTCGTCCAGCAGCGCCTTGCGTCCACTGTAGGCAACGCTGTTGGTGCTGCCCACGAACGCCAGTTCGATGTCGCGCTCACGCCCTTGGTCGGTCAGCAGGTGCTCATCGTAGCCTTTGGGCACGAATACCGCGTCAAAGCCTTCCTGGCGCAGGCGCTCACTGACCATGTAGCCCGAGCTGATCACCCGCGCCCACGGCAGCTTGCGGTAATGCGCGCTGAACTTGCCGGTGTACTTGCAGGGGATGTAGTTCTGGTAGGCGTCGTGCTCGAGGATGACCAGGTTAGGCACCGTCTGGATGAACGCCACCTGGCGGATCTCCTGCTTGAAGCGCAGGAAGAACACGATGCGGTCATAACGCTCCACCTGCACTTCACGCTTGAAGTAGCGGCGCAGGTTACGCTGGTCTTCACTGGTCAGCCAGCGCAGGTCACATTCGCAGTTGGCCGCGACGCCATCGTACAGGCGGTCGAGAATCGCCCGCTGTTCCTTCTGCACCAGAAATAAGACTTTCATTGCGTTCCTTGGGCGCTCAGCGCCATCGCGGTCAACCAGGGGGCGCGCCTACAGCTCACGCTGCCAGAACAGTTCATGTCGGCGCACGGCCTTGCGGAAGAATTCGTTCTCGCCATAGGGCGACGGCCGGCGCCCGGCCAGCCAGCGTTGCAACAGGCGGCGCAGGCGGCGCTTGAACGGCGCCGGGGGCTGCAGGTCGTGCATCATGCCCAGGGCCATGGCCTTGTCGTGTTGGGTCGGCAGGCCCAGCACCAGCGCGCACGGCGCCCACGGCTGGTCGGCACTCAGTTGCGGCGGCAAGGCCACACCGTCGCCGCTGTCACCCATTGGCCAGCGGTCGTTGTCATGCAGGTGGTTGGCATAGCACAGCAGCGTTTGCGGCTGCCACTCCAGGCCCTGCAAGGCTTCCAGCACGGCCGCCTGGGCACAGATATGGTCGGGGTGCGGGTCGAGTTGCGGGTGCGGCATGACCAGCACTTCGGGCTTGGCCATGGCCAGCAACGCGCGCAGGTCAGCCAGCAGGTTGTGCCAGGTCGGCGCACCATCACTGTCGGCGGGCAGCGCGAATGGGTTGAACTGGCGGAACGGGCGGATATCGGCCATGTCGGCCTCGCGTGAAGCGGCCGGCACATCCGGCGCGGCCTGCATGGCCGGCAGTTGCAGGCAGAAGTAGCCCAACTGCACACAGCGCGATTCCGGCACGCCCGCCCAGCGCGGCACGGCAATGCTGTCCCAGGCACGCAAACGGCCTTTGAGCCGCGCCGCCTCGGCTTTGCCCAGGCCCATCTGTTGATAGTGCTCGGCTTCGATTTCGCCGGCAGTCAGGGTGACCACCCAGGTTTCGTCGGCTTGGCTGTACAGGCCATAAGCTGCCAGCTCAGCGTCATCGGCATGGGGCGCAATGACCATCACGCGACGGCGCTGCAACTCGACGCTGGGGGTTATCCACAGGCGCGGTTCGCCCTGCAGCCGGCAATGGCGGCCACGCATACGCAGCGTACCGGCCTGGAGCGGCGCGGCCAGGCCGGTCAGGTTGAGGAAGCGAACCCCGTCGACACCGCGCTCGAACGCCTGCCGGTCCATCAGCTCATCCGCCAACAGTTCCACCCGCGGGTCGAGAAACCGCCCCAACCAGGTGCTCTTTACCCGCAGCTCCAGGACCAGGGTTTCGTCGCCTTGCAGCGCTGCGTCGGCCTTCAACAGGCCGTTTTGCAGGCTGGCCGAGGCTGCGCGGGCCTGCTCACCGAAGTTGTAGGCATAGTCCTCGGTGGGCGCGTAGAACAGGTGGTCCGCGAACCAGGCCTCGTGGGCGGCCCACACCAGCGGCAGCAACAACAGCGGCAGCCACCACCAGGTGAATACACCCAGCCCGATCAGCGCGAGCAGGCCTGCAAGCAGGCCCAGGCGCTTGTTGCGCCGGTGGCGCTTGAGCAACTGCTGCTTGCGGCTCACGCCTGGAACACCGGCACGGGGTTGCACCAGCGGTCCTTGTACTCGCGGTCGGCGCGACCGAACGAGAACCGCAGGGGTTTGTTACGCGCCCGGGCGTCTTCCCAGGCCGCCTGGGTATTCAGGAAGCTCAGCACGCTCCCGGGGCTGAACGCCTTGGTTTCCGGGTCGACACCGCCATTGACGTACTCGACGCTGATCCACTCAGGCGCTTCGACGCGATACACCAACTGAATCGCGATGGGCTTGTCGTCGAGCAACAGCACCGAACCGATCAACAGCTCGCGCAAACGCTCGAGCACCTCGTCAATGCGCTCGGCACCGGTGGCCGGGAAGCCCCAGCGACGCTGGAACAGGTCACGGTACATGGCGGCAATCTGGCCGGCGTCAAAGTCACTGATCGGCCGCACCACCCCGCCCGCTTCTTCCAGCAAACGCAACTCGCGGCGCTGGTTGTAGCGAAACTTCTTCGACAGGTCCTCGTGGGCACGGGCCATGGCCAACTGCTCGGTCTGCGCCTTGAGCCCGGTGAAGCGGCCCTGGTTCAGCTCGGACAGGTAACGCGCGGCATGGCGCAGTGGCGCGCCAGCATCGGCGGCGGCCGGCAGGATGATCTCGGCGTTGCCGAGGTCGAACAGGCCTTTCTTGCCCGCACGCTTGAGCACGTCCTTGGACAGCGCCAGGTGGCGCCCCCACGTCGGGATCGCTGCCTTCAGCTCGCCGCCTTGCAGCCACCCCAGGTAGCGCACGGGAATTTGCGCCAGCTCGGCCAACTGCTCGACCACCAGCGGGTGCGTAGCCACGCTGCCGCCAAAACGTGCCCAGGCTTCGGCATACGCGTTGGCGTCGATGACTTGCCAACCGCGTTCGCGGAAGGCTTGGATATGATTGAGCATCACGCCTGCGCCACCAGGGCACGCACCTGCGGCAACTGCCAGAAGGCCTCGCGCACCGCCGGGTCAGAAAAGCGCTGGTGCAGGCGTTGCAGCATGTGCTCGGCGCACGCTTCGCGCTGCTGCTCATCCAGCGTGGCCATGTGCTTCAGGCCTTGGGCCAGCTGCCCAGCGTCACCGAGCGGGAACAGCACACCCACACCTTCGACCACTTCGCGGGCACCGCCGCAGGCCGTGGCCAGCACCGGTACGCCCGCCACCATGGCTTCAAGCAGGACCATGCCGAACGGCTCGTGGTCCGAACTCAAGGCGAACACATCGAACGCGGTGAAATAACGGCGGGCATCCGGCACCTGGCCGAGGAAGTCCACTTGCGCGGCGATACCCAGCTCGGCAGCCAGTGCCTTGAGCTCGGCTTCCAGGCGGCCTTTGCCCAGTATCGCCAGGCGCGCGCCAGCAGGCAGCCCCGGCAGCGCCTGGGCAAAACCGCGCAACAGCGTGGCCTGGTCTTTGTCTGGGTGCAGGCGGCCGACGTTGCCGACGATCCACGCCTGAGGGTCGAGGCCAAGAGCCTCGCGCGCTGCATCCCGAGGCACCAATGCAGCCTGCAGGGCCTCGATGTCGATACGGTTGTACAGGGTCTGGATACGTTCAGCCGGCCATGCGGGCAGGCAGCGGCGCATGTCGTCCCGCACCGCGTCGGAAACGCCGAGCAGGCTCAGGCGCTTGCTGAACAGGTTGGCAAACAGCCGCCGCCCTTTGCGCTGATAGTCGCCAAAGGCGTGGTGCACACCGATCACCGGCAGGCCGGTGCCCAACAAGGCGACATAAATCGGCTTGAACCGGTGGGCGATGCAGAAACTGAAATGGCGCTCAGCCGCAATCCGCCGCAAAGCACGGATGGCGCCAAGCTTCAGCCCACGCACGGCCTTGGAGCTGAACTCCAGGAACAGCACCTCGTCCGACGCGCAGCCGGCCGCGACTTGCGGGTCGGCGGCGCCGGTGAGAAACACTGTGGTGACCTGGTAGCCACGCCCCTGAAACAGGCTGGCGTACTGACGGGCACAGTCCAGAAACGGCCCGTCATAGCCATGGCAGAACTGCAGGATGCGCGGTTCAGAGCGGCTGGTCATACGCGGCCGCGCCGTCCTTCACTACCAGGATGTCTTCCATGATCAGGTACTGCAGGTCCGAGCCGAAGAACATGTTCAGGGCATCGGTCGGCGAGCAGATCATCGGTTCACCCCGACGGTTCAGCGAAGTGTTCAGCGACACGCCGTTGCCGGTCAGGTTTTCCAGCGCCTTCATCATGTCGTAGTAACGCGGGTTGTATTCGCGCTTGAGCACCTGGGCACGCGAAGTGCCGTCCTCGTGGACCACCTCCGGTACGCGGGTTTTCCACTCTTCAGCCACTTCGAAGGTGAAGGTCATGAACGGCGCCGGGTGATCGACCTTGATCATCTGCGGGGCGACGGTGTCGAGCATCGACGGGCAGAAAGGTCTCCAGCGCTCGCGGAACTTGATCTGGTGGTTGATGCGGTCAGCCACACCTTCTACGCTCGGGCAGCCGATGATCGAACGACCACCCAGGGCGCGCGGGCCGAATTCCATGCGGCCCTGGAACCAGGCCACTGGGTTGCCGTCGACCATGATCTTGGCGATCTGCTCGGGCATATTGTCGAGCTTGCGCCACTTCGGCTGGTCCGGGTGACGGGCACAGGCGGCGATCACGTCCTCGTTGGAGTACGACGGGCCGAGGTAGACGTGTTCCATCTTCTCGACCGGCACGCCGCGTGCATGGGACACATAGGCCGCGGCACCCACCGCAGTACCGGCGTCACCGGAAGCAGGCTGAACAAAAAGCTCCTTCACATCCGGGCGAGCGATGATCTTCTGGTTGAGCTTGACGTTCAGCGCGCAGCCGCCGGCGAAGGCCAGCTTGCCGGTCTGCTTCAAGGTATCGCCCAGGTAATGGTCGATCATCTGCAGGGCCAGCTTCTCGAACAGCGCCTGCATGCTGGCGGCGTAGTGGATGTACGGCTCGTCGGCGATGTCGCCTTCGCGCTTGGGGCCCAGCCACTCGATCAGCTTCGGCGAGAAGTAGAAGCCCTTGCCCTTCTCTTTATAGCGGCGCAGGCCGATGACGTTGGCGTATTCGGTGTTGATCACCAGTTCGCCGTTCTCGAAGCTGGCCAGGCGCGAGAAGTCATATTTGCTGGCGTCGCCGTACGGCGCCATGCCCATGACCTTGAACTCGCCGTCGAGCATTTCGAAACCGAGGAACTCGGTGATCGCGCCATACAGGCCGCCCAGGGAGTCCGGGTCGAAGAATTCCTTGATCTTGTGGATCTTGCCGTTTTCGCCATAGCCGAAGAAGGTCGTGGCGTACTCGCCCTTACCGTCAATACCCAGGATCGCGGTCTTTTCCTTGAAACCCGAGCAGTGGTAGGCGCTGGAGGCGTGGGCCAGGTGGTGCTCGACCGGTTCGATCTTGACCTTTTTCGGGTCGAAGCCCAGTTGCTCCAGGCACCAGACGATCTTCTTGCGATAGCGCTTGTAGCGACGATTGCCCATCAGGATCGCGTCGAGGGCGCGGTCCGGGGCATACCAGTAGCGCTTGGCATAGTGCCAGCGTGCCTTGCCGAACAGGCTGATCGGGGCGAACGGAATGGCTACCACGTCGACGTCGGATGGCTTGATGCCTGCCTGCTCCAAGCAGAACTTCGCCGACTCGTAGGGCATGCGGTTCTTCGCATGCTTGTCACGCACGAAGCGCTCTTCTTCGGCGGCGGCAATCAGCTTGCCGTCAATGTACAGGGCCGCGGAAGGGTCATGGCTAAGGGCGCCGGACAGGCCAAGAATCGTCAATGCCAAGGGATTAGCCTCTTCTTTCGGTAGAGATGCGCCAGCGGCCTCGTGGGCGGATGGCGGCTAAAGGGCGAGATTATAACGCAAACGTCACCGACTGCGCGGTAGATGTGGGAGCGGCCTTGCGTCGCGAAAGGGCTGCGCAGCAGCCCCCCGATTTCGGCATTTTTACACGATTACCGGGGCCGCTGTGCGGCCCTTTCGCGACGCAAGGCCGCTCCCACAGGGCCGCACAGAATCTGCTTATTCGGCGATCAGCCAGTCCATCCGGTAGCTACCCGCCGTCTGTGCCAGCTCTTTGGCGAGCCAGGGCAGCAGTTCCTTCAGCTCTTCCTCCAGCCCCCACGGCGGGTTGGCAATGGCCAGGCCAGAGCCGTTGAGCCCCTGCGGGCTGTCTTGGTGGTGCACATACAACTCCACGCGCAGCAACTTGGGCGCGCCAGTGCTGGTGAGGTCCTGATAGAAGCGGGTCAGCGAGCGCTGGTCCTTGATCGGGTACCAAATGGCCGCGACGGTTTGGCGCATGCGGCCGATCGCCTCTTTCATCGAAGTGGTGCAGCGCTTGAGCTCATCGGCCTGCTCGAACGGCGGGTCGATCAGCATGATCGCGCGCTTTTCCTGCACCGGCAGCAGGGCGCGCGGCACATGCCAGCCCTCGCCCAGGTGAACGAAGACGCGTGGGTCTTTCTTCATGTTCTCTTTGAGCAGCGGCCCGTCTTCGGGGTGCTTCTCGTTGAGCAGGGCGCGGTCTTGCTGACGCATCAGGCGGCGGGCCAGCTCTGGCGAACCCGGGTAGTAACGCAACTCGCCATCGGCATTGAGGCGCTTGATGATGCGCAGGTAATCGCCTGCCATGGCCGGCAGGTCGTCGCGGTCCCACAACCGGGCAACGCCTTCGAGGTATTCACCGGTGCGGGTCGCCTGGTCGCCCTGCAAGTCATACAGGCCAAGGCCTGCGTGGGTATCGATATAGGCGAACGGCTGCTCCTTGCGCGACATCAGGGCGATGAGGCGGGTCAGCACGATGTGCTTGAGGACGTCGGCGTGGTTGCCGGCGTGGAAGGCGTGACGATAGTTCATGGCAACTCCTGCGGGGGTGGCAAGTTTACCTTGCCTTGCAGGCGGAGTCAGGCCTGGCTGTCGATCGGCGGCGCCTGCTTCGCGGGCGCCGCCTGTTCAACGGGTATTACTTGTCAGCGTGATACGCCGCATCAGCCGTTTCGAAGCGCTGAACCATCGCCGTCGACGGGCTACCCAGCTTGCTCACCACGACGATGGCGATGCTGGCGAAGAGGAAGCCTGGGATGATTTCGTACAGCCCAAGGGTGTCGAATTGCTTCCACAGGATCACGGTCAACGCACCCACCACGATACCGGCAAGGGCGCCGTTACGGGTCATGCCTTTCCACAGTACCGAGATCAGCACCACCGGACCAAAGGCCGCACCGAAGCCCGCCCAGGCGTAGGCCACCAGGCCCAGCACGCGGTTTTCCGGGTTGGCTGCCATGGCGATGGCAATCAGGGCAACCGCCAGCACCATCAGGCGGCCGACCCACACCAGCTCACGCTGGGAAGCACCCTTGCGCAGGAAGGCTTTGTAGAAGTCTTCGGTCAAGGCGCTGGAGCACACCAGCAGCTGGCAGCTCAAGGTGCTCATCACCGCCGCCAGGATGGCCGACAGCAACACGCCCGCAATCCATGGGTTGAACAGGATCTTCGCCAGCTCGATGAACACGCGCTCGTGGTTCTCGGTGACCGGGCCTGCAAGGTCCGGGTTGGCCGAGAAGTAGGCGATGCCGAAGAAGCCCACGGCACAGGTACCGGCCAGGCACAGGATCATCCACGTCATGGAAATGCGACGGGCCTTGGCGATCGACTTGACCGAGTCAGCGGCCATGAAGCGCGCCAGGATGTGCGGCTGGCCGAAGTAGCCCAGGCCCCAACCCATCAGCGAGATGATGCCGATGAAGGTGGCACCTTTGAACATGTCGAAGTTGGCCGGGTTCTGCGCTTCGATGGCCAGGAAGGTGGTGTCGAAGCCACCGGTCGAGATCAGCACGATCACCGGGGTGAGGATCAGTGCGAAAATCATCAGCGAAGCCTGCACGGTGTCAGTCCAGCTCACCGCCAGGAAGCCACCGACGAAGGTGTAGGCGATGGTGGCGGCAGCGCCAGCCCACAGGGCCGTCTCGTACGGCATGCCGAAGGTGCTTTCGAACAGACGCGCACCGGCGACGATGCCCGACGCGCAATAGATGGTGAAGAACACCAGGATGACGATGGCCGAGATGATCCGCAGCAGGCCGCTCTGGTCTTCGAAGCGGCTGGCGAAGTAGTCCGGCAGCGTCAAGGCATCGCCGTTGTGCTCGGTCTGCACCCGCAGGCGGCCCGCAACGAACAGCCAGTTCAGGTAGGCGCCGACGGTCAGGCCGATGGCGATCCAGGCTTCGGAAAGGCCGGAGAAGTAGATGGCGCCCGGCAGGCCCATCAACAGCCAGCCGCTCATGTCGGACGCACCGGCAGAGAGCGCGGTGACCACGCTGCCCAGGCTTCGACCGCCCAGGATGTAGTCGGAAAGGTTATTGGTGGCGCGATACGCGGCGAAGCCGATCAGTACCATCGCAGCGATATAGATCACAAAGGTGATCGTTAGTGGATTGCCCATGCGTGTGCCCTGGCGTTTGTTGTTATTTCATGCACAACCGCAACGTGGCGGTTGCACCCAGGTGGCGAATGCTATGCAACATCGCAAACAGGGTGCAACCCTTTTTCCGTTTCAAGTTGCACCTACTCATGCATTTTCAGTTAAAGCCTCGTTCTTGCTCCTTTTTGGAGCAAAAACGGGATTTTTCAGACTAAATCGCCCCAGAAACAACCTTTAATTAAGTGTAGGAATGTTCGCCGGACGAGTTGCACCTTTTCCGTAAAAAAATCGGGTTGCACCTGGTTGCACCTGAATTGCCCTACAGCTACTCTTGGCGTCAGCTTAGGCCACAGCCGTGGCAATAATGAGGATAAGAAATGGCGACGACCACCCTTGGGGTCAAACTCGATGACCCTACCCGTGAGCGACTCAAAGCAGCTGCGCAGTCCATCGACCGCACGCCGCATTGGTTGATCAAGCAAGCGATCTTCAATTACCTGGAGAAGCTCGAGGGTGGTGCCACCCTGACCGAACTCAACGGTCATGCCAGCAACCTGGTCGACGATGCTGGCGAAGTCCAGCCGGACCATGCTCACCAATGCTTCCTCGAATTCGCCGAGAGCATCCTGCCGCAATCGGTACTGCGCTCGGCCATCACCGCCGCTTACCGCCGCCCCGAGCAGGAAGTCATTCCGATGCTGCTGGAGCAAGCTCGCCTCAGCGCGCCCCTGGCAGAGGCCACCAACAAACTGGCGGCCGGCATCGCCGAAAAACTGCGCAACCAGAAGAGCGCTGGCGGCCGCGCAGGCATCGTCCAGGGCCTGCTGCAAGAGTTCTCGCTGTCGTCTCAGGAAGGCGTGGCGCTGATGTGCCTGGCAGAAGCCTTGCTGCGCATCCCAGACAAGGGCACCCGCGATGCGCTGATCCGCGACAAGATCAGCACCGGCAACTGGCAGCCGCACCTGGGCAACAGCCCATCGCTGTTCGTCAACGCCGCCACCTGGGGCCTGCTGCTGACCGGCAAGCTGGTGTCCACCCATAACGAATCCGGCCTCACCTCGTCGCTCACCCGTATCATCGGCAAAAGCGGCGAGCCGATGATCCGCAAGGGCGTCGACATGGCCATGCGCCTGATGGGCGAGCAGTTCGTCACCGGTGAAACCATCGCCGAAGCCCTGGCCAACGCCAGCCGTTTCGAGGCCAAGGGCTTCCGTTATTCCTACGACATGCTCGGCGAAGCCGCACTGACCGAGCACGACGCACAGAAGTACCTGGCATCCTACGAGCAAGCGATCCACTCGATCGGCAAAGCCTCGCATGGCCGCGGCATCTATGAAGGCCCGGGCATCTCGATCAAGCTGTCGGCCCTGCACCCGCGCTACAGCCGCGCCCAGTACGAGCGCGTGATGGAAGAGCTGTACCCGCGCCTGCTGTCGCTGACCCTGCTGGCCAAGCAATACGATATCGGCCTGAACATCGACGCCGAAGAAGCCGACCGCCTGGAGCTGTCGCTCGACCTGCTCGAGCGCCTGTGCTTCGAACCCTCGCTGGCAGGCTGGAACGGTATTGGCTTCGTCATCCAGGCCTACCAGAAGCGCTGCCCGTATGTGATCGACTATGTCATCGACCTGGCCAAGCGCAGCCGCCATCGCCTGATGATCCGCCTGGTGAAAGGCGCCTACTGGGACAGCGAAATCAAGCGCGCCCAGGTCGAAGGCCTGGAAGGCTACCCGGTCTACACCCGCAAGGTGTACACCGATGTGTCCTATGTCGCCTGCGCACGCAAACTGCTGGCCGTGCCCGAAGCCATCTACCCGCAGTTCGCCACCCACAACGCCCACACCCTGTCGGCCATCTACCACATCGCCGGCCAGAACTATTACCCCGGCCAGTACGAGTTCCAGTGCCTGCACGGCATGGGTGAGCCGCTGTACGAGCAAGTGGTCGGCAAGATTTCCGACGGCAAGCTGAACCGTCCGTGCCGCGTCTATGCACCGGTCGGCACCCACGAAACCCTGCTTGCGTACCTGGTTCGTCGCCTGTTGGAAAACGGCGCCAACACCTCGTTCGTCAACCGCATCGCCGACCACTCGATCTCCATCCAGGAGCTGGTTGCCGACCCGGTCGCCAGCATCGAGCGCATGGCCACCCAGGAAGGCGGCATCGGCCTGCCACACCCGCGCATCCCGTTGCCGCGCGACCTGTACGGCACTGAGCGGGCCAACTCGGCCGGTATCGACATGGCCAACGAACACCGCCTGGCGTCGCTGTCCTGCGCCATGCTGGCCACTGCCCACAACGACTGGAAAGCCACCCCGCTGCTGGCCTGCGCCGCCAGCGAATCGGCTGCTGTGCCGGTGCTGAACCCAGCGGACCACCGCGATGTGGTCGGCCACGTCCAGGAAGCCACGGTTGCCGACGTCGACAACGCCATCCAGTGCGCCCTCAACGCCGCACCGATCTGGCAGGCCACCCCACCCGCCGAGCGCGCAGCGATCCTTGAGCGCACCGCCGACCTGATGGAAGCCGAGATCCAGCCGCTGATGGGCCTGCTCATCCGCGAGGCGGGTAAAACCTTCGCCAACGCCATCGCCGAAGTGCGCGAGGCCGTGGACTTCCTGCGCTACTACGCGGTGCAGGCACGCAACGACTTCAGCAACGACGCCCACCGCCCATTGGGCCCAGTGGTGTGCATCAGCCCGTGGAACTTCCCGCTGGCAATCTTCAGCGGCCAGGTCGCCGCTGCACTCGCCGCAGGGAACCCGGTACTGGCCAAGCCCGCCGAGCAAACCCCGCTGATTGCCGCCCAGGCCGTGCGCCTGCTGCTGGAAGCCGGCATTCCGGAAGGCGTCCTGCAACTGCTGCCAGGCCGCGGCGAGACGGTCGGTGCCGGCCTGGTCGGTGACGAGCGCGTCAAAGGCGTGATGTTCACCGGTTCCACCGAAGTGGCCCGCCTGCTGCAACGTAACGTCGCCGGCCGCCTGGACAACCAGGGCCGCCCGATCCCGCTGATCGCCGAAACCGGCGGCCAGAACGCGATGATCGTCGACTCCTCGGCCCTGACCGAGCAGGTGGTGATCGACGTGGTGTCCTCGGCCTTCGACAGCGCCGGCCAGCGCTGCTCGGCACTGCGCGTGCTGTGCCTGCAGGAAGACTCCGCCGACCGTGTGATCGAGATGCTCAAGGGTGCCATGGCCGAAAGCCGCCTGGGCAACCCCGACCGCCTGGCCGTGGACATCGGCCCGGTGATCGACGCCGAAGCCAAGGCCGGCATCGAGAAGCACATCCAGGGCATGCGTGAAAAAGGCCGCTCGGTCTACCAGGTTGCCATCGCCGATGCGGCCGAGGTCAAACGCGGCACCTTCGTCATGCCAACCCTGATCGAGCTGGACAGCTTCGACGAACTCAAGCGCGAGATCTTCGGCCCAGTGCTGCACGTGGTGCGCTACAACCGCCGCAACCTCGACCAACTGATCGAGCAGATCAACAACTCCGGTTACGGCCTGACCCTCGGCGTGCACACCCGCATCGACGAGACCATCGCCAAAGTGGTGGAGAACGCCAACGCCGGCAACATGTACGTCAACCGCAACATCGTTGGCGCAGTGGTCGGCGTGCAACCGTTCGGCGGTGAAGGCCTGTCCGGTACCGGCCCGAAAGCCGGCGGCCCGCTGTACCTGTACCGCCTGCTGTCGACCCGCCCGGCCGACGCCATTGGCCGTCACTTCCAGCAGCAGGATGGCGAAGGCAAGCCTGACCGCACCCTGCACGAGCAGCTGATCAAGCCGCTGCACAGCCTCAAGGCCTGGGCCGAGAGCAACCAGCAGGCCGACCTGGCTGCGCTGTGCACCCAGTTTGCCGGCCAGTCGCAGAGCGGCATCGCCCGCCTGCTGCCAGGCCCGACCGGCGAGCGCAACAGCTACACCATCCTGCCGCGCGAGCACGTGCTGTGCCTGGCGGACAACGAAGCCGACCTGCTGGCGCAGTTTGCTGCCGTCTTGGCGGTTGGCAGCTCGGCGGTATGGGCTGACGGCGAACCGGGCAAAGCCCTGCGCGCCCGCCTGCCGAAAGAGCTGCAGGCCAAGGTCAAGCTGGTAGCGGATTGGAACAAGGATGAAGTGGCGTTCGACGCCGTGATCCACCATGGCGATTCGGACCAGCTGCGTAGCGTGTGCCAGCAAGTGGCCAAGCGTGCCGGGGCGATCGTCGGTGTGCACGGTCTGTCCAGCGGCGACCACCAGATTGCGCTGGAGCGGCTGGTGATCGAGCGGGCGGTGAGTGTGAATACTGCTGCTGCGGGGGGTAATGCGAGCCTGATGACCATCGGTTGATGGCTGCGGGTTGCTGAAGAAGAAGGAGAGCTTAGGCTCTCCTTTTTCAATTCTAAAGGTTTGAATTGGAATCGATTGCAGCCAATGGCAAGAGCTGGGTTGAGGGTATGTTTGCGAAATGGACTACAGAATAGGATGAAAATCTGAGAACTTGCCGGCTTGAGCTGACAAATCCCTCCCTTGACGGTAGAGTGGCTCAAGCACCTTTCAGCCAATACCGCCTCAATGGAGGTCGACATGACTGCCAAAGCCCCTACAAAGCCCAAGGCTGATAATCCGCACGTTGAAGCTGCCCAGCGCATCCTTCAGCTGGCACAGATTCTTGCTGGCAACCCTGCAGAGGCGAAAGCTTTCCGTGCCAGGACAGGTGTCTTCACTACCAAGGGCGAGCTTAAGGCGAACTACAGGTAGATGTATCAGCAGCTTCCCTCATTTGTCCTCGGGTTCCACGGATGTGATCGCAAGATCGGAGAGGCAGTCTTGGCTGGCGATCAGATTTCGCCAAGCATGAATGAATACGATTGGCTCGGTGAGGGTGCGTACTTTTGGGAGAGCAGCCCCGAGCGCGCTCTTAGCTATGCTCGCCTCATCAAACAATACAAACGTGGCCAAGGATCAATTAAAGAACCCTACGTGGTCGGGGCTGTTATTGACTTGGGGCTTTGCCTGAATCATACGGAAGAAGGGGCGCTTTATCCAGGCACTTCATTTCGACAGGAAACACACATTCAACTTTGTGTGCGTGAAATTAATTGCATTAAGGGGTACTTCCGCCCTCTGAACGTCGACGGCACCCTATTGCAACCTTGAACCAGGGTTATGCTCTGCCTCCCCAAACGCACTGTGCGAGCCGCAGGACTTAA
The DNA here is from genome assembly GCF_022179005.1 of Pseudomonas sp. PAGU 2196. Lineage (NCBI taxonomy): Bacteria > Pseudomonadati > Pseudomonadota > Gammaproteobacteria > Pseudomonadales > Pseudomonadaceae > Pseudomonas > Pseudomonas sp. PAGU 2196. The sequence continues at coordinate 213,230 of NZ_BNTL01000020.1, read as the reverse complement.
AGCGATCACTGTTCATTTAAGTCTCTGCCTGTTCCATACCATCAATTGAATCAATCATGGTAGCCACCCCTTCGAGCCAATCCTAGACTCGCCCCAAGCCCGCTCAAGGACCGCCCCCATGCCCGAGACCCTGCTCAGCCCTCGCAACCTCGCCTTCGAGCTCTACGAAGTCCTCGACGCCGAAGCCCTCACCCAGCGCCCGCGCTTCGCCGAGCACAGCCGCGAAACCTTCGACGCGGCGCTGACCACTGCCCGTACCATCGCCGAAAAGTACTTTGCGCCGCACAACCGCAAGGCCGATGAAAACGAGCCGCGCTACGTGGACGGCCGCGCCGAGTTGATCCCCGAGGTGAAGCCGGCCGTGGACGCCTTCCTCGAAGCGGGCTTTCTCAACGCCAACCGCGACTTCGAAGTCGGCGGCATGCAGTTGCCCAGCCTGGTCTCACAGGCCTGCTTCGCACACTTCCAGGCCGCCAACGCTGGCACAACCGCCTACCCGTTCCTGACCATGGGCGCGGCCAACCTGATCGAAAGCTTCGGCACCGACGAACAAAAACGCCTGTTCCTGCAGCCAATGATCGACGGCCGCTACTTCGGCACCATGGCGTTGACCGAGCCGCATGCGGGCTCGTCCCTGGCCGATATCCGCACCCGCGCCGAACCTGCAGGCGATGGCAGCTACCGGCTCAAAGGCAACAAGATCTTCATCTCTGGCGGCGACCACGATCTGTCGGAAAACATCGTGCACATGGTGCTGGCCAAGCTGCCGGATGCGCCTCCCGGGGTGAAGGGCATCTCGCTGTTCATCGTGCCCAAGTACCGGGTGAACCCGGATGGCAGCCGTGGCGAGCGTAACGATGTGCTGCTGGCTGGCCTGTTCCACAAGATGGGTTGGCGCGGCACCACCTCGACGGCGTTGAACTTCGGCGACAACGGCCAGTGCATCGGCTACCTGGTCGGCCAGCCGCACCAGGGCCTGGCCTGCATGTTCCAGATGATGAACGAGGCGCGCATCGGCGTTGGCATGGGCGCGGTGATGCTCGGTTATGCCGGCTACCTGTACTCGCTGGACTACGCGCGCCAGCGGCCACAAGGGCGGTTGCCAGACAACAAGGACCCGCACAGCCCTGCCGTGCCGATCATCGGGCATACCGACGTCAAGCGCATGCTGCTGACGCAGAAGGCTTACGTTGAAGGCGCCTTCGACCTTGGCCTGTACGCCGCACGCCTGTTCGACGACACCCAGACAGCCGACGACGAGAGCACTCGGCAACACGCCCAGGCACTGCTCGACCTGTTGACCCCGATCGTCAAATCCTGGCCATCGACCTTCTGCCTCAAAGCCAATGAGTTAGCGATCCAGGTCCTCGGCGGCCATGGCTACACCCGCGAATACCCCGTTGAGCAGTATTACCGCGACAACCGCCTGAACCCGATTCACGAGGGCACTGAAGGCATCCAGTCGCTCGACCTGCTCGGCCGCAAGCTTGCGCAAAACGGCGGCGCGGGGCTCAAGCAACTGATCCGCCTGATCGCCAGCACAGCCGAGCGCGCCAGCCACCACCCTGGCCTCGACACCCTGCGCCAGCCGCTGGAGCAGTTGGTCAATCGCCTGCAGGCCGTCACCCTTTCCCTGCTGGGTGACATGGCCCAGGGCAACGTCAGCACCGCCCTGGGCAACTCGGCCCTGTACCTCAAGGCCTTCGGCCACTGCGTGGTCGGCTGGCGCTGGCTGGAACAGGCGATCCACGCCGAACTCGGCCTGCTCAAAGGCAACGCCGACGACCGTGACTTCTACCTCGGCAAGCTGCAGGCCGCGCGCTACTTCCTGACCTGGGAAGTACCGGGCTGCCACAATGAGCTGGCATTGCTCGAGGTACGCGACGACACCTGTATCACCATGCAAGACGGGTGGTTCTAGCGACCAGCGCAGTGCCGCGCTCACGAGCGTCTATCTGTCACCCGTGTCGCTCAGCGCATTGGCAGACGTGGCCGACCTGCGCGGCTGGCGGGTGATGGCGATACCTGCCGCGACCACCGCAATGCCCACATAGGTTGTCCAATGGATCACGTCCCCGAACATCAACGCCGCCCATAACAACGTCACCGGTGGCTCGAGGTAGACCAGTGCCGAGACGCGGGTCGCCGAGAGCTTTGTCAGCAATATCCACAGGCTCAGGTAGGCAATGAACGTGGAGAACAGGGTCAGCCATGCGACCGCCGCCCAGACCTGTGTGCTGGCAGGCACTTCGATCAACCCCAGTGGCAAGCCTGCAGCCGTGAGCAGCAGCAGTGTCGCAGTCGATTGCAGAAACAACGGCATCAGCAGACCGTCCTTGCTGTGGTCCGTCGCCATGATCGATTGCCGACGCTGATACAGCGTGGCGATGGACAACGTGATGGCGGCGATCAGCGGCAGGGCATACAGCCAGAGGCCAAGCTGGCTCGCAGACAGGCTGTACTCTGCAAAAATGATCATGCTGACGCCGGCGAACCCCACCCCAAGCCCGAGCCATTCCTGCCGACCACTGCGCTCATGCTGGCTGTTGTTGCTCATCGATGCCGTGATCAATGGCTGCAGCGCACAAATGATGGCGGCAATCCCCGCCGGTAACCCGCCCCGGATGGCGATGTAGACACTGACCAGATAGGCAAACTGAGCCAGGAAACCAATGACGGCGTTGTAGCGTATCTGCGCCCACGTAAGCGCACGCAGCCGATGCACGACAAAAGGCAGCAGGCAGATGCTGACCAGCAGAAACCGCCAGAACAGCAGATTGATGGCACCCGCGTCCTCCGTGCCCAGCCGGGCACCAATAAAGCCCGAACTCCAGGAAAGGACAAAGATGACTTGCAGCAGGATCAGGTATGGCGCACTGCTTGGCATGTTCACGCCCCTGTGTGATGCAATTGCGCGAACGTAATCGGCTCGATGCCTATTCTTGAAAACTGACGGGCTGCTGATCGCTGCAAGGCCCAGCGCAACCCCAACCATTTAGGGATCGTCGCAGGGATGCCATCGTCGGAGGCCAAGTGCCAAAACCGGTTGGAGTCGTCACCAAAGTAGGGACAATGAAAGGACAGCACCAACGACATGCGTCGCCCGCTGACCACCGGGCGCACACCGTGGAACAATCGGCTGCCATAAATGAACAAGGCATCGCCAGGTGCGTCCAGGCGCGCATTTTCGAAGGTACGGTGATCCAGCGCATCAAAGCTGTCGACAGTGCCGTTATGGAACAGGAATTCGCCCCCGCTGTATTCGCAGGCCCCCGACAGCACGATGTTCAGCACGTAATTGGTGCCGTCTGTGTGCCACATGCCGAGTTGCTGCTGTTGCTCGACAGGCTTGGGGTAGAAATAGTTGACCTGCGAGCGCGCATTGACCATGGGGTAAGGCACCAACGGCACGCCTGCAATGCGCGAGACAGCTAACAGGAATGAGCGGCTGCACATCATGTCGTTGATGAACGATGATAAAGCCGTCACCCCTCGCGTACGCCGCGAAATGATCCAGTCGCTGTCACCCGCCCCCTCCTCCAGACGGCTGCAGATGCCTTGCAAGGCCGCAACGCCCTCGGGCGTGAACAGCCGATGCACAACCGCCACCCCGGTGATGCTGTCCGCTGCGATTTTGGCGTGCGGGCTGTCGGCATACCCAAGCTGCCCAAGTGTTCGGGTGTCGCTGAGGACGGGCCCCTGCTGGCAAAGCAAATCGTCCGACCAGGGCAACTGCTCACTGAGGCAGATAGGCGATGGCCGCGGCGTACGCTTCAATGTCGACTTGAGCGCCAGCTTCACGCGCCCTACGCCGCGTTCGAACAGGGGTAAGGTGTCTGAAGGATTCATGATGTGTCTGTCCCCGTAGAGTCACTACTGAAGGTACTTCGCGATCTGGTAGCGCACCGAGCCATCACCGCTGGCGAACTCGTCCACCACACTGCAGTTGCAATGCCGGGCCCTGATGCGACGGAACTGTTCGGGCGTGTACTTGAGGCAGATGTTGGTCAGCAGGTACCCACGTTGCTGCAGACGCTGCACAGGTTGCAGGGTTACCGCGACATGGATGGGTTCATCCTGAATGCGTAGCGGTACGAGCATGGCTTCATGCTCGCCCGAGGGGATGAAGCCTTGTTGAAGCGCGACCATTTGGGAGAACTGGAGCATGCAGGGGTTGGCGTAGAACTTGAGGATGGTACTTTCCAGGCCTTCGTCGTAGACCTGCATTTCCGAAAGGATGTAGGTGGTGTTACCTGCAAGGCTACGAATCAGCCGCCCAGTGCTCACGGGCAGCTCGTTACCCTCCTGAAACCCAAGCAGGGTGATGAGTGTGAGTTCCTGATCGTGACGCAAATCCTCATGGGTTACGGTGCGGTAATCAGCGGCGATGTAATTGAAACTGCCATCCTCGCGCACGATGGGCCCCACGGCATCGCTCATCGCGGCTTGCGAGGTCTGGTTGATATCGATGGCGGTGTAGCGGATGGAGCTGGACGTCTCGACCATTCGCTTCAGCAAGCAGGCGCTCTTGATCGGCTCCGGGCCCAGCTCCACATAGTGCACGCGGCGCCCACTGCTCAGCGCTGCCAACCGCTCGGCAACGTCGCCGATGACGGCCTTTAGCGCCCCCTGCCCCTCTGCATCAGCACAGAGCCCGCTCTGACCTACGCCTTGCTCATTCAAAGCGCGCATAAGCAGAAATATTTCGTGGTTGAAACGGTGGTCGCTTTCAGGTCCCGGCTCAGGCTGGGCCAATGTCGAGTACTTCTCGTGGTTCTCGACAGTCCATAGTCGTGCGTGCTGGTAAGCGGGGTTGCGCACGAGTGCATCTACCACGAAGTCGTTCAGGCTCATCCGTATCATTCCATTGCAATTCAGGGGGCATGCGGGCTTCGACCCCACAGTAAGAGTGGGTATAAAGGCTGTACAGTTGATTAAATCGAAGCGCTGGTTCGATCCGAACAAATCAGGTGGCTCCATGGGCAAAGGCCTCGACATCGATGTACTGAGAACCTTCCAGGCAGTGGCCCGGCTAGGCCGTTTCAAGGCGGCGGCCGACTACGTCCACCGCAGCCCATCGGCGGTGACGACGCAGATCCAGAAGCTGGAGGGAAAGATCGGGCAACAATTGTTCACACGCAGTAACCAGTCGGTGGAGCTAACCCCTGCGGGCCGTCAGCTGATGGGCGAAGCGACACGTTTCTTGATGGCTCACGACAGGCTACTGGCCACGCTGTCGCCACAGCAGATGACCGGCAAGGTGCGCATAGGCGTACCCGACGGTTATGCCGCCAACCTCATGAGCGACTTTCTACCGGTGTTCGTCGCCAATAACCCGAAGCTGGAGTTGGAGGCTGTAGCGCGTTCCAGCGCAGAGCTCATCGACCTGTTTGCGCGACAGCGGCTGGACCTGGCTGTAGCGGTCAGCAGTGACGACTGGCAGCAAGGCGAGTGGCTTCGCTCGACGCAGCCGCGCTGGGCCGCAGCGCCTGGATTCAGCCATGCCCCCAATCGCCCCTTGCCGCTGGCACTGCAGTTGAAGGGTTGCCCGTACCGGGAGGCGGCCTTGCAGGCACTGAAAGCCCACGGCATTGCGTACCGTGTGCTGCTGGAAAGCGCCAACTGGCACGCGGTACTGGCCTGCATGAGAAGTGGCCTGGCCGTGGGCATTGTCGAAGGGCTGGATAGCGCCGATACCTCACTCGCGTACGTGGAAGGGCTGGGCTTGCCCGACCTCGAAAAGCACCACGTCTACTTGCTAACGGACACCTCACACCATGTCGCAGCGCATCTGAATGCTATGTTGAAGGCCGCCATCCAGAAAGTGGGCGTAACAACGCCGCCCCATTGCTGGGAAGGCGGTGGTTGAACGGCCCGCGTTATTTCCTGACCAGGGAAGTACCTGGCTGCCATAATGAGCTGGCATTGCTCGTGGCCCGTGACGATACGGGCCTGAGCATGCGAGTGGCGTGGTTCTAGGGGGAGCCACCACTGACTCGGAGGTTCCCGCATGTTCGATTCCAGCGCCCTGTTGCGCCAGCGCTTTGCTGGGCTGCGCAGCACGGCCGAGTTGTTTTCCCTGCGTCATGTGAAGCAGTCGTACCAGGCATTGTCTGTGCGCCGCAATGTGGCCGAGCCGCCGTTCTTCAGCCAGGACGAGGGCGCCATGCTCACCGTGCGGGTCAACGGCGTTGAGGCCTATGCGGCCACCGCCGACCTGTCCCAACAAGGCTTGCAGCAGGCGCTCGAACGCGCCGAAGCGCTGGCCCGGCAGATCGCCAGGCATAGCCTGCTGGACCTGCGCGACCAACCGGTGACCAGCGCACGCCACGACCATGTCTCGCCCAACTTCGACCAGCCCCTGCCCAACCTCGCCGATTGCCTGGGCCTGCTCGCCGCCGAGTCGGCCAGCGTGCCCCAGGACAACCGCCTGGTGGATTGGCAGGCCGGCCTGGACATCACCCTGGTTGAACAAACCTACCTCAACTCCGCCGGCGCCGAGCTGCGCCACGCCCAGCGCTTCCTGTTCCCAGGCCTGAGCGTGACGGCCAGTGACGGCCAAGACAGCCAGAGCCGCAGCCTGGGCCGGGACAACTTCGGCCAGCAGGGGGGCTTCGAGGTCATCGAGCGCTGTGGCCTGGTCGGCGCCGCCCGGCGGGTCGCCGACGAGGCGCTGCAACTGCTGCTGGCACCCAATACGCCCAGCGGCCCGCGTGACCTGCTGCTGATGCCCGACCAGATGATGCTGCAGATTCACGAGTCCATCGGCCACCCGCTGGAGATGGACCGCATTCTCGGCGACGAGCGCAACTACGCCGGCACCAGTTTCGTCAACGCCAGTGACTTCGGCCACCTGCAATACGGCTCGAAGCTGCTCAACGTGACCTTCGACCCGACCATCGGCGAAGAACTCGCCAGCTACAGCTACGACGATGACGGCACCCAGGCCAGCAAGCAGTTCCTGATCCGCGATGGCGTGCTGCTGCGCCCGTTGGGCGGCGCCCTGTCGCAGTTCCGCTCCGGCCTGGACGGCGTGGCCAACAGCCGTGCCTGTGGCTGGAACCGCGCACCGATCGACCGCATGGCCAACCTCAACATCGAGCCGGGCGACCGCTCGCTGGCGCAGATGGTCAAGGGCATCGAGCACGGCATCCTGATGCGCACCAACCGCTCCTGGTCCATCGACGATGCCCGCAACAAGTTCCAGTTCGGCTGCGAGTGGGGCCAATTGATCGAAAACGGCGAGCTCAAGGGCATCGTCAAGAACCCCAACTACCGCGGCATCTCGGCGCAGTTCTGGCGCAACTTGTCCGCCGTCGGCGACGCCAGCACCTTCCAGGTGCTCGGTACGCCCAATTGCGGCAAAGGCGAGCCCAACCAGGTGGTGCGGGTCGGCCATGCTTCGCCGGCCTGCGTGTTCAGCCAGATCGATGTCTTCGGAGGCGACGCCTGATGAGCGCCACACCCCAACACCGTTTCGAAAGCCTGCTTGGCGCCCTGCGCGATGCCCTGCAGCCGGGCGAACAGTTCACCTTTGGCTACAGCGCCGAGCAGTCACAGTTCGTGCGCTTCAACCACGCCAAGGTGCGCCAGGCCGGCGAGGTGAGCCAGGCCAGTGTGCAACTGCGCCTGATCTGCGATGGCCGCCAGGCCGAGCAGTTGATTACCCTGGGCGATGATGCCGTGCTGGACCGCGCGCGCCTGGCCGATGCCCTGGGCCAACTGCGTCAGACCTTGCCCCTGCTGGCCGTCGACCCCTACCTGCGCCTGGACGAAACCCCGTGGAACAGCCACAGCCAGCAAGACCACACGCTGCCGGAACTGGATGAAGTGCTGGCCTTGATCGAACGGGAAGCCGGCGACCTGGACCTGGTCGGCATCTACGCCGCCGGGCCGATCTGTCGCGGCTTCGCCAGCTCGTTCGGGGCCTTTGGCTGGCACCAGGCCAACAGTTTCAACATGGACTGGAGCCTGTTTCACAGCAACGGCCAGGCCGTGAAAGCCAACTATGCCGGGCAGGCCTGGAGCGCTGACGAGTTCGTCGCGCGCCTGCGCCAGGCCCGCGAGCAACTGGCGTTCCTGGGCCGCCCCGCCATCACCTTGAAACCGGGCAGTTACCGCGCCTACCTGGCGCCAGCGGCCATGGACGAGATCGCCGGCATGCTGTGCTGGGGCGGGTTTTCTGCGCAGGCCCTGGCCACTGGCAACAGCGCCCTGCAGCGCCTGTATAACGGCGATGCCCAGCTGAGCCCGCTGGTCAGCTTCGACGAGCAGGTCAGCGGTTCGCTGAGCCCGGCGTTTTCGGATGAGGGGTCACCCCGCCTCGATGTGCCGCTGATCCAGCAAGGCCAAGCCGTGCAGCGCCTGATCAGCGCACGCAGTGCGGCCGAGTTCGCGCTGGTGGCGAATGGCGCCGACAGCTACGAGTCGCCCTGCGCCTTGAGCCTGGCGGCGGGCAAACTGGCCAGTGAAGCAATCCTCGAACGGCTGGGCACCGGGCTGTATATCAGCAACTTGTGGTACCTGAACTACTCGGACCTGCCAGCAGCACGCATGACCGGCCTGACCCGTTTTGCCACCTTCTGGGTGGAGAATGGCGAGATTCAGGGGCCGGTAAGCACCATGCGCTTCGATGACAGCCTGTACAGTTTGCTGGGCAGCCAGCTGGAGGACCTGACGCGTGAGCGCGAGATGATCCTGTCTACCAGTACCTATGGAAAGCGCAGTACTGGGTCGAGTCATTTACCGGGAGCATTGGTCAAAGGCCTGACCCTGACATTGTGATAGGCATTACCGGCCCTTTCGCGGGGCAAGCCCGCTCCCACAGAGATGTCACCCCATTCGAGGGCAGTGGAGATCCTGTGGGAGCGGGCTTGCCCCGCGAAGAGGCCGGCACTGACAAACGAGGACGTCATGCCCGAACGCACCCCGCTGGACCCCGTCACCGCCCGCTGGATCCCCTGGGTCGTGGCCATCGCTTTCTTCATGCAGTCCCTGGACGGCACCATTCTCAACACCGCGCTGCCGGCCATGGCACGCTCGCTGGAAGAGGACCCGCTGCGCATGCAAGGCGTGATCATCGCCTACATGCTCACCGTGGCCTTGCTGATTCCCGCCTCCGGCTGGATCGCCGACCGCTTTGGCACCAAACGCATCTTCTTCAGCGCAATCCTGTTATTCAGCTTCGGCTCGCTGTTGTGCGCCGCCGCCAACAGCCTGGGCTTTCTGATCCTGGCACGCGTCGTTCAAGGCCTGGGCGGTGCGCTGATGCTGCCGGTCGGGCGGCTGGTGGTGTTGCGCGCCTACCCCCGCACTGAGCTGGTGCGGATCATGAGCTTCATCACCATCCCCGGCCTGCTCGGCCCCCTACTCGGCCCAACGGTCGGTGGCTGGCTGGTGGAAATCCTCAGCTGGCACTGGATCTTCCTGCTCAACCTGCCGGTCGGTGCCATCGGCTGTTATGCCGTGTGGAAGTTCATCCCTGACCTGCGCGGCGCCGAGCGCACCAGCTTCGATGGCCCAGGCTTCCTCTTGTTCGGCGCGGCGATGGTGCTGATCACCATCGCCATGGAAGGCCTGGGCGAGTTGCACTTGCCGCACTTGCGGGTGATGTTGCTGCTGTTCGCTGGCATGGCCTGCCTGGCCGCCTACTGGCTGCGGGCCGGGCGCGATCCCGAGCCGCTGTTCTCGCCCAGCCTGTTCCGCGTGCGCACCTTTGCCATCGGCATCCTCGGCAACCTGTTCGCGCGCCTGGGCAGCGGCGCCCTGCCCTTCCTCGTGCCCTTGCTGTTGCAGGTGGCACTGGGATATTCGCCAGCCCAGGCAGGCATGAGCATGATCCCGCTGGCTGCAGCGGCGATGCTGGCCAAGTCCATCGCCCGGCCGCTGATCGAGCGCTTCGGCTACCGCATCATCCTCACCGGCAATACCCTGCTGCTGGGCCTGCTGCTGGCCAGCCTCGGCCTGGTCGACGAGCAGACGCCCTACGCCGTGCTGCTGATACAACTGGGCCTGCTCGGCGCCGTGAACTCCATGCAGTTCACGGCCATGAACACGGTAACCCTGATCGACCTCGACGATGCCAGCGCCAGCAGCGGCAACAGCCTGCTGTCGGTGGTCGCGCAACTGGCGCTGAGCCTGGGTGTGGCTTGCGCCGGTGCATTGCTGGGCGGCTTCACGGCGGCCGGCAGCGCCGAGGGGGTGGAAAGCACCTTGGGCGCCTTCCAGCTGACCTTCGTGACCATCGGCATCATGGCCATGCTGGCCGCAGCGATCTTCCTGCAACTGGCGCCGACAGACGGAAGGCGTGCCCGTCGTCCGGAACAACACATGGAGTCGTAGGGCGAATGGCCATGAGGCTGGTAGACTGTGCGGCATTTTTCGCTTCGCCACACAGGCCCGCCTCGTGACCACCGAATCCACCGCCTTTGCCACCCTGCCGCTGTCCGCCGCCATGCTGGCCAACCTGGACGCCCTCGGCTATGCCTCGATGACGCCGATCCAGGCCCAGAGCCTGCCGGTCATCCTCAAGGGCCAGGACCTGATCGCCCAGGCCAAGACCGGCAGCGGCAAGACCGCTGCGTTCGGCATCGGCCTGCTGAACCCGATCAACCCGCGCTACTTCGGTTGCCAGGCGCTGGTCCTGTGCCCGACCCGCGAGCTCGCCGACCAGGTCGCCAAAGAGTTGCGCCGGCTGGCCCGCGCCGAAGACAACATCAAGATCCTGACCCTCTGCGGCGGCGTTTCGCTCGGCCCGCAGATCGCGTCGCTGGAGCATGGTGCGCACATCATCGTCGGCACCCCGGGGCGCATCCAGCAGCACCTGGACAAAGGCACCCTGGTACTCGACGGGCTCAATACGCTGATCCTGGACGAAGCTGACCGCATGCTCGACATGGGCTTCTTCGATGCCATCGCCAGCATCATCGGCAAGACCCCGGCCCGCCGCCAGACCCTGCTGTTCTCGGCCACCTACCCGTCCGGCATCAAGCAGCTTGCCGCAGACTTCATGCGCAACCCGCAGCAGGTCAAGGTCGAAAGCCTGCACACCGACAACCAGATCGAACAACGCTTCATCGAAATCGACGCGCAACAGCGCCTCGAAGCGGTGACTCGCGTGCTCGGCCACTATCGCCCGCAATCGTGCGTTGCGTTCTGCTTCACCAAGCAGCAGTGCGAAGACGTGGTCGCCCACCTCACGGCCAAAGGCATCGTCGCCCAGGCCCTGCACGGTGACCTCGAACAGCGCGACCGCGACCAAGTGCTGGCCATGTTCGCCAACCGCAGCAGCTCGGTGCTGGTGGCGACCGACGTGGCCGCGCGCGGCCTGGACATCGACGGCCTGGACATGGTGCTCAACGTCGAGCTGGCGCGTGACGCCGAGATCCACGTGCACCGTGTCGGCCGTACCGGCCGTGCCGGCGAGAAGGGCGTTGCGGTCAGCCTGGTGGCCCCGGCCGAAGGCCACCGCGCCCAGGCCATCGAAGCGCTGCAGAAGAGCCCGCTGCGCTGGGACCAGTTGGACAGCCTGAAAAATAAAGGCGGCGAGCCGATGCTGCCGGTGATGAGCACCTTGTGCATCGCTGCCGGGCGCAAGGACAAACTGCGCCCGGGTGACATCCTCGGCGCATTGACCGGCGATGCCGGCATCCCGGGCAAGCAGGTGGGCAAGATCGCCATCTTCGATTTCCAGGCCTTCGTGGCAGTGGAACGAGCACTGGCCAAGCAGGCGATGCAGCGCCTGAACAGCGGCAAGATCAAGGGCCGCGTTCTGAAAGTCCGCATCATTTAAAAAACTTTTGGGGCCGCTTTGCGGCCCTTTCGCGACACAAGGCCGCTCCTACACGGGTTACGCGATCCCCTGTAGGAGCGGCCTTGTGTCGCGAAAGGGCTGCAAGGCAGCCCCAGCAATCTTCAAGAGGTAACCCGTGCACACCACCGACGTGATCATCCTCGGCGCCGGCGCCGCCGGCCTGATGTGCGCCCAGCTCAGCGCCCGCCGTGGCCGCCGGGTACTGCTGCTCGACCACGCCAACAAGCCAGGCAAGAAAATCCTGATGTCCGGCGGCGGGCGCTGCAACTTCACCAACATGTACACCGAGCCAGCCAACTTCCTTTCGCACAACGCGCACTTCTGCAAGTCGGCGCTGGCCCGCTACACCCAGTGGGACTTCATCGAGTTGGTGGCCAAGCATGGCGTGCCGTATCACGAGAAGAAGCTCGGGCAGCTGTTCTGCGACAACAAAGCCAGCGACATCCTCAACATGCTCCTGGCCGAGTGCGACGAGGCCGGTGCCGAGTTGCGCATGGACACCAGCATCTCGCACATCGAGAAAACCGAAAACGGCTACCTGCTGCAAACCAGTGCCGGGCAGTTCGCCTGCCAGTCGCTGGTGATCGCCACCGGCGGCCTGTCGATCCCGACCCTGGGTGCTACCGGCTTCGGCTACCAGGTGGCGCGCCAGTTCGGCCACACCCTGCTGCCGACCCGCGCCGGGCTGGTGCCCTTCACCATCACCGAGCCCCAACTCAAGGCACTGTGCACTGAACTGTCGGGCACCTCGCTGGACTGCACGGCCAGCTGCAACGGCACCAGCTTCCGCGAGAACCTGCTGTTTACCCACCGCGGCCTGAGCGGCCCGGCGATTCTGCAGATCTCCTCGTTCTGGGAGGCCGGCGACACGGTGGAGATCAACCTGCTGCCGGACCGCGATGCACTGACCTGGCTGCAACAGCAGCAGGCCGAGCGCGCCAACGCGGAACTGAAGACGGTGCTTGGCGAGGTGTTCACCCGCAAGCTGGCCAACCTGTTGGCCGAGCAGTGGTTCGAATCGAAGCCGATGAAGCAGTACACCCCGGCAGAACTGGCCCAGATCGCCGAAAAACTGGCAGCCTGGCAGGTGGTACCGGCTGGCACCGAGGGCTATCGCACCGCCGAAGTGACGCTGGGCGGCGTGGACACCCGCGAGGTGTCGTCCAAGACCATGGAGTCGCTCAAAGCCCCGGGGCTGTACTTCATTGGCGAGGTGCTGGATGTCACCGGCCACCTGGGCGGTTTCAATTTCCAGTGGGCATGGGCATCGGCTAACGCTGCGGCGCAGTTCGTGTAGAGTAGAATCCATTCAGCAGCACGGAACGCTTCTTGCTGGTCCGTGCGGCACTGTATTCATTCGATCACAGCCCAAGGCCATCATGTCATCGAGCTCGTTCCGTCAGTCACTGCGTCGCCTGTGGGGCCAAGACAAGTTCAGCTACAGCATCAGGGTTACGGTCGCCCTTACCGGCAGCATGGCCTTGTGCTGGTACCAGGATGAAATGGCCCTGCTGATCCCCTTGTTCCTGGGCATCATCGCCAGCGCCCTGGCCGAAACCGACGACAGCTGGCAAGGCCGGCTCAGCGCGCTGGCGGTAACCCTGGTGTGTTTTGCCATCGCCGCGCTGTCGGTCGAGTTACTGTTCCCCTACCCTTGGATCTTCGCCGGCGCCCTGGCCCTGGCGGCCTTCGGCCTGACCATGCTCGGTGCACTGGGCGAGCGCTATGGTGCGATCGCTTCAGCCACGCTGATTCTGTCGGTGTACACCATGATCGGCGTGGACCAACGCGGCGGCCAGGTGAATGACTTCTGGCACGAGCCGATGCTGTTGGTGGCGGGCGCGGCCTGGTACGGCCTACTGTCGGTGCTGTGGCAAGCGTTGTTCTCCAATCAGCCGGTGCAGCAAAGCCTGGCCAAACTGTTTTTCGAGCTGGGGCGCTACCTCAAGCTGAAGGCCAACCTGTTCGAACCCATCCGCAACCTCGACCTGGAGGCCCGCCGCCTGGAGCTGGCCCAGCAGAATGGCAAGGTGGTCGCGGCGCTCAACGCTGCCAAGGAAATCATCCTGCACCGGGTCGGCAACAGCCAGCCAAATTCCAAGGTCAGCCGTTACCTGAAGCTGTACTTTCTGGCCCAGGACATTCACGAGCGCGTCAGCGCCTCGCATTACCCGTACAACGCCCTGGCCGAAGCGTTCTTCCACAGCGACGTGATGTTCCGCTGCCAGCGCCTGCTGCGTCATCAAGGCTCCGCCTGCCAAGACCTGGCGCGCTCGATCCGCTTGCGCCAGCCGTTCGTGCTCGACAGCCGGTTTGCCGACACCCTCGAAGACCTCAACGCCTCCCTGGAGCACTTGCGCAACCAGAACAACCCGGCCTGGCGTAGCCTGCTGCGGTCGTTGCGGGCATTGGCGGCCAACCTTGCCACCCTCGACCGCCTGCTGGGCGCCGCCAGCAACCCGGACAGCCTGGCCGATGCCAGTGACAGCAGCCTGCTCGACCGTTCGCCACGCTCGCTGAAGGATGTGTTGAGCCGCCTGCGCACCCAGCTCACGCCGACCTCGCTGCTGTTCCGCCACGCCCTGCGCCTGTCGCTGGCACTGTCGATCGGCTACGGCATGGTGCATTTGATTCACCCGACCCAGGGCTACTGGATCATCCTCACCACGCTGTTCGTCTGCCAGCCCAACTACGGCGCGACCCGGCGCAAGCTGGTGCAGCGGGTGTTCGGCACGGCCATCGGTTTGACGGTCGGCTGGGCCCTGTTCGACCTGTTCCCCAGCCCGATCATCCAGTCGATGTTCGCCGTGGTCGCCGGGGTGGTGTTCTTCGTCAACCGCACCACCCGGTACACCTTGGCAACTGCAGCGATCACCTTGATGGTGCTGTTCTGCTTCAACCAGATCGGCGACGGCTACGGCCTGTTCCTGCCGCGCCTGTTCGATACCCTGGTGGGCAGCCTGATCGCCATTCTGGCGGTGTTCCTGTTCCTGCCCGACTGGCAAGGCCGGCGCTTGAACAAGGCGCTGGCCAACACTTTGGCCTGCGCCAGCGTGTACCTGCGCCAGATCATGCAGCAGTATGCCCACGGCAAACGCGACGACCTCGCCTACCGCCTGGCCCGCCGCAATGCCCACAACGCCGATGCGGCGCTGTCGACCACGCTGGCCAACATGCTCATGGAGCCGGGGCACTTCCGCAAGGAAGCGGACGTTGGCTTCCGTTTCCTGGTGTTGTCGCACACGCTGCTGAGCTACCTCTCCGGGCTCGGCGCGCACCGCGACACCGCCTTGCCGGCGGAGGTGCAGGAGCAGTTGATCGAGGGCGCGGGGCAAAGCCTGGCCAACAGCCTGGATGAAATCGCCAATGGCCTGGCGGCGCGGCTACCGGTGGCGATCCACAGTGATGCCGAAGAAGCGCTGGCCAACGACCTGGAACAGATGCCGGAAGAGCTGGATGAGCACCAGCGGTTGGTGCAGACTCAGCTGGCACTGATTTGCAGGCAGTTGGGGCCATTGCGCACGCTGGCAGCGCACCTGGTCAAGGAAAGCGCTCCAGCCTAAATGCTATGTGGCCTGTGGCGGCCTCTTCGCGGGTGAACCCGCTCCCACAGGGGGTGTGTATCGCTTGTGTGGGAGCGGGTTTACCCGCGAAGAGGCCAGCACGGGTATTAGAGATCAAAAGCCATGCTGGCGTAACAAGCGCGCATAACTGCCATCAGCTTTCATCGCCGCAATCGCCTGTTCGAACCGTTCGACAATCTGCTGGTGTTGCGGGTGTTTCAGGCTGACCAGAATATGCAGGCTGTTCTGCGCCAGTGGCGGGTCGATCAGTTCCACACCATCACGCACCGCCTGCGGTTCGCGCTGCAGGTTGTAACGGGCCACGTATTCATCTTCTACCGCCAGGTTCACCCGGCCTGCCGCCAACATGCGCACGGCTGACGAGAAGTTGCGCACAGGCACCTTGTGCAAGCGGGTATCGCCGTCGAAATCGGGCGAGTAGGCATAGTCGCGCACCACGGCAATGCTGTAGGGGTACAAATCGGCAGCATGCTGATAGTCAAACGCCTCACCCTTGCGCTTGAGCAAGCGGATGCGGTTAGTCAGGTAAGCGTCGGAAAACTGACCAATGCGCGCACGCGCGTCGTTGCGCCAAGCATTGATCAGCACGTCGTAACGCCCTTCGCTGACGCCCATCAACGCCCGCGCCCAGGGCACTTCTTCGAACGCGCTGGTGTATCCGGCCCGGGCCAGCGCAGTGGTGACGATGCTGGTCGCCAAACCGCCGCCGGGCATGCTGGTGTCGGTAAACGGTGGCCAGTTGTCCGCCACAAGCCGCAGCTTGCCGTGACCCTGGGCGGGCGAGGCCAGCATCACTGCCAGCAACCCCAGAACACAAAGCAGTGGCCGCATGCTCAAGTCCTTTCGCAATGGAGGGCACACACTGTGTAGGCGGTCTTCACCACAACTGCCGCTGAGCGTACACAAAGCTGCAGCCGAAGGCAGCGGACAATAGTGTCATTTTGCCTCTATTTTGGCCGAAGACTGCATGACACCGCCTGCAGCAATCAGCCACTCGTCGGTAGCCTTGGGATTTGCGATGATCGACGGATCATTCAAGGAGTTCCTGCCCATGTCCATCGACTGGCTTTGCAAGCACCACACTGATCTCGGCAAGGAGCAGCTCTATGCCATCCTGCAGTTGCGCACTGAAGTGTTCGTGGTCGAGCAACGCTGCAGCTACCAGGAAGTCGATGGCCAGGACCTGACCGGCGACACCCTGCACCTGATGGCCTGGCAAGACGACAAGCTGGTGGCTTACCTGCGCCTGCTCGACCCGCAATCCCAAGGGGGCGATGTGGTCATCGGCCGCGTGGTCACGTCACCTGCGGCGCGCGGGCTCAAGCTGGGGCATGCGTTGCTGCTCAAAGGGCTGGAGGCGGCCGAGCATTGCTGGCCGGGTACGCCGGTGTACCTGTCGGCGCAGGCGCATCTGCAAGGGTTTTATGCAGGGCATGGGTTTAAGGCGGTGGGTGAGGAATACCTTGAGGATGACATTGCGCATATCGGTATGCGTAAAGGCTGAGAAAGCCCGGGGCACTGTGGGAGCGGGCTTGCCCCGCGAACACCGGCGAAGCCGGTGCCATGCACCGCGTAGCCCCATTCGCGGGACAAGCCCGCTCCCACAATGATCATTGGTCTCTGCGCGGCAGCGCAACGCCAAGAAGCTGGGCAATCTCCCACAGGACGACTTTAGAGCACGTCAGGGATACCCCAGCACTTCGCGGATCTGACGCAAATGCCGAATGATCCACTGCTTGTCGATCGCGCCCCAGTCATGAATGCGGTAATGCCCGGCATGATTGCGCGCGCCTTCCTGCTGCTCGAACTCACAGACGATGTCCAGGTCGGCCAAGGCGGCGATGGTGTCCTGGGCCGTGCGGCGTGGCATGCCGGTGGCCTCCATCAGCGCCGGCACGCTGGTCGCGGTCTGGCTGTCGATCAGCCAGGCCACGTACAGGCGGCGGTAGAAGCTGCTCTTGGTCTTGCTCACTTCCATGCTGCGTGGTCCTTAACAGTTGCCCGGCAGCTCCCGATAGGTCAGGTAGACGCGCAGGTCGAATTCCAGTTGATGGTAGTCCGGCTCCATGTGCTGACAGAGCTGGTAAAACGCCTTGTTATGGTCGCGCTCACGCAGGTGCGCCAACTCGTGCACCACGATCATGCGCAAAAACTGCGGCGCAGCCTCCTTGAACAAAGCGGCGATGCGGATTTCCTTCTTCGCCTTCAGCTTGCCACCCTGCACCCGGGATACCGCAGTGTTCAGCCCCAACGCACGGTGGGTCAGGTCCAGGCGGTTGTCGAACAGCACCTTGTCCAGGTTAGGCGCACTGCGCAGGTACTGCTGCCGCAACGCCTGGGCATAACCGTACAGCGCCTTGTCGCTCTGCACGTCATGGCGGTCGGGGTAACGACGCTGCAGGTACTCGCCCAGGCGGTCGCTGTCGATCATCTGCCGCACCTGCTCTTGCAGGTGCGGGGGGTAGGCTTGCAGGTAACGTAATACGGTCATGGCAGTGCATTCGGCGTGACGAAGGGCGATTCTAGCCAATCATGGCCGAGGCCAGGAGAAAATCGCCGGGAAGCCGCTGGCATCCGCTGCGGTCATGGGGTGCGCTACCAGAAAACCCTGCACGTAGGCGCAACCGTTTGCCTTCAGCCACGCAGCCTGGGCCGGGGTTTCTACACCTTCGGCGATCACTGTGATGCGGTAGTCGGCACACAGGCCCACCACGCTGCGCACCAGCGCGGCGTCCACGGCAGAGTCCGGCAGGCGTGCCACCAGGTGGCGGTCCAGCTTCAGGGTATCGATCGGCAAGTCCCGCAGCATGCGCAACGAGCAGTCACCTGCGCCAAAATCATCCAGCGCCACCCGCACGCCCAGCTCACGCAGGCGGTGTATCTGCTTCACCGCCGCGTCGATGTTGTACATCAGCGACGTCTCCGCCACCTCGACTTCGAGCTGCGCGGGGTCAAGCTGGTAGTCCAGGATCACCCGCTGCAGCTCCTCGACCAAGCCCGGCATGACGAACTGGGCACGGCTCAGGCTGATACCCAGCACCAGGTCGCGAGGGAAACGATCGCACCAGGCCTGGCGCTGCGCTGCCCCCTGGCGGTAGATCCAACTGGCCAGGCGGTTGATCAGCCGGGCCTCTTCCAGCAAGGGTATGAACAGCCCCGGCGGCACATCGCCAACGCTGGGGTGCTGCCAGCGCAACAACGCCTCGAAACCGCGCAAGTGGCCATCGGCGAAACCCACCTGGGGTTGATACACCAGGCTGAAGTCTTGCTGTTCGATCGCTGCCCGTACACCGTCTTCAAGCATAAGCCGCGAACGTGCGCGGCCATTGAGCTCGTGGTCATAGAAGCGGTATTGCTGGCGGCCAGCCTGCTTGGCCGCGTACATCGCCGCATCGGCTGCGCGCAGCAGGCCCTCGACGGTGGCACCGCAGTCGGGGTAGGTGGCGATACCAATGCTGACCCCAAGGCACACATCCAGCCCTTCCACCTGCTGGCTGATGGAGATGCGCTCGAGCAAGCGCTCGGCGTAACGCCCGGCCTGCTCGGGGTAAGGCAAGCTGTCGAACAACGCCGTGAACTCATCACCACCCATCCGTGCCAGCAGCGCCTCGCTGCCCAGGCAATCCTTGATCTGCTCAGCGACCCAGCGCAGCACGCGATCACCCGCCTCATGGCCCAACGAGTCGTTGATCCGCTTGAAGCCATCCAGGTCCATGTACATCAGCGCCTGCGCCTTGTCCGAGCGCTCGTTGCGCAGCAGCACGCCCTCAGCGGCCTGGTAGAAACCGCGGCGGTTGAGCAGGCCGGTCAGCGGGTCTGTCACCGCTTGGTACTCAAGCTGTTGGTGGAGGTTGCGCACCACCGACATGTCCAGCACTGTCACCACCATCGCCTGCTGATCGGCCGGCAGGGGTGCACACGACAACGCGACCGGTACCAGTTCGCCCCCCAGGGTGCGTAACTGGGCATCGTGCACGCGGAAAATCCGCCGCCCCAAGTAGGCCTGGTAGAAGTCCGACTCGCTCCACAGGTTGGCGTTGGCCATTTGCACCAGGTCAAGCAACTGGGCGCCCTGCAACTGCTCCACTGGCGCTGCCAGCAAGCGTGAAATGGCTGGGTTGGCGAAGCTTATGGTGCCGGCGGCATCTACCACCAGAATCCCTTCGGCGGCGTTTTCCAGAATCGAAGCGTTGAACGCCCTGGCCGTTTCCAGCTCGCGGGTCAGTTGCTGCAACATGCGCCGGTTGCGTTGCTGATCGAGCAGGGCCTGGACCTTGGGCTTGAGAATCTGCGGGTCGAACGGCTTGAACATGTAGTCCACCGCGCCACTGGCGTACCCCTTCAGCACGGCGGCATCGGACTGTTCGTTAGCGGTAAGGAAGATGATCGGGGTCAGCCGCGTGCGCTGGCTGCCGCGCATCAGCCGGGCGACTTCGAAGCCGTCCATTTCTGGCATCTGTACGTCCAGCAAGACCAGGTCGACGTCGTGTTCGAGCAAGGCACTCAGGGCTTCCACCCCCGAACTTGCGGTCAATACTTGCCAATCCTGCCGGGCCAGCAAGGCCCGCATACTGATGAGGTTCTCGGGGTAATCATCTACCACCAGTAGAACCGAGCTGCCACCATCCCGTGGCTGTGGTTGAAGGTGAGCGCCATCCATGCTGCTTCTCTATTGTGTGACCGACTTCAAATCACGATTGGATCCGATAAGTACTCTAGACCCGGGCCTGTAACTCGCAATGCAATCAGAACGCTATCAGTGCATAAACTGTACGGTAGCCGACTAACGGTTGCTCTGCCGTGAATAGCCGTTATCGCAGGCATAAAAAAACCCGCATCTCTGCGGGTTTTTCAGTACTACCAGCGAATCAATTGACCTTGGCGGCCAATTCACCTTTCAGGTAACGCTGGAACATGCCTTCCAGGGAGATCGGCTTGATCTTGGAGGCATTGCCGGCGGTGCCGAAGGCTTCGTAACGGGCGATGCACACGTCACGCATGGCTTTGACGGTTTCACCGAAGAACTTGCGCGGGTCGAACTCGCTTGGGTTCTGGGCCATCAGGCGACGCATGGCACCGGTGGAGGCCAGGCGCAGGTCGGTGTCGATGTTGACCTTGCGCACGCCGTGCTTGATGCCTTCGACGATTTCTTCAACCGGTACGCCGTAGGTTTCTTTGATGTCGCCGCCGTACTGGTTGATGATCGCCAGCCACTCTTGCGGTACGGAAGAAGAACCGTGCATCACCAGGTGGGTGTTAGGGATGCGCTTGTGGATTTCCTTGATACGGTCGATCGCCAGCACGTCACCGGTCGGTGGCTTGGTGAACTTGTAGGCGCCGTGGCTGGTGCCGATGGCGATGGCCAGGGCGTCGACCTGGGTCTTCTTGACGAAGTCGGCGGCTTCTTCCGGGTCGGTCAGCATTTGGCTGTGATCCAGCACGCCTTCAGCACCGATACCGTCTTCTTCACCGGCCATGCCGGTTTCCAGCGAACCCAGGCAGCCCAGCTCGCCTTCTACCGAAACGCCGCAGGCGTGCGCCATGGCAACGGTCTGCTGAGTAACGCGGACGTTGTACTCGTAGTCGGTTGGGGTTTTGCCGTCTTCACCCAGCGAGCCGTCCATCATGACCGAGCTGAAACCCAGCTGGATCGAGCGCTGGCACACGTCAGGGCTGGTGCCGTGGTCCTGGTGCATGCACACCGGGATGTGCGGGAACTCTTCGATCGCAGCCAGGATCAGGTGGCGCAGGAAGGGCGCACCGGCGTATTTACGGGCACCTGCCGAAGCCTGCACGATGACCGGAGAGTCGGTCTTGTCGGCGGCTTCCATGATTGCGCGCATTTGCTCGAGGTTGTTGACGTTGAAAGCTGGAACGCCGTAACCGAACTCGGCGGCGTGGTCCAGCATCTGGCGCATGCTAATGAGTGCCATTGTGTATCTCTCTCCCGACAAGCGTCGTTTGTTTCGTGCAAGCCTGCCGCAGGGGCGGTTGCTGTTCAAGTAGTGTGGGCCACCTGGGCGGCCCGGCCAGTCACGGTGCCTTGCAGCCCCGCCCTATCAGATCGTTGGTTGCCACCCAGTACACCAGGCCTTCTTCGCCTTTGGTGTGGAAGGCCAGCACGCCATCGCTGTACATCGCGCCCGACGCGCTCGGCTCGGATTTGAGCCGGTAGACCTGGTCGCCGCCGCCAAGGCGTACGTCGACCGAATCTTGTTGTGCATCCGCGAAGCGCCACAGCACTTCGGTCTGGGTGTCACAGACCCAACGGGTCCAGTTGTCTGCCGGGGCGGGTTGCGCCGGCTGCAGCAGTGAGCATCCTGCCAGTGTCGCCAGGGCCGCGATGGCCATAAGCGCTTTCATCTCATTACTCCGCCAGGGACTGCTTTGCAGCCCCAGTGTTGAAGACCTTCAAACCCAGCTTAGGTGCCCGAGAACCCGATCAAGGGCAACCAGGCGCCTTGTGCTGGTGGTCTTCGTCATACTTTTCCAGGCCATCCGGACCCAGGCGCTTGTTGATGACCGGTACGGTCTCAGCCTGCCATTCGGACTGGTAGCAGCCGCCCTTGGGCGACCGCGACGCGGCTTCATCCGAAGACGGGCTGCTGGAGCACGCGCTCAGCATCCCGGCCAGAATCATCACAGGCAATTGCTTGACCATCAGGTCGCTCCCTTTGCCAAGCGCCAACGTCATCAGGCCTTGGCCCGCTCTTCCAGAATTGCCACAGCCGGCAGGACCTTGCCCTCGACGAACTCGAGGAACGCGCCACCACCGGTAGAAATGTAGGAGATATCGGCGCCAACGCCATATTTGTCGATCGCCGCCAGGGTGTCACCACCGCCCGCGATGGAGAACGCGGCGCTTTCTGCGATGGCTTTGGCCAGCACTTTGGTGCCGTTGCCGAACTGGTCGAACTCGAACACACCAACCGGGCCGTTCCACAGGATGGTCTGCGACGACTTCAGCAGCTCGGCGAAGTTGGCAGCGGTTTGCGGGCCGATGTCCAGGATCATGTCGTCAGCGGCAACGTCGGCAATGGCCTTGACGGTCGCTTCGGCGCTTTCGGCGAATTCCTTGGCAACCACCACGTCGACCGGCAGCGGTACGTTGACCTTGGCAGCGATGGCCTTGGCGGTGTCGACCAGGTCAGGCTCGTACAGCGACTTGCCGACGGGGTGGCCAGCAGCCGCCA
Source organism: Pseudomonas sp. PAGU 2196 (assembly GCF_022179005.1). Lineage (NCBI taxonomy): Bacteria > Pseudomonadati > Pseudomonadota > Gammaproteobacteria > Pseudomonadales > Pseudomonadaceae > Pseudomonas > Pseudomonas sp. PAGU 2196. The sequence continues at coordinate 190,641 of NZ_BNTL01000020.1, read as the reverse complement.
GGAAGGTGTTAGCGATGCCACCACCGACGATCAGCAGGTCGCAAACGGTGCTCAGGCTGTTCAGCACGTCGAGTTTGGTCGACACCTTGGAGCCAGCGACGATGGCCGCCATCGGCTTGGCCGGGGCTTTCAGCGCCTTGCCCAGGGCATCCAGCTCGGCGGCCAGCAGTGGGCCAGCAGCGGCGACTTTGGCGAACTTGGCCACGCCATGGGTCGAACCCTCGGCGCGGTGGGCAGTGCCGAACGCGTCCATCACGAACACGTCGCACAGGGCAGCGTATTTCTGCGCCAGCTCGTCGGCGTTCTTTTTCTCGCCCTTGTTGAAGCGCACGTTCTCGAACAGCACCAGGTCACCGGCCTTGACCTCGACACCTTCCAGGTAGTCGGCGATCAGCGGCACGTCACGGCCCAGGGCCTTGCTCAAGTAGTCGGCGACCGGCTTGAGGCTGTTCTCGGCAGAGAATTCACCTTCGGTCGGGCGGCCCAGGTGCGAGCAGACCATTACCGCTGCACCCTTTTCCAGGGCCAGCTTGATGGTCGGCAGCGCTGCCAGGATACGCGCGTCGCTGGCTACCACACCGTCCTTCACAGGCACGTTGAGGTCTTCGCGGATCAGTACGCGTTTACCTTGCAGGTCGAGGTCGGTCATCTTCAACACGGTCATGAATGCAGTCCTTCAGGGCTGTTTGTTGCGGGTTGGTTGAACGACGTGCAGATAGTGTTCGGCAACGTCGAGCATACGGTTGGCGAACCCCCATTCGTTGTCGAACCACGCCAGCAGGTTTACCAGGCGGGGGCCGGAAACACGGGTCTGGCTGGCATCGACGATCGCCGAATGCGGGTCGTGGTTGAAATCACAGCTGGCGTGGGGCAGCTCGGTATAGGCCAGCAATCCTTTGAGCGGGCCCTCCAGCGCAGCCTCACGCAGCACCCGGTTGACCTCGGCGGCGCTGGTGTCGCGGGCGGTCTGCAGCGTGATGTCCAGGCATGAGACGTTGACGGTCGGCACGCGTACCGCTTTGGCCTGAATTCGCCCGGCAAGTTCCGGCAGCAGCCGCTCGATGCCGCGCGCAAGGCCCGTGGACACCGGGATCACCGACTGGAACGCAGAGCGCGTACGGCGCAGGTCTTCGTGGTGGTAAGCGTCGATCACCGGCTGGTCGTTCATCGCCGAGTGGATGGTGGTGATCTGCACGTATTCGATGCCGAACGCCTGGTCCAGCACGCGCAACAGCGGCACGCCGCAGTTGGTGGTGCAGGACGCGTTGGACACCAGGCGCTCGTTGCCGGTCAGGCATGCCTGGTTGATGCCGTAGACCACCGTGGCGTCCACGTCCGCCTCACTGGCCATGGGCTGCGAGAACAGCACCCGTGGCGCGCCGGCATCAAGAAAACGCTGGCCATCGGCGCGGGTGTTGTAGGCGCCGGAGCACTCCAGCACCAGGTCGATGTCCAGGGCGGCCCAGTCGATGCCTTCTGGGGTGGCGCTGCGCATCACCTTCACGCAGTCGCCGTTAATATGCAGACAGTCGCCGTCGACCCTCACTTCACCGGGGAAACGCCCGTGGGTGGAGTCGAAGCGTGTCAGGTACTCGAGGCTGGCCTGATCGGCCAGGTCGTTCAACGCAACAATCTCGAAACCGGCCTTCGCCCCCCGCTCGAACAACGCGCGCAGGACACAGCGGCCGATGCGGCCATAACCGTTGAGTGCAACTTTGTAGGGACGCGGGTGGGGCATAGGTGGCTCTTGAAATCCGTCGGTTGAAAGGGGCCGCCTTACGGCCCATTCGCGGCACAAGGCCGCTCCCACAGGGTACTGCGGCGTATGCAGATCCTGTGGGAGCGGCCTTGTGCCGCGAACGAGGGCCAAAGGCCCTCGCTTTGCCTGTATCAGTCTTCCAGCAGCTCTTCGGCGGTGCCCAGGATGTTCTCCAGGGTGAAGCCGAACTCTTCGAACAATGCAGAGGCCGGGGCCGACTCACCGTAGGTGGTCATGCCGATGATACGGCCTTCCAGGCCGACGTACTTGTACCAGAAGTCGGCGTGGGCAGCTTCGATGGCGATGCGCGCACCCACTTCCAGTGGCAGTACAGACTGCTTGTAGCCAGCGTCCTGGGCGTCGAACACGCTGGTGCAGGGCATGGAAACCACACGGACCTTGCGGCCTTGCTCGCTCAGCTTGTCGAAGGCCTGAACCGCCAGGCCCACTTCGGAACCGGTGGCGATCAGGATCAGCTCTGGCTCGCCAGCGCAGTCCTTGAGGATGTAACCACCGCGGCTGATGTCAGCGATCTGCTGGGCGTTACGGTCCTGATGCTGCAGGTTCTGACGCGAGAAGATCAGCGCCGATGGGCCGTCTTTACGCTCCAGGGCGTTTTTCCAGGACACGGCCGATTCGACCGCGTCAGCTGGGCGCCAGGTGTCCAGGTTCGGCGTGCTGCGCAGGCTGGTCAGCTGCTCGATCGGCTGGTGAGTCGGGCCGTCTTCGCCCAGGCCGATGGAGTCGTGGGTGTAGACGTGGATCACGCGCTGCTTCATCAGGGCCGACATGCGCACTGCGTTGCGGGCGTATTCCATGAACATCAGGAAGGTCGCGCCGTAAGGCACCAGACCGCCGTGCAGGGCAACGCCGTTCATGATCGCGGTCATGCCGAACTCGCGCACGCCGTAGTACACGTAGTTGCCGTTGGCGTCATGGGCTTCGACGCCTTTGCAACCTTTCCACAGGGTCAGGTTGGAACCGGCCAGGTCAGCCGAACCGCCGAGGAACTCAGGCAGCAGCGGGCCGAAGGCGTTCAGGGCATTCTGGCTGGCCTTGCGGCTGGCAATGGTCTCGCCTTTGGCAGCGACTTCGTTGATGTAGGCCTGGGCCTTCTCGGAGAAGTCGGCCGGCAGCTCGCCGCTGTCACGGCGCTTGAACTCGGCAGCCAGCTCTGGGAAAGCAGCGGCGTAGGCGTCGAAGCGCTGGTTCCACTCGGCTTCAGCCTTGGCACCGGCGGCCTTGGCGTCCCACTCGGCATAGATGTCGGCCGGGATTTCGAACGGGCCGTGGTTCCAATTCAGTTCTTTGCGGGCCAGGGCGATTTCGTCGTTGCCCAGCGGTGCGCCGTGGCAGTCTTCCTTGCCCTGCTTGTTCGGCGAACCGAAGCCGATGATGGTCTTGCAGCAGATCAGGGTCGGCTGCTCGCTTTTGCGTGCAGTCTCGATCGCAGTCTTGATTTCGTCGGCGTCATGGCCGTCGACGTTGCGGATCACTTGCCAGTTGTAGGCTTCGAAACGCTTCGGCGTGTCGTCGGTGAACCAGCCTTCGACTTCGCCGTCGATGGAGATGCCGTTGTCGTCATAGAAGGCAATCAGCTTGCCCAGGCCCAGGGTGCCGGCCAAAGCGGCGACTTCGTGGGAGATACCTTCCATCATGCAGCCGTCGCCGAGGAACACGTAGGTGTTGTGGTCGACGATGTTGTGGCCGTCACGGTTGAACTGTGCGCCCAGGACTTTTTCCGCCAAGGCGAAGCCCACGGCGTTTGCCAGGCCTTGGCCCAGTGGGCCGGTGGTGGTCTCTACGCCTGGGGTGTAGCCGTATTCCGGGTGGCCCGGGGTACGGCTGTGCAGCTGGCGGAAGGCCTTGAGGTCGTCGATCGACAGGTCGTAGCCGGTCAGGTGCAGCAGCGAGTAGATCAGCATCGAGCCGTGGCCGTTGGACAGCACGAAGCGGTCGCGGTCGGCGAAGCTTGGGTTGCTCGGGTTGTGCTTCAGGTAGTCACGCCAAAGCACTTCGGCGATATCCGCCATGCCCATAGGGGCACCTGGGTGGCCGCTGTTAGCCTTTTGCACGGCATCCATGCTGAGGGCACGAATGGCGTTGGCACGTTCACGACGGCTGGGCATCGCTGATCTCCTGGGGCTGAAAGGTTGTGATACGAAAAAAGGCGGCCATTTTCGCCCACTGGGGGGCTGGGGGCAAACATTTAAGCGTCAAGCGGCACGCTTTAAGCGGCAAGGTGCATGCAGCCATGGGCTTGGGCCGCTCTATCCTTGCAACTCATCGCCAATATCAAAACTTTTTGATATTGGCCTTGCGGGTGCCACGATGCCTGTCTAGACTGCCGCCCCATGAACCTCCGTGCGCAATCGATCCCTCAGCGAAGCGACACCCTGGCCGCCCTGTGCAAAGCCAGCGGCGATGCGCTGCGCCTGAATGTTTTGCGCGCACTGGCCAGCGATTCGTTTGGCGTGCTCGAGCTGGCGCAAATCTTCGACATCGGCCAGTCCGGCATGAGCCATCACCTGAAGGTGCTGGCCCAGGCCGAGCTGGTGGCAACCCGGCGCGAGGGCAACGCGATTTTCTACCGCCGTGCCCTGCCCGACAGCCTACGCCTGGGCGGGCGCCTGCACACGGCGTTGCTCGAAGAAGTCGACGACCTGACCTTGCCACCCGCAGTGCAGGCGCGCATCGCCCAGGTGCAGCAGCGCCGCGCAGCCACCAGCCAGGACTTTTTCCTGCGCGTGGAAGAAAAATTCCGCGCCCAGCAAGACCTGATCGCCGGCCTGCCGCAGTACCGCGAAAGCCTGCTGGCGCTGCTCGACAAGCTGAACTTCGCGCCCACCGCCAGCGCGCTGGAAGTAGGCCCCGGCGACGGCGGCTTCCTGCCGGACCTGGCACGGCGCTTCGCCACGGTGACTGCCCTGGACAACAGCCCGACCATGCTCGAGCTGGCCCGCCAGGTCTGCCAGCGTGAGCGCCTGGACAACGTGAACCTGCAGTTGGCCGATGCACTGAATGCAACGGATGTGGCAGCCGACTGCGTTGTGCTGAACATGGTGCTGCACCATTTCAGCGACCCGGCCCTGGCCCTGCGCCAGCTGGCCAAACGGGTGAAAGCGGGCGGCAGCCTGCTGGTCACCGAACTGTGCAGCCATGACCAGGGGTGGGCGCGCGATGCCTGCGGCGACCTCTGGCTGGGCTTCGAGCAGGACGACCTGGCCCGTTGGGCCAATAGTGCCGGGCTGGTCCCCGGGGACAGCCTCTATGTGGGCTTGCGCAACGGTTTCCAGATACAGGTCCGCCATTTTCAGCGGGCGACTGGCGACATACACCATCGGTAAATTTTAGGAACCCTTCGAGATGAGCGAATACTCCCTTTTCACCTCCGAGTCCGTGTCCGAAGGGCATCCGGACAAGATCGCCGACCAGATTTCGGACGCTGTCCTTGATGCCATCATCGCTCAGGACAAATACGCCCGCGTGGCCTGCGAAACCTTGGTCAAGACCGGTGTCGCGATCATCGCTGGCGAAGTGTCCACGTCCGCCTGGGTCGACCTCGAAGAACTGGTACGTAAAGTCATCATCGACATCGGCTACAACAGCTCCGACGTCGGCTTCGACGGCGCCACCTGCGCGGTGATGAACATCATCGGCAAGCAGTCCGTGGACATCGCCCAGGGCGTCGACCGCTCCAAGCCGGAAGACCAGGGCGCTGGCGACCAGGGCCTGATGTTCGGCTACGCCAGCAACGAAACCGACGTGCTGATGCCTGCACCGATCTGCTTCTCGCACCGTCTGGTAGAGCGCCAGGCCGAAGCGCGCAAGTCGCGCCTGCTGCCGTGGCTGCGCCCGGACGCCAAGTCGCAGGTCACCTGCCGTTACGAAAATGGCAAGGTAGTCGGCATCGACGCGGTGGTCCTGTCGACCCAGCACAACCCTGAGGTCTCGCAAAAAGACCTGCAGGAAGCGGTGATGGAGCTGATCGTCAAGCACACCCTGCCGGCCGAACTGCTGCACAAAGATACCCAGTACCACATCAACCCGACCGGCAACTTCATCATCGGTGGCCCGGTGGGTGACTGTGGCCTGACCGGCCGCAAGATCATCGTCGACTCCTACGGCGGCATGGCCCGCCACGGTGGTGGCGCGTTCTCCGGCAAGGACCCGTCCAAGGTCGACCGTTCCGCCGCCTACGCCGGTCGCTACGTGGCCAAGAACATCGTCGCCGCCGGCCTGGCCGAGCGTTGCGAGATCCAAGTCTCCTACGCCATTGGCGTAGCCCAGCCGACCTCCATCTCGATCAACACCTTCGGTACCGGCAAGGTCTCCGACGACAAGATCGTCCAACTGGTGCGCGAGTGCTTCGACCTGCGTCCGTACGCAATCACCAAGATGCTCGACCTGCTCCACCCGATGTACCAGGAAACCGCGGCCTACGGCCACTTCGGCCGCACCCCGCAGCAGAAGACAGTCGGCGACGACACCTTCACCACCTTCACCTGGGAACGCACCGACCGCGCCCAGTCGCTGCGTGACGCTGCCGGCCTGTAAGTTTCCTACAGCGCTGGACGAAAGCCCCTGCCGAGCAATCGGCAGGGGCTTTTTTGTGACATATCGGCTGACAACTGTTCACGGCAATTGGCGCCCAGCCTGCCTAGGCTGAGGGTTCCCACCCGCCATGCAAGGATGCTGGCCATGCCGTTCATGCTGTTGTTCGCACTGCTGCTATCGCTACATGCCTCGCTGGCGCACGCCAGCCCCTGCCCCGACTGGGACGCCAAACAAGCCAACGCCGAGGTCACCCACCTTCGCAGCACGATTGCCCAATGGGACGACGATTACCATCGCCTGGGCATCACCCAGGTGGCAGATGAACTGTATGACCAGAGCCGACAACGCCTGGAACACTGGCAGCAATGCTTCGGCCTGCAGGCGCAACCCGCGCCACTGGCCACGGCGCGCGGCCCGATTACCCACCCCGTCCCGCATACAGGCGTCGACAAGCTGGGCGACGAGCAGGCCGTCGGCCGCTGGATGGCCGGCAAAGCTGGCCTGTGGGTGCAGCCGAAGGTCGATGGGGTGGCCGTTTCCCTGCTCTACCAACAGGGGCAACTCGTACAGTTGCTGAGCCGGGGTGACGGGGCCCAGGGGCACGACTGGAGCCGCCACATCCCGCACCTCGGTGCCATTACCCAGCAACTGCCCCAGCCCCTTGATCTGGTGTTGCAGGGTGAACTGTATCTGCGCCTGGACCAGCATGTGCAAGCCCAGGCGGGCAGCGCCAAGGCACGGGGCTCCGTGGCAGGGCTGCTCGCCCGCAAGCAGCTCAGCGCTGAACAAGGCGCCAGCATCGGCCTGTTCGTCTGGGATTGGCCACAGGGCCCCAGCAGCCAGGCCGAGCGCCTGTCGCAGCTGGCCCAACTGGGCTTCCCCGACAGCCAGCGCTACAGCATTGCCATCGACTCCATCGCCGATGCCGCACACTGGCGCCAGCACTGGTACCGCTCACCCCTGCCCTTCGCCACCGATGGCGTCATCCTGCGCCAGAGCAGTCGGCCACCCGCCGAGCGTTGGCAGGCCAAGCCGCCCTACTGGCTGGCAGCTTGGAAATACCCCTACACCCAAGCCTTGGCCCAGGTGCGTGAGGTACGCTTCCGGGTCGGTCGCACAGGCAGAGTCACGCCGGTGCTGCGCTTGCACCCGGTCAAACTGGACGACCGGCTGATCACACAGGTCAGCCTGGGCTCACTGGCACGCTGGCAGCGCCTCGACATTGCGCCGGGTGATCAGGTAGCAATCAGCCTGGCCGGCCTGACCATTCCGCGTTTCGAGCACGTGGTGCACCGCGCGGTCCAACGCCAGCCGGTTGCAGCGCCGCAACCGGGGCGCTACCACCCCCATAGCTGCTGGCACGCAGACGACGGTTGCGACGAGCAGTTCATTGCGCGGCTTACGTGGCTCAGTGGCAAGCAGGGGCTGGCAATGCCGCGCACCGGGCCAGGTACGTGGCAACGCCTGGTCGGGGCTGGGTTGGTCACTTCGATGACGGATTGGCTGCAACTCGATGCTCAGCGCCTGGGCCAGGTACCGGGCATCAGCGACGCCACCGCCACGCAACTGCTGCACGCCTTCGAAGGCGCCCGATTACAGCCCTTCTCCCGCTGGCTGCGCGCGCTTGGCGCACCCGCACCGGGTGGCATGCAGCTCGACGGTGACTGGGCGCAGCTGTCCTCGCGCACGGCCGGTGACTGGCACGCCATGCCAGGTATCGGCGCGGCGCGCGCGCGTCAGCTTGAAGCGTTTTTTACGGCCAACGAAACTCAAGCTATTGCGGCGCAGTTAAACGAGGCCGGCGTAAACGCGTTCCAAATCAGCAACAAACCGCTCGCGCAATGATTTTTTACCAAATCCCACGCAGGGAAAGTCTGAGTTTCGGCCATAAAAAACCAACAAGGGTTTCTAAATAGGAAAAACCAAGGCAGGATTTCCCCCAACTTTTCTGCCCCGCCCCGTTCAGGAGGCTTTTCATGAAACGTATTTCGACTCTTTTCTTGCTCGCAACACTGGGCCTGGCTGCTGGCGCCGTGCAGGCTGCCGAGCCGGATGCCGGCCTGACTGGCTGCGCGGCCAAACGCAGCGCCATCGAGAACCAACTGAAGATTGCCCGCGAACACGGCAACAGTGATCAGGTTGCGGGGCTCGAGCAGGCACTGGAAGGTGCAAAAAACTGTACAGAAACCAGCCTGCGCAAAGAGCGTGAACAAAAGGTGCTGGATGCGCGCCATGAAGTCGCGCAACGCGAAAAAGACCTGAAGAAAGCCGAAAAGAAAGGCGATGCTGAAAAGATAAACAAGCGTAAAGACAAACTCGCCGAGTCGCGCAAAGAACTGCAGGAAGCGGTCGACGAACTCGACCGCTGAGGTGCAGCGTCCGTGAGCGCCTTATCGCCGGCAAGCCGGCTCCCGCAGGTACTCCACTGCTCTCAAGGGCTGTGTGTTTCCTGTGGGAGCTGGCTTGCCGGCGATAAGGCCCTCACAGGCGATCAATGATTGCGGAATTCGGTATGGCAAGCCTTGCACGCTGCCTCGACCCTGTCCATCGGTCCCTTCAACTGCGCCGCCTCCAGCGGCTGGCCCCGGGTAGCATCGACCAATTCACCGGTCACGCCCTCCAGTTGCCGGGCAAGGTCATGGAACCGCGCCTGACGCTCCCACACCTCCGCTCGCGCGCTGCTGTCACCGCCATCGCGCGCTTGGGGGAAGTGCTGCCACGGCTGGTGCGACAGGCTGTCGAGCTTCACGGCCCCTTCGGAGAACTTCACCCCGTCGAACGGCAAACGGCCGCGCAGCATGCCACCCAGGTCCTCGCTGGTCTTGAGCATGTCCTTGAAGATCACCTTGCGCTGGCCCAGCGGCGAGTTCGGGTCCACACGGTCACAGGCACTCAGAGTAAGGGCTGCGAGCAGAACAACGGTCAATCGCTTGAACATCACGGTCACTACGGCCTACGAGAATGGGCGGCCAGTATCGCTGGCCAAGGGCCAAAGACCAATAGCCACATAAAACACAGGGGTGAATCTTCATGTTCTCCCTGACAGGAATCCCCATATGAAATCTGCCCTGCGCCACCTGGCCTGGACACTCCCGGCGCTGGCCCTGCTGGCCGGCTGCAACGGCGGCGAGAACGCCAAACCTGAGCCCCATGCCATTGCCACCTATGCCAACGCCACCTGGCAGGACCTGCCCAGCGTCAGCGACACCGACCTGGTTGCCGGCTTCCACGCGTGGCGCAATGGCTGTGAAAAACTCAAGCGCGACGCCGTCTGGGCCACCACCTGCGAGGCCGCAGCCAGCGTGCCGGACGATGCTCTGCAAATACGCGCCTTCCTGCAGCAAAACCTGCAGGTCTATGGCCTGCGCTCGGCCGAGAACAACGCCAACGGCCTGATCACCGGCTACTACGAGCCGGTCTACCCCGGCAGCCTGAAACCGACCGAAACCAACCACGTAGCGGTGTACGGCGTGCCCGACGACATGATCGTGGTCGACCTCGCCAGCGTGTACCCAGAGCTCAAGGGCAAGCGCCTGCGCGGGCGACTCGATGGCCGGGTGCTCAAGCCTTACGACACGGCCGAAGTCATCAACCGTGAGGGCGTAAAAGCCCCGGTGCTGGCTTGGCTGACCGACCCGATGGACTTGCAGTTCCTGCAGATACAGGGTTCGGGCCGGGTACAACTGGAAGATGGCCGCCAGCTGCGCCTGGGCTACGCCGACCAAAATGGCCACCCCTACCGGCCGATCGGGCGTTGGCTGGTGGAACAGGGCCAGTTGAAGAAGGAAGACGTGAGCATGGGCAGCATTCATGCCTGGGCCCAGGCCAACCCGCAGCGGGTACCAGAGCTGCTGGCGAGCAACCCCAGCTACGTGTTTTTCAGCACCCGTCCCGACAGTAACGAAGGCCCGCGTGGCTCGCTCAACGTGCCACTGACGGCCGGCTACAGCGTGGCGATCGACCGCAAGGTGATTCCGTTGGGCAGCCTGCTCTGGTTATCCACTACGCGCCCGGATGGTACCCCGGTGGTGCGGCCGGTAGGGGCTCAGGATACCGGGGGTGCCATTGCCGGTGAGGTACGTGCAGACCTGTTCTGGGGGACTGGGCCAGAAGCAGGTGAGCTGGCCGGGAACATGAAGCAGCAAGGGCAGATCTGGATGCTGTGGCCTAAAGGCAAACCGCTGCCTGAAGTACCGAAAGTCCCTTGATCGGGGCTGGGTTCTTCGCGGGGCAAGCCCGCTCCCACAGTAATCGTGCTAACCCTGAAGAATGCACGATCCCCTGTGGGAGCGGGTTTACCCGCGAAGAGGGCAACTCGGTTTCAGACGGAAACCACGAAAAACGCCACGATCAACGCCAACCCGGCAAACCACACCACTGACCGCAATGCCGCCCAGTCCGCCAGGTAGCAGATGATGTAGAGCAACCGGCTGGTGATGTACATCACGCCCAGCACGTCCTGCGTCACTTGCTCGGCATTGCCGACGATATCTGCCACCAGCACGGCCGCCGCAAACGCGGGAAACGCTTCGTAGCTATTCTGCTGCGCCGCATGGGCTCGGCGTGGCAGGCCCGATAGCGTGTCCAGGAAGGCACGCGGATCGTGATTGTCCTTGAGGCCGAAGCGACCACTGCTCACTTTGGCGATCAATGCACAAAGCGGCGGCAATACCAGGGCAATCAGGATGCACCACAGGGCAACGGTCATGGACAGCACTCCTTGTTCAATCGAAAGGTTAGAGCTTCATTACCAGCATGCCTGCCAGCACCAGCCCGCAAGCTAGGAGTCTTGGCCCGCCAAAAGGTTCTTTGAGGTAGCGCATACCCAACAGCACCACCAGGATCACGCTCAATTCCCGCAGCGCCGCCGCCTCGGCCACCGACCCCAGGTGCATGGCCCACAGCACCAGGGCATAACTGAACAGCACGCAAAGCCCTACGGCCAACCCCAGCCGCCATTGGGTTCGCCAGAACAGCACAAACGGTGCCCGGCGCGCCACACTGGCGAGCAGCGGGAAAGGCCAGGCACTGAGCAAGGTCAGCCATACCAGGTAGTCCCAAGGCTTGCCCCACAGCCGCACCGCCTGGCCGTCGAACCAGGTGTAGCAACCGATGCACAGGCCAATCAGCGCCACCACGGGCAACATCGACCAAGGCAGCCGATCACCACCGCCCCCCTGCCACAGTAGGCACGCCATACCGCACGGAATGAGCAGGATGCCGATGATCTGCTGCTGGCTCAGCGATTCCCCGGCAAAGGCCAGGGTCAAGCCCAGCACCACCAGCGGCGACAGCCCGCGCATCAGAGGATAGACCAGCCCCAGGTCGCCAACCCGATAGGCCTGGATCAGCAGATAGCGGTACAACTGTTCGGCCAGCGCCGAGGCGATCAACCAGGGCCAGATTTCAGCGGGAGGCACCTCGACAAAGGCCACGGCCAGCACGGCAAAAGCCAGCGCGACCGTGTCCATGCTGGCAATCACCAACAAGCGCTCGCCGCTGAATTTGATCAGGGTGTTCCAGGTCGCATGCAGGAGGGCGGCGACCAGTACCAGGGAAGTTGCCAACACGCCTTCAGGTCCTTGTGACGTTATTGAGGCACGAATATATCGTCTTCAGTCTGGTGTGCGTATGTCGGAAGATTTTCAGCGTTTACGAGATCGAGCGCCGCGCGGGCGGCGCTCGATCTCAAAACCATCGCACAACTCAAGCCCTACACATGAACGATCCCAACAATTCCGGTCAAAGGTGTGCCCCGAAGCCCTCGCCAGGTCATCAAAGAACTGCCCGAGTCATTCGGGTACGATTTGGAAGCCACTGTTACAGGATTTGGGATGCTTGAATTAGTTGCCGCGTTTATCTGCCTCACCACCCTTCTCACCTACGTCAACTACCGCTTCATCGGCCTGCCACCCGCCATTGGCGTGATGGTCACGGCACTGCTGTTCTCGTTGATGCTGCAAGGGCTTAGCCTGATTGGCTTCCCTGGCCTCGAAGAGCGCGTCGAAGGCCTGATGAACCAGATCGACTTCAACGATTTGCTGATGCACTGGATGCTGGCATTCCTGCTGTTCGCCGGCGCCTTGCACGTCAACCTCTCAGACCTGCGCAGCTATCGCTGGCCGATCGGCCTGCTGGCGACCATCGGCGTACTGATCGCCACCGTGGTGATCGGCTACCTGTCGCACTGGGTGTTCGCGATGTTCGGCTGGCAGGTTCCGCTGATCTACTGCCTGCTGTTCGGCGCGCTGATCTCGCCCACCGACCCGATTGCTGTGCTCGGCGCATTGCGGACCGCCAATGCCTCCAAGCCGCTGAAAACCACCATCGTCGGCGAATCGCTGTTCAACGACGGCACCGCGGTCGTGGTGTTCACCGTGCTGCTGGGCATCATCCAGCTCGGCGAAACCCCCAGTGCCTATGACACGGCGGTCCTGTTCGCCCGCGAGGCCATTGGCGGCGTGGTGTTCGGCGGCGTGATCGGCTACGCCACCTACCGCATGATCAAGAGCGTCGAGCAGTACCAGGTCGAGGTCATGCTGACCCTGGCACTGGTCATCGGTGGCTCGGCAATGTGCTACGAACTGCACGTTTCTGCACCGATCGCCATGGTGGTCGCCGGCTTGATCATCGGCAACTTGGGGCGCAACCTGGCGATGAACGACATGACCCGTCGCTACATGGACGGTTTCTGGGAATTGATCGATGACATGCTCAACGCCTTGCTGTTCGCGCTGATCGGCCTTGAGCTGCTGCTGCTGCCGTTCAACTGGATGCACCTGGCGGCCGGCGGTGTGCTGGCACTGGCGGTCCTGCTGTCGCGGCTGCTTACCGTGGCCCCGGCTATCTTGCTGCTGCGCCGCTGGCGGAGTGTGCCGAAAGGCACCGTGCGGGTACTGACCTGGGGCGGCCTGCGCGGCGGCGTGTCGGTAGCGCTGGCACTGTCGCTGCCGCTGGGTGAGGAACGTGACCTGCTGCTGTCGATCACCTACATCGTGGTGTTGTCGTCGATCCTAGTGCAGGGGCTGAGCATCGGGCGGGTGGTGCGCAAGGTTAGTGCCCAGCCCTGAAAACAAGGGGGCCGCTTTGCGGCCCCAAAATGCCTACTCGACTGCCGAGTCCGGGAACTGGTCCTGGACGTATTTGATCTCGGTGCGCCCGTGAGCCGCGGGCATGCCATCTTCGCCGAGGTTGACGAACACCATCTTGTCGACGGTCAGGATGCTCTTGCGGGTGATCTTGTTGCGCACTTCGCACTTGAGGGTGATCGAGGTGCGGCCGAATTCAGTGGCGGTGATGCCCAGTTCGATGATGTCGCCCTGGCGTGAGGCACTGACGAAGTTGATCTCCGACATGTACTTGGTCACCACACGCTGGTTGCCCAGCTGGACGATGGCATAAATCGCCGCTTCTTCGTCGATCCAGCGCAACAGGCTGCCACCGAACAGGGTGCCATTGGGGTTGAGGTCTTCGGGTTTTACCCATTTGCGGGTGTGAAAGTTCATCGGTACTCCTAACCTGCTTGGCTAACGTGCATTCATGATGGCAGAGCGGCCGTCGCCGCTCCATTGAACATCGACTATCGTCTCGATTAATCGACAGAAAACCTTGGGCGAAGGTCCCTGTCGCGGCTATAATCCTGCCGCTTCACTTGGCCACCCGCAGCGGTGGCCATGCCCGCCACCTGTCCGAGGGGCGCTGCAGCAGGCTAGGCCTGTCAGGCTCGGATGGGGCGTTGTCCGCTCCTGCGGACGCTCAACGCACAACGGCGCCCATTCGCACACTACGAATGGAGGCTCTCATGAGCGCTGTAAACACGCCTGCTGGTTTTACCGATTTCAAAGTCGCTGACATCTCCCTGGCTGCCTGGGGCCGTCGCGAAACCATCATCGCCGAATCGGAAATGCCTGCACTGATGGGCCTGCGTCGCAAGTACCTGACCGAGCAACCGCTCAAGGGTGCGAAGATTCTGGGCTGCATCCACATGACCATTCAGACTGCCGTGCTGATCGAAACCCTGGTTGCCCTGGGTGCCGAAGTGCGCTGGTCGTCCTGCAACATCTTCTCCACCCAGGACCAGGCCGCTGCCTCCATCGCTGCCGCCGGTATCCCGGTGTTCGCCTGGAAAGGCGAAACCGAGGAAGAGTACGAGTGGTGCCTGGAGCAGACCATCCTCAAGGATGGCCAGCCATGGGACGCCAACATGATCCTCGACGACGGCGGCGACCTGACCGAACTGCTGCACAAGAAGTACCCAGCCGTTCTGGACCGCGTCCACGGTGTCACCGAAGAGACCACCACCGGCGTGCACCGCCTGCTGGACATGCTGGCCAAGGGCGAGCTGAAAGTCCCGGCGATCAACGTCAACGACTCGGTCACCAAGAGCAAGAACGACAACAAGTACGGCTGCCGTCACAGCCTGAACGACGCCATCAAGCGTGGCACCGACCACCTGCTGTCGGGCAAGCAAGCCCTGGTGATCGGCTACGGTGACGTGGGCAAGGGCTCGGCCCAGTCCCTGCGTCAGGAAGGCATGATCGTCAAGGTCACCGAAGTTGACCCGATCTGCGCCATGCAAGCCTGCATGGACGGCTTCGAGCTGGTCTCGCCGTTCATCGACGGCATCAACAACGGCACCGAGGCCAGCATCGACAAAGCGCTGCTGGGCAAGATCGACCTGATCGTCACCACCACCGGTAACGTCAACGTCTGCGATGCCAACATGCTCAAGGCCCTGAAGAAGCGTGCCGTGGTCTGCAACATCGGCCACTTCGACAACGAGATCGACACCGCCTTCATGCGCAAGAACTGGGCCTGGGAAGAGGTCAAGCCGCAGGTGCACAAGATCCACCGCACCGGCGCTGGCAGCTTCGACCCGCAAAACGACGACTACCTGATCCTGCTGGCCGAAGGCCGCCTGGTGAACCTGGGTAACGCCACCGGTCACCCAAGCCGCATCATGGACGGTTCGTTCGCCAACCAGGTGCTGGCACAGATCTTCCTGTTCGAGCAGAAGTACGCCGACCTGTCGGCCGAGAAGAAAGCCGAACGCCTGACCGTAGAAGTGCTGCCCAAGAAGCTCGACGAAGAAGTGGCCCTGGAAATGGTCCGCGGCTTCGGCGGCGTGGTCACCCAGCTGACCCAGCAGCAAGCCGACTACATCGGCGTGACTGTCGAAGGCCCGTTCAAGCCACACGCGTACCGCTACTAAGCGGCAAGCGCCCGGCGGCATGCCGGCGGGCGCTTGTAGTCGTTTAATCTTGATCGATGCCCAAGCCAGGCCGGCCCCCACCGCCCTGGCTTTTACTTGCAGCGTGCGGCTCATGGCCTGCAGCTGAGGAAACAGAGATGTCACAAGAACGCCGCTACAGTTTCGAATTCTTCCCGACCAAGACCGATGCCGGTCACGAAAAGCTGATGGGCGTTGCCCGCCAGCTGGCCACCTACAACCCCGATTTCTTCTCCTGCACCTACGGTGCCGGCGGCTCTACCCGCGACCGCACACTGAACACCGTGCTGCAGCTGGAGAGCGAAGTGAAAGTGCCTGCCGCACCGCACCTGTCGTGCGTCGGCGACACCAAAGAAGAGCTGCGCGCCCTGCTTGCCGAATACAAGGCTGCTGGCATCAAGCGCATCGTTGCCCTGCGTGGCGACCTGCCTTCCGGCATGGGCATGGCCAGCGGCGAGCTGCGCTACGCCAGCGACCTGGTCGAATTCATCCGCCAGGAAACCGGTGATCACTTCCACCTGGAAGTGGCGGCCTACCCCGAGATGCACCCCCAGGCCCGCAACTTCGAGATCGACCTGGCCAACTTCGTGCACAAGGTCAAGGCCGGTGCCGACAGCGCCATCACCCAGTACTTCTTCAACGCCGACAGCTATTTCTATTTTGTCGAGCGTGCGCAGAAACTGGGCGTCGATATCCCGGTGGTGCCCGGCATCATGCCAATCACCAACTACAGCAAGCTGGCCCGGTTCTCCGACGCCTGCGGCGCCGAGATCCCGCGCTGGATCCGCAAGCAGCTGGAAGCCTATGGCGACGACACCGCCAGCATCCAGGCCTTCGGCGAAGAAGTAATCACCCGCATGTGTGAACAACTGCTGCAAGGCGGCGCACCGGGCTTGCACTTCTATACGCTGAACCAGGCCGAAGCGAGCCTGGCGATCTGGAACAACCTGAAGCTGCCTCGCTGAAATTTTTTGGCAATATCTGATTAAGAAATGATTAAGGCTTTGGTCATAGACTAAGGCCTTATTTATTTTCGGGTTATACAGGTCTTGCCTGACATGCAGCATCCCCAGCCATCGTGCCCTCAGCTCGTCTACCTGGCTTTCGGCCCGGCCACCTACCATCAGGAAGCCTGCTTCAGCATCGTCAGTGCCCTTGCCCACCTGGACGTGTCGGCAGGCGAGGCGCTGGATATTCAGGTCTACACCGACAACCCCGCGCCCTATGCCAATCTGCCGGTCACACTGCACCTGCTCGACGACGCCACGCGCGCGGCGTGGAATGCCCCGCATGGTTATCACTTTCGCAGCAAGCATGTGCTGCTGCGTCAGGTGCTGACGCAGCATGCAATGGCGGTGCTGATCGATACCGACACCTTCTTCCGTCAGTCACCGATGCGGCTGTTCCAGCGTGTCGCGCCTGGCCATCTGCTGTGCAACGCCATCGGCGGGCGCTACGGCGCCAACCAGAAATGCCTGCTGTACAAGAACCTGCTGTCCGTCCTCCAGGCCCAAGACCTGGCCGATTGCCAGATGCCGCTGATCAACTCGGGCGTGATCGGGCTCACCGCCGAAGACGCGCAGGCACTGGACCACTCCATCGCCATGATGGACCAGTTCTACCCACTGGCCCGCGAGGCCTACACCCTCGAAGAGTTCTGCCTGGCCGTGGCGGCCTACCGCAAACTGCAGCTGGCCGAGTGCACCGACGTCATCCACCACTACTGGAGCCGCAAGGCCCAGTTCCGCGCCAAGATCCAGGCCTGGCTGCGCAAACACGGCGATGCTCCGTTGAGCGAAGCTGCACTGGCCGATGTCGCGCGGGTCAACGATCAACTGCCGCGGCCGCCGACCCTGCATCGGCTGGGCTACAAGGCGTTAAGCCTGACCCTGCCCAGCCATGAGCGGCAATTTGCCCGCGAATTGCTGTATGGCAGCTACCCCTACCCCAACGAGTTCGACCGGGCCTGTGCATCGGCCTGGTGGGACAAAGCCTTGGAGAATTTCAATGCGCGCAACGGCCGCATCCAGCCCGAACAGCTGCGCCAGTGCCTGCGCCAGCCGGGCCTGCGCCTGTCGCTCGGGGCGCAGCGCAAGGCTATCGAAGCGCACCTGCTCAGGTCGGCGCAGGCCTGAACAGCCGCCGCTTCACTGGCCTTGAGCAGGCCGAGCGCGTAATCTGCGGGCCATGTTCGCCACCACCCGCCTGTTCTGGATCCTGCTGCTCGCCTGCCTGAGCCCGTTGGCTCTGGCCGAACGCCTGCGCCTGGTGTCCGACGACTGGGCACCGTACGTGTACCAGCAAGACGGCCAACCCCGGGGCATCGACTACGAAGTGACCACCCAGGTATTCAATCGCCTGGGGGTAGAGGTGGAATGGCAGTTCCTGCCCTGGAAGCGCTGCTTGGCGATGATCGAGCAAGGGCTGGCCGACGGTATTGTGGATGTCTTCCAGTTCGACACGCGCAGGCCCTACCTGGTCTACCCAACGGAGCCCATGTCGGATGTCGAGTTCGTGCTGTTTCAGGCCCGCAGCCGCCGTCATGCCGTCACCGGCCTGGACGATCTTGCGGGCCTGTCCGTCGGCACATCGCCCGGCTACACATATGGCGCCGCGTTCAACGATTCGCCGCGTTTTCGCCGCGAATCAGCCCCTACCCATGAAGCCAACTTCGGCAAACTTCTGCTGGGCCGTATCGATTTGCTGATTACCGACCGCAGGGTCGGGCGCTACCTGATGCGCCAGCTGGGCCTTGAACAACGCATCGAAGAGCTGCCCTGGGTGGTCAGCCGACAGACGCAATACCTGGGGCTGACCCGCAAACCCGGGCGCGAGGCACTGGCCCAGGCGTTCTCCGAAGAATTGCAACGCTTCAAGCAGGAACCCGCCTACGCCGCTATCAGCCACCGCTACATAGGCGACATCGGAAACATTCTCAACGCCGTTGAGCAGCAGGAAAGCAGCACGTCGCGATAGCTCTGTTATACTCGGGCCTTCCCGCCAGGCTTACGCCCGGACGCTCGGCCTAGCAACAGGCATCCCGATCGGCAACGACGCACCATCGCGTCAGCCCTCCGCTTCCTGGATGTGCAGTGAAAGCCAAGCTGGACCGGACGCGATCGCATCTCACCGATGCCCGTCGCGCCAGGCAGAACATCCCAACGGGCCCAGCCCACACGAGAACAGGATTGCCCATGTCCTTTGCTTCCCTCGGTCTCTCCGAGGCTCTTGTCCGCGCTATCGAGGCTGCGGGCTATACCCAGCCGACTCCGGTGCAACAGCGGGCTGTTCCCGCCGTGTTGCAAGGCCGTGATCTGATGGTCGCCGCCCAGACAGGTACTGGTAAAACCGGCGGTTTCGCCTTGCCGATCCTCGAGCGCCTGTTCCCGGGTGGCCACCCTGACAAGTCGCAGCGCCATGGCCCGCGCCAGCCTCGCGTACTGGTCCTGACTCCGACCCGCGAGCTGGCCGCCCAGGTGCATGACAGCTTCAAGGTCTATGCCCGTGATCTGCCGCTGGTCAGCGCCTGTATCTTCGGCGGTGTCGGTATGAACCCACAAATCCAGGCCATCGCCAAAGGTGTCGATGTACTGGTCGCGTGCCCTGGCCGCCTGCTTGACCTGGCTGGCCAAGGCAAGGTCGACCTCGCCCACGTCGAAATCCTGGTCCTCGACGAAGCCGACCGCATGCTCGACATGGGCTTCATCCATGACGTGAAGAAGGTCCTTGCCCGCCTGCCGGCCAAACGCCAGAACCTGCTGTTCTCGGCCACCTTCTCCAAGGACATCACCGACCTGGCCGACAAGCTCCTGCATAACCCGGAGCGCATCGAGGTCACCCCACCGAACACCACGGTCGAGCGCATCGAGCAGCGCATCTACCGCCTGCCCGCCAGCCACAAGCGTGCGCTGCTGGCACACCTGATCACCCAGGGTGCCTGGGAACAGGTGCTGGTCTTCACCCGTACCAAGCACGGCGCCAACCGCCTGGCCGAATACCTGGAAAAGCACGGCCTGACCGCCGCCGCGATCCACGGCAACAAGAGCCAGAACGCCCGCACCAAAGCCCTGGCCGACTTCAAGGCCAACGCGGTACGGGTACTGGTTGCCACCGACATCGCCGCCCGCGGCCTGGACATCGATCAGTTGCCCCACGTGGTCAACTTCGAGCTGCCCAATGTCGAGGAGGACTACGTCCACCGTATCGGCCGTACGGGCCGTGCCGGCCGTTCGGGTGAGGCCATTTCCCTGGTCGCGCCTGATGAAGAGAAGCTGCTCAAGAGCATCGAGCGGGTCACCAAGCAGAAGATTGCTGACGGCGACCTGATGGGCTTCGACGCAAGCCAGGTCGAGGCCGAGAAGCCGGAAGTGCGCGAACGCCCGCAGAACGCCGGCCGTGGCGGTCGCAACCAGCCACGCGGCGAAGGCGGCAAAGACGCCAACGGCGGCCGCAAGGACAAAGGCAAGGACAAGGGCAAGACCCGGCAGCACGCTGCAGAGAAGCCTGCCGAGAAGGAAAAGGCGGGCGACAAGCCGCAACAGCGCAAGCCGCGTGACAACAAGCCACGCCAGCAGCAAGCCAGCCAGAACAGCACACCGAAAGCACCGGCCGACCGTGCCCCGGACGAGTTCCTGGATGACGAAGTCGACAACTTCGGCAACCGCGCTGACTACGTCAGCCCGTACCAGGGCAAGAACCAGGGGCGTAACCGTCGTCCTGGCGGTGGCACTGGCGCAGGTCAAAACCAGGGCCAAGGTGCGGCGGCTCCGCGCAGCAACAACGGCGGCCAACCTCGCACGGGTGGCCAGCCACGCAGCGCCAGCGGCGAGAAACGCCCACCGCGCAACAACGCGGGCGGCGGTGCACGCCGTGACAACAACGGCGGTGGTCGCGGTCGCCCGGCGCGCGATGATGCTGCGCGCCAGGAACCTGCAGTCCGCAGCTCGCGTGAGCCGCAGAACCAGCCAGTGATCATCCGCAAGGAATCCAAGCTCGATCGTTACCCAACGCCTGAGCAACTGGACGATCTGCCAAGCCGCCCACGCGGCGAGCGACCTGCGCTGCTGACGCGCAATCGCTGACATTGAAGTGATCTATGCGGTGGGCTGCTAACGGCCCACCGCATAGCATTCTGCGGATGCTCCCCCACCCTGCAACCTAGCAGTCCTGCGAGTTTCATCATCGTTTCATTGCGCTCATCGTAATTACTCACTCCCCACTGAGTAATAGAAGTGCGCACTACAGAAACCCAGCAGCACCGCAACGCGCAACGTGCACTCATCGACTGCATCGACGCCCACGCCATTGAACAAATCGCAGCTTCAAGACCGCTGATAGAAACGCTTTCGTTGAGAGCGGGTTCCCGCATCGATGTGCGTGGCAGCACGTCAGCTAGAAAAGGCGTAGTCGAAGCCTTTTCAGAAAACCGATGGAAAGGCATCGCCAGTGTGCAGCCCGATGGCACCTTTCATAATGGCGCTGTTCCTGCGAGTTACCTCAAAAGCAAAGACACAATCCTGGTTCGCATCGTCGATGGCGAAGCTTCCATTCCTGTCCTTGCCAACAGCTACTTCGTCCACCCACGCTCGGTCTGGGTCACTCCGACTCCGACTAAACAGGCAGATCAACAAGCCTATCGATGGCTACTTCAATGGGCAGATTACAAACCCACCGGCTACAAGCTTCCGGCGAACACCCGCGCCTCGGTCTTTCTGGAGGGTGATGACTCCAATGTTACCGTGACGATCGGCATTCAGGGCCTGGCGCAGCAAACGGACCGCAGCCAGCAAACCCAGAACATGCGCGAACATCGTCTGCAGCGAGGGGAAAACACACTGCCCCTCGATCCGCTGGGCGGCGTGGTACATATCCGCAATAACGGCACTTCGGGCTGCCGAGTGATTTTCGACGAGGCGCTTCAACCCATCCCGTATTACATCCTCCACCAAACACCGCCTTCGGACTTTCAAGAAATGCTCGTGCGCAGCGACGCTGTGTCCGAGGTGCAGCTTGTCGGTGACCGCGTTGCCATTTCAGCCTACACCGATACCTACAAACGGTTTGCCAATGCCGATGTCGGCGACATTGTCCGCTCCCACCAAGAAGTGCTGAGCATCCACGTACAGGCCTGCGGCCTGGACAGCTCATCGCCAAGGCACCAGCGTAGCGATATGTGGATACACGCTGTGGAGGCAGCGTCGACGATTAACCCAAGCGCAACAACGGGATTGATCCTTCTGCCGCATGGAAGTAACCCAGGTAACGAATACATGTGCGCATTGCTTGCAGGTGAAGCCCACAAACGCTGGGTGACGCTGCATGAGTACGGCCATCACTTTCAGAACGTCGTCAATGCCGTCGCACCCATGTTCCGCGAGAACTCGGTAAACATCTACGCGCTTGCCGTCGGGCGCGTTCACAAACACGACTACAGCGACATTTTCCCTACTCGCTGGCCGGCGTTGAAAGCGTGGCTGGCCAAGCCGCGCGACCAGAAGCGATACATGGAATCCCCAGACTCCCTCGCCATTTTTGAACAACTCAGGAAGGGCTTCGGCGACCACTATCTGCCCGCCTGGGATCGCTACATTCGTGACAATCCACAATGCACGGGCGACTTGATCGGTTTCGCCACTTCCCTGTCCCTGGTCGCAAACTGCAACCTCGCTGATTATTTGGCGGATTGGGGAGTCATCACAATAAGCGATGCCACATGGCATGCCCTGCAGGCCTTGGGCCTTCCAGCGCCTGCGGCGGGGTTGACTGACCTGGTCCCGTATCTCTGACACTGCAAAGCAAAACGCCGGGGATGAGCATCAATCGCTCATCCCCGGCGTTTTTATTCAAATGAAGCGAATTACTTCTGCTTCACGCCTTCAAGGCTGATATCCAGGTCCAGGGTCTGCGAAGTCGCGCCTGGGCCTTTGATGCCGAAGTCGTTCAGGTTCAGCGTGGTGGTGGCATTGAAGCCAGCACGTTCGCCGCCCCATGGGTCTTTGCCTTCACCGTTGAAGGTGGCCTTGAAGGTGACCGGCTTGGTCACGCCGTGCAGGGTCAGGTCACCGGTCACGTCGGCAGTCTTCTCACCGGTCGAT
Source organism: Pseudomonas sp. PAGU 2196 (assembly GCF_022179005.1). Taxonomy (NCBI): domain Bacteria; kingdom Pseudomonadati; phylum Pseudomonadota; class Gammaproteobacteria; order Pseudomonadales; family Pseudomonadaceae; genus Pseudomonas; species Pseudomonas sp. PAGU 2196. The sequence continues at coordinate 168,002 of NZ_BNTL01000020.1, read as the reverse complement.
TTGACGGCGGTCGACACGAACTTGGCGTCCGGGTACTTCTTCACATCCAGGAAGTCTTTGCTAGCGATGTGCTTGTCACGCTCGGCGTGGTTCGACCACAGGCTGGCAGTCTTCAGGTCGACGTTGATCTTGCTCGCTTCAGGCTTGGCGCTGTCCCAGCTGAAGTTGCCGTCGAAGTCCTTGAAGGTACCGTGAATGAAGCTGTAGCCCAGGTGGCTGATCTTCCAGTCGACGAACGCGTGCTGGCCTTCCTTGTCGATCTTGTAGTCAGCGGCCATGGCCTGGCCAGCGGAGAACAGTGCAGTACCGAGCGCCAGAGCGGCAAAAGTCTTTTTCAACATCCTTTCTATTCCTTGCAATTGAGGTTGAGAGTCAAGCTTTGCGGCCCAGCATGCGGATCAGGGTCGCGTCACGGTCTATGAAGTGGTGTTTCAGTGCTGCCAGGCCATGCAGCACGGCAAAAATCACCAGGCCCCAGGCTAGCCAGAGATGGATCACCCCAGCCAGGTCCGCCTGATCGGGCAGGTCGCTGACCAGAGCCGGTACTTCGAACAAGCCGAATACCGGAATACCGACGCCGTCGGCGGTGGAGATCAAGTAACCGGCGATCATCACCGCGAACAGCCCAACATACAGTGCCAGATGGCCCAGCTTAGCGGCCACGCGGGTGAGTGCCCCGTGGTTGGCCGGTGCCGGCGGTGGCGGGCTGATGAAACGCCAGAGCACGCGCAGCAGCATCACCGCCAGCAGCACCAGGCCGATGCTCTTGTGCAGGTCAGGGCCCGACTTGCGCCAAGGGTCGTAGTAATCCAGGCCGACCATCCACAGCCCCAGGCCAAACAGGCCGAAGACTGCCAGCGCGACACCCCAGTGCAGGATGATGCTGACCACGCCGTAGCGAGAAGGTGAATTGCGCAGTTGCATGTTGGCGTGTTTCCCCGTGAAAGCTGTGCACAGACTAACGCGTAACGTATCGAATAAAAGCGGAAAAAATTGCTTCGGATTATCGAGAAATCCGATGGATATTGTGAAAGCTTCCTATTAAGGAAACATTAACGATAGTCGGTGAGTTCAGGGTTGCCAGTGCCGGCCTCTTCGCAGCACAAGGCTACGCCTACAGGAGGAAGAGGCCGGCACTGTCGGTCAATCAACCCGCCTTGGCCTGGGTATTGGCCACTGGCTTCTTCGCGGGCTCTGATTTGACCGTGGCCTTTTTCGCTTCGACAGGCTTGTGCGCCTGTTTTGCCGCCGGCTTGTGTGCCGGGGCATGCTTGGCAGGCGCGGCTTTGGTCGCGGCAGGCTTGGCAGCAGCAGGTTTTACCGCGGCTTCCTTGGCCACAGGCGCCGGTGCAACCGGCTCTGGAGCGGCCTGTGGCGCCGGTGCCGGGGCCACTTCGTCGGCCTTGGCAATCGGCTGGGCTTTCACCTCAGGCTTGTCAGCCCCACCAAACAGGCGCTTGAAGAAACCTGGCTTGTCCTGCTTGGCCTCTTCTTTCACCGGCTCGGCCTTGGCAGGGGCTTTTTCCACCTTGTCGCTCTTTTCAGCCTTGTCAGAAGCACCACCGAACAGGTTGGAGAAGAACCCGCCCTTGTCCTTGGCCGCCGCGGCGCCTGCTGCTGCTGCTGCCACCGGTACGGCCTTGGCCGGGTCGAACGACTTGCCGGCCAGCAAGTCCTGCACCTGGCCCGCCGCGCGTTGACCGCTGCGCAGGGCGCCTTCCAAGGTGCCTGGGTAGAGGGCGTCAGTGTGCTCACCGGCGAAGCTGATGCGCTGCACCGGTCGCTCCCACAGGCGCCAGTACTTGCTGATCTGCCCTGGGCCGTAGGCCAGGTAGGCGCCACCGGTGCCAGCGTCAGTGCTGTAGCGTTTGACTTCGTAGCCGGTGAACGAACCGCGGGCCTGTGGATAAAACGCATGCAGGCGGATAAGCACTTGGTCGACCATCTGCTTGTCGCCAAACGCCTGCAGCAGGCGGGCGTTGTCGCCGGACAGGTTGATCACCACATTGGCACCACCCTTCAGCGCCGGCTCGATCCACAACATGCCCAAGCCAGCGTTACTGAAGATTTCACCGGACATACGGGCCCGGCTTTCCCACACTGGCTTGTTGAACTTGAGCATCAACTGGTCGCGCCAGCCATAGTTGGTGCCCTTGAGCGCCGCCAGGTGCTGGCTGTCCAGGCCCGGGGTCATCTGGATCTTGGCCAGGGCGCGCAGCGGCACAGCCATGACCAGGTAATCGGCCTGGTAGCCCACGCTGCCAACCTTGACGGTGACGCCGTCCTTGTCCTGCACGATGGCAGTGACCGGCGAGCTGGTCTTGATGGTCTTCAGCTGTTTGACGAACGCCTGGGCCAACACCGGGCTGCCACCGGGCAGGCGCGCGGCACGCAGATCGCGGTCGCTGACACCACGGTAAACGCGGTTCTGCTGAGCGAAATACAGCAGCGACAGGCGCGACGGCTCATCGTAACGGGTACGGATCTGCTGGTTGACCAGCTGACGCGCGGTGGCCGGCAGTTGCAGCTTGTCGAGCCAGGAAGACACGTTGATCTGATCGAGGGCGAACAGCGTGCTGGTCGCCTGGGGGTTCAGCGGGTCGTCGATCGAACGGGCCAGGTCGTCGAGGGTTTTCTCATAGCGCTTGAGCGCCTCGGCAGTGGCGGGCTGCTTGGTAGCAAGGTCCGTCGCACTGAAGTACTCACCGTCGATCAGGTAGCCTGGCGTACGCACGAACTCTGGCGCCGGCAGTGTTTCAAGTTTGAAACGGTCGAGGTACTGGTTGAGTACCGGCTGTGCCTTGGCGTTGCCGATCCACTCACTGGTGGCCAGGCCCGAGCGACCGCCCATGCCCGACTTGGCCTCCAGCAGCGTCACCTGCCAACCCTTGCTCTGCAGTTCATAGGCTGCAGTGAGGCCTGCAAGGCCCCCACCCACCACGATAGCCGTAGGTGTTTTGTCCTTTGCCAGCGCGGCACCGCTGGACACACCAATCAATACCAACGCGCACAGGCGCACCCAAGCAGCAGCCATGTCGGCGAACTCCGAGTCAGACGTTACAGAAATAATGAGAGGCAGGAATGCCCCCAGAGAGATGCGTTAAGAATACGTCAGCTCTGCCAACCCTGCCAGCACGGCGACATCAAGTCCTTTTGGCAACTGACATTTTTGCCAGTAGCCGTGTCACACGCGGGTAGGCGATGCTGGCGACAATCGCCAAAGCCCATCAGGAGGGCCTGCGCATGATCTTCGAGGAGCATTTCACCGGTGTCGTGCCACAGTTTCTCAGGTACCTGGAGCCACTGGATATGCCCTCAGGCCTGAGCATTCTCTCCAGCAGCACTTCCTGGTCGGGCTTATACGAGGCATTCAAGGGCGAGGATGGCACTGAGTTGGTGATAGGCGAACACTCTGAAGTCCAGATTGCTTTCACAGAGGAAGTCGAAAGCTTGTGGCTGGAGTACTACGTGGTGAGTGATTTTCCCTACGATAACGTGAACATGCTCTTTGATGCGCAGAACCATCATTACGACCTGCTCGCTCCGACACCTCGCAACTTCTATTGGCTCACCGTCGAAGGCAGCGGCTACCGGGACTTGAGGCCCGGCCCTATTGCCACTCAACCTTATGAACAAGTCATCGACGGCCCCTTCCGCCGCCTGACCATCTCCACCTCGCAGGCCGGCACGGTGCACATTCGTAAGCTCGAATGGACCGGTACCCGACGACATTGACCGCCAGCGGTTGTGGTGCCCTCCAGCTTTGCTTAGGCTTACGCGGTCCAAGCCAGCAGCAAAGCCAGGAGAAGTACCCATGGGCCTCAACGATCAGTGGATGCAACGTGACCTCAAGGTCCTGTGGCACCCCTGCACCCAGATGAAAGACCACGAGCAACTGCCGCTGATCCCGATCAAGCGTGGTGAAGGCGTGTGGCTGGAGGACTTCGAAGGCAAGCGCTACCTGGACGCCGTGAGCAGTTGGTGGGTTAACGTGTTCGGCCATGCCAACCCGCGCATCAACCAGCGCATCAAGGACCAGGTCGACCAGCTGGAGCACGTGATCCTGGCCGGGTTCAGCCACCAGCCGGTGATCGAGCTGTCCGAGCGCCTCGTCGCCATGACCCCAGCCGGGCTGGACCGGGTGTTCTACGCCGACAACGGCTCATCCTGCATCGAAGTCGCGTTGAAGATGAGCTTCCATTACTGGCAGAACATCGGCAAACCCGAGAAGAAGCGCTTCGTCACCCTGACCAACAGCTACCATGGCGAAACCATTGCCGCGATGTCGGTGGGCGACGTGCCGCTGTTCACCGAAACCTACAAGGCGCTGCTGCTCGACACCATCAAGGTGCCCAGCCCAGATTGCTACCTGCGCCCTGAGGGCATGGGCTGGGAAGAACACTCGCGCAACCTGTTCCAGGCCATGGAACAAACCCTGGCCGAGCACCACGCCACCATCAGTGCGGTGATCATCGAGCCGCTGATTCAGGGCGCAGGTGGCATGCGCATGTACCACCCGGTTTACCTGAAACTGCTGCGCGAAGCGTGTGACCGCTACGGCGTGCACCTGATCCACGACGAAATCGCCGTTGGCTTCGGCCGCACCGGGACGATGTTCGCCTGCGAACAGGCCAGCATCCGCCCAGACTTCCTGTGCCTGTCCAAGGCACTGACCGGGGGCTACCTGCCGCTGGCCGCGTGCCTGACCACCGATACCGTGTACCAGGCCTTCTACGACGACTACCCGACCCTGCGCGCGTTCCTCCACTCGCACAGCTACACCGGTAACCCGCTGGCCTGCGCCGCAGCGCTGGCGACCCTGGATATCTTCGAACAAGACAACGTGATCGAGGCCAACAAGGCCTTGTCCGTGCGCATGGCCACGGCCACCGCGCACCTGGCCGACCACGCGCATGTCGCCGAAATCCGCCAGACCGGCATGGCCCTGGCCATCGAGATGGTCCAGGACAAAGCCGGCAAGGTCGCCTACCCCTGGCAGGAGCGCCGTGGCCTGAAGGTCTTCGAGCACGCCCTGACCCGCGGCGCGCTGCTGCGCCCGCTGGGCAGCGTGGTGTACTTCCTGCCGCCGTATGTGATCACGCCCGAGCAGATCGACTTCCTCGCCGAGGTGGCCAGCGAAGGCATCGACATCGCCACCCGCGACAGCGTCAGCGTTGCCGTACCGGCCAACTTCCACCCCGATTTCCGCGACCCGGGCTAGGCCCGAAAGCCCGCCGCCGACCCTGTGGGAGCGGGTTTACCCGCGAATGCGATGTTGCCCCCACCTTCGCATTCGCGGGTGAACCTGCTCCCACAGGGTCACATGATCCCTTTTCGTCCGAGCTGAACCATGAGACTGTCCCGCTTCTTCATCGACGCCCCCCTGAGCCTTGGCGAGCATGACCTGCCCGAAGCCCAGGCCCACTACATCGGCCGCGTGCTGCGCATGGCCCCCGGTGACGCCGTGCAACTGTTCGACGGCAGCGGCCAGGAATACCGTGGCCAGTTGCTCGAAGTCGGCAAGAAAACCGTGCGCGTGACGCTGGACCAGGCCCTGGCTGGCCAAGCCGAATCGGCGCTGCACATCCACCTCGGCCAGGGCCTGTCCCGTGGCGAGCGCATGGATTGGGCCATTCAGAAGGCCACCGAACTGGGCGCCAACGAAATCACCCCGATCGTCAGCGAGCGCTGTGAAGTGCGCCTCAAGGACGAACGCGCCGACAAGCGCCTGGCCCACTGGCGCCAGGTGGCCATCAGTGCCTGTGAACAGTGCGGCCGGTCGAGCCTGCCGGTGATCCATCCGCCGGTGACACTGGCCGAATGGATCAAAACCACCGAAGCCGACCTGAAACTGGTCCTGCACCCGGTGGCCGAACCACTGACCAGCCACGACACACCGTCACGCCTGGCCTTCCTGATCGGCCCCGAAGGCGGCCTGAACGACGCTGAAGTCGACCAGGCCAAGGCCGCCGGCTTCCACGCCGCGCGCCTCGGCCCACGCGTGCTGCGCACCGAAACCGCGCCAGTGGTGGCGCTGTCGGTGGCACAGCAGTTGTGGGGCGATTTTTAACCCGGCGCCTAAAGTACGTAGAACGACACGGCGATGAAGTGCAGCAGGCTGCCGGCGATCACGAACAGGTGCCAGATGCCGTGCCAGTGGCGAAAGCGGCTGTCGAAGGCAAAGAAGATGATGCCCACCGTGTAGAACACCCCGCCGGCCGCCAACCAGGCGAAACCGGCGGTACCGAGGCTGCGCAGCAGCGGGTTGACCGCCACCAGGACAATCCAGCCCATCACCGCATAGATGATGATCGACAGCACCCGCGCCTCGGAGCGGGGCTTGATCTCCTGCAGCATGCCGATCACCGCCAACCCCCAGACCACCCCGAACAAACTCCAGCCCCAAGGCCCGCGCAAGCTGACCAGGCAGAACGGGGTGTAGCTGCCGGCGATCAGCAGGTAGATCGACAGGTGATCGAGCTTGCGCATGATCACCTTCGCCCGCCCACGCGTGCTGTGGTAGAGGGTGGAAATGCTGTAGAGCAGCAACAGCGTGCCGCCGTAGATGGAGAAACTGACGATCTTCCAGGGGTCGCCCTGCAGGCCCGCGACGACGATCAGCCAGATGGCACCGATGCAGGCCAGAATGGCGCCGACCAAGTGGGTCCAGGCGTTGAAGCGTTCACCGTAATACATGCAAACACAGACCTCCTGTGAGGGGCTGGGTTCCAAAAACCTGCGCGGTCCTCTGGTAATTCAACCCTTTGTAGGAGCAGCCTTGTGCTTTGATTAAGGATGCGACGACACAGTAGATCTGCGCAGCGTTTTGCGGCCTCTTCGCAGCGCAAGGCTGCTCCTACAGGGACCGCGCTATCCGCAGTCTATCCTGCGAGAGGTTGCAGATCCGCGTCACGCACCAGCCGTTCCAAGGCCACCAGGTCCGGCACCCGCGCCACCTGCTCGCCCACCTGCACCGCCGCCAGCTCCAGGCTGCCCAGCGCCACATCCACATAATTGAGCTGGCTGTCGAGCTTGCACGAGCGTGGGATGTCCTGCAGCAGCACCGCCAGGTAGCGCAGCCCGGTATCGCCAAGGGCATTGAGCACCACGATGCGCGCGCGCTCGCCACACGGGGTTTCGCCGCCGCATGCGGCCTCGAAGCCGATCAGTGGCAAACGCTGCTTGCGCCAGTCGATCCAGCCCAGGTGCCAGGTGGGCTCGCCACGCTGGCACACCAGGTTGCGCTGGCCGAACAGTTCGGCCACGGCGACATTGGGCAAGACCAAGGTACGGTCGCCCAAGGGCAACAACAGGCCGGTAAGGCTGCTGCGCTGGCCCGAGATCAGCTCAAGCATGGGTTTGGCTCCAGTGGGCAATGCTCTGCAGCAACACAGACTCCTGGTAAGGCTTGCCCAGGTATTCGTTGACACCAATGGCCATGGCCCGGTCGCGGTGCTTCTGCCCGGTGCGCGAGGTGATCATGATGATTGGCAAATCCTTCAGGCGCTCGTCACGGCGAATGCGCGTGGCCACCTCGAAACCGTCCATGCGGGGCATTTCAATGTCCAGCAGCAACACATCCGGCCGATGCTCTTCCAACTGCGCCATGGCATCGACCCCGTCCTTGGCAGTGAGCACGCTCATGCCATGACGCTCCAGCAGCCGGCTGGTGACCTTGCGCACGGTGACCGAATCGTCCACCACCATCACCAGCAGTGACCGGCGCGGCGCCGGGCCGAACAACTGCCGCTGGGCATCGCCGCCGCCCGGCAAGCGCGCCAGGCGCCGTTGCTGGCCACGCAACTGGCCCAGCAGGTCGAGAATCAACACGACCCGGCCGTCGCCCAACAAGGTCGCGCCAGACAACCCGGCGACCGCAGCGAATTGCGGGCCCAGGCTCTTCACCACGATCTCCCGGCTGGGTGACAGGCTGTCGGCCTGGATGGCGAATGACTGCTCCTGGGAATGCACCAGCAGCACCGGCAGCGGCACGCTTTGCCCAAGCAGGCTGGGCCGTGGCTGGCCTTGCAGCAATTCACCCAGGTAACGCAGGTCATAGGTGTGGCCTGCGTAGACGTAACGCGGGGCATCCAGTTGGTAGCAGGCCGCCAGCTCCGCAGGCGGCACGCGGACAATGCCTTCGATGGTATTGAGCGGGATCGCGTATTGGTCCTCGCCCAGGTGCACCATCAGCGCGCGGTTGATCGACACCGTGAACGGCAGGCGGATCAGAAAGCGTGCACCCTTGCCCTGGGCCGACTCGATGGTCATCGAGCCCCCCAGCTGCTTGACCTCTTCGTGCACCACGTCCATGCCCAGGCCACGCCCGGAAATCTGGGTGATCTTCTCGGCGGTGGAAAAGCCGGGGCGCAGAATGAACTGCAAGACCTCGTGATCGCTCAAGTGCGCCTGCGGGTCCAGCAGGCCACGCTTGATCGCCTTGCGCCGCACGGCCTCCAAGGGTACGCCGGCGCCATCGTCGGTCATCTCGATGACGATGTCGGCGCCCTCGTGCAACAGGGTCAGGTGAATCGTGCCGTGCTCCGGCTTGCCGGCAGCCAGGCGCGCTTCGCGGCTTTCCAGGCCATGGTCGACGGCGTTGCGCAGCATGTGCTCCAGGGGCGCCACCATGCGCTCGAGCACGCTGCGGTCCAGCTCACCTTCGGCGTTGCCCACCACCAGTTCAACCTGCTTGCCCAGTTCGCTGGCCACCTGCCGCACCACGCGTTGCAAGCGCGGCACCAAGCGTTCGAAGGGCACCATCAGGGTCGCGGTCAGGCCTTCCTGCAACTGGCTGTTCACCCGCGCCTGCTGCTGCAACAGGCCGTAGGCTTCCTGGGCACGCTGGGCCAGGGTTTCCTTCAGGTCGAGCAGGTCCGAGGCCGACTCGAACAGGGCCCGCGACAGCTGCTGCAGCTGCGAGTGGCGGTCCATTTCAAGGGGGTCGAAGTCGTCGTAGGCATCACTCTCGAACGGCTGCCGGCTCGAGATCCGCCCTTGGGTCTCGACATCCAGGCGCAGCAGCTGGTCACGCATGCGCTCCAGGGTGGTTTCCATTTCGTTGAGCGTGAACTGGGCGTCGTTGACCTGCTGCTCGATGCGGCCACGGATCACCGAATGCTCACCGGCCAGGTTGCCCAGGTCGTCGAGCAGTTCGGCATCGACCTTGACCATGTCGCCCGCTGCCCGCTCCGGCGCGGCAGCAGGCACTTCGAGGGCCGAAGCCTCGACAGCACCTTGGCCGGCCGCGCTGTCGGTCAGGGCCGCACTGCTGAAGTTGCGGATGTAGTCGATCAGCGCCGTGGCGGCATGCAGCGGCTGCCCCAGGCGCACCGCATCGAGCATGTGCGCCAGGCGGTCATGGCAATTCTGCAACAATGCAAACAACGGCGGGCTCGGCGGCAGGCGGCCGGCGGCGAGCAGTTCGTAAAGAAATTCCAGCTCGTGGGCCAGGTCGCCGATGGCGGCGATCTCGACCATGCGTGCACCGCCTTTGAGGGTATGCAGGTCACGCAGCAGGTTATCCACCTCGACACTGCTGCGCGGGTCGGCCTGCCAGCGCGCCAGGGCCGCAGCGGCGCTTTCGACGATGTCCGAGCTTTCTTCCAGAAAGACTTCCAGCAGCTCCTTGTCGCCTGGGCTCTCAGGCTCCTCAGTCAACGGCTCGCCCGCAGGCGGCAGTGCCAGGTTGCGCGACAGCCCTAGGCCAAGGTCCATGTCGGGGTGCAACGGGGTGACCGTATCAATGCCCACAAGGCCCGTGGCCTCAGGTGCCAAGGCCTGCGCCAAGAGGCTGCGCAAGCTGTCGACCAGCGCCGGCCTGGGTGAAATTTCCTGCCCGGCAGCCACCTCGTCGAGCATGTCCAGCAGCGCTTCATGGCCTGCCTGCGCCTGGGCGAAAAAGCGTGCGTCGGCGGCCAGGCTGCCCTCTTCCACGGCGCCATAGACGTCGAGCAGCGCCTCGCAGACATCGTCCATCTGCCACAGGTCGGCCAGGTGCGCTGCGTGGCCCAGGCTGGTCAGCTCATCGAGCAGGGTGTCCAACGCCTGGCGCTGCCCCGGCTGCTCTTGCCAGCGCGACAGCAACGACTCGGCGTCGAGCAGAATGTCCATGGCCTGGGCCAGGAAGCTGGCGGTCAATTGCGGGTCGCGCTTGTTGCGGCGCGCATGCTGCGGGTCTTCATGCAGGGTGGCCAGGCGCACATCCACCGCCTGGCCCACTTGCTCGATCAATTCGGCGGCACCCGGGATGGCCGCCAGCGGCGTGCTGTCCAGCTGTGCCAGGCCCAGGTGGAACAATGAACGCCCGGCCTCCAGCCATTCGATCTCCGCCACTTGCAGGGGCAACTGGTGGCCCTTGTACTCACGCGCCAGGCGGTCGAAAGCAGTGGCCAGTTCGGCGACTGGCATCACGCCCGCCATGGCGGCGCTGCCCTTGAGCGTGTGCAAGGCGCGTTGCAGGCTGTCGCTGACCGGCGTGTCGTGGCCGTCGGCGCCCTGCAAGAATGCCTCGAGGCTGGCCAGGTGGCCGTGTGCCTCGCTGCGGAAGATGTCCAGCAGGTGTGGATCGAGGCCATCCACCTCAGCAGCAGGTGGCGCATCGTTTTCGGCCAGGGCATGCAGATGCCCGGCCAGTTGCTCGATTTCGGTCAGCTGCGGTAACTGCCCGGCGGCAAAGTCGGCCAACAGGTCAGGCAGGTGGACGAACACTTGCTGCAAGGCGACCACCCCTTCCGGAGTGAGCACGCTTCGGCCTTCTAGCATTCGATTGAGCAGATGCTCCGCGCCCCAGGCCAGCTCGGCCACCGCCTCGGCATGCACCATGCGCCCGCTGCCCTTGAGCGTATGCAGCGCACGGCGCACTTCCAGCAGTGCCTCGCGCTGCTGGTTGTCGGCGCGCCAGCGCAGCCAGTGGCGCTCGATTTCCGGCAGCAGTTCACCGGCCTCGTCGAGGAACACGTCGCGCAGCTCGTCGTCGATGCCATCGCCGTAGTCTTGTTGGCCGAAGCCGGTTTCGCTGACCGCGCAGGCCACGCCCAGTGCCGCCAGGCTAGCGCGCGCCATTTCGATGAAGGGCTGAGCATCGGCAAGCGGGTCGGCCACCCGCCATTGCAGGTAGCATTCGGCTGCGCTCAGGGCATCGGCCAGGTGCGCCAGCTCATCGGCTGGCGGCTCGACGTCCAGGTGCTGCAACCAGCGTTGCACGTAGCTGGCGCAGCCGGCAAACACGTCGGCAGGGCCCGGCAGCATCAGCATCGCCAGCGCCCCGCGCACTTGCTGCAGCAGCCCTGGCAGCGGCTGCAGGCGCTGCCGGGGCCAGTCGGACTCCAGGCAATCACCAATCAAGTCCTTGGCCTGCTGCAGTACGGCCAGCGACTCGCTCAGCACCAACTGGCGGATCTCGGTCAGGTCTGAGCCCGGCATTCCGCCCTGCCCGCTTTCTTCCAGCGGGCCGACCATGCCATTGAGGGTCGCCTCCACATACAACAGGGCACCCGCCACATCCATCAAGACCGCGTCATCCACCGAGCCCTCGCCGGGGGCCAAGGCCTGCAGCGCCAGCACCTGGTCGATGATCACCCGCCGCGGCTGCTGGAAGCCCAGCACCGCCAGGGTGTCGGCGACATGGCGCAGCGGTGCGAGCAGGGCTTCAGACTGTTCGCTGTGCTGGCGGTCGCCGCGCACGAACTGGTCCAGGCGTTCCTTGATACGCATCAGGTCGTCGCACAGGGCGCTCACCACCGAGCGCAGGGCATCGCGGCCGGGCCCGGCCTGCATCTGTTCCCGCCAGTTGCCCAGCGACAGGTCAAGGTTGGCCAGGTCATCGGAGCCGGCAAAGCGCTGGGCAGTGCCACTGATGAGGCTGGCCTGGGCCAGGGGCTCCACGCCGCGGCAGGCGCGCAGCTGGTTGAGCAACGGCAGCATCACCAAGGGCAGGTCGTGGCGAGCGCCGCGCAGCCGTTCCAGGTACGACGGCAGTTGCTCCAGGCCACGGAACAGCGCCCCCAGGCAGTCGCCGCGCGGGCTGACCTGGCCGTCAGCCAAGGCCCGAGCGAACAGCTCCAGCTCTTCAGCCAAGCGCGTCGCACCGCGCAACTCGAGCATGCGCAGACAACCGTGCACCTGGTGCAGGTTGTCGACCACGAACGCCAGCATGGACAGATCGCCCGGCTCGCCAGCAAAGCGCTCCAGGGCCTGTCGCGCCTGGCCCAGGCAGTCGAGGATGGCGGCCTTGGTCCAGGCCAGCGCTACCGTTTCGTGACGCTCGGGGCTTACAGCGGCAGAAGCCATGGGCATTCCTCAGCGCGGCTCGGCAGGTGCCGGCAGGGTGAAACCAGAAACAGACCGGCGCATCTCGCTGGCCATGCGTGCCAGGTGGCGGATGCTGTCGGCAGTGGCGCCGGACCCAGCAGACGTCTGCGCGGTGATCTGCTGGATGACAGCCATGGTGTGGGAGATCTGCCCGGCAGAGGACGTCTGCAACTGGGCCGCGTCGGAAATACTGTGGATCAGCTCGGCCAGGTTCTGCGACACCCCTTCGATCTCCGCCAGCGCCACCCCGGCATCCTGGGCCAGGCGCGCGCCGCGCACCACTTCGGCGGTGGTCTGCTCCATGGAGATCACCGCCTCGTTGGTATCGGCCTGAATGGTGCGCACCAGCGCCTCGATCTGCCGCGTGGCCGACGACGAACGCTCGGCCAGGCGCTGCACTTCGTCGGCAACCACCGCGAAACCCCGCCCGGCTTCACCGGCCAGCGAAGCCTGGATCGCGGCGTTGAGGGCCAGGATGTTGGTTTGGTCGGCAATGTCGTCGATCAAGCTCACGATATCGCCGATCTCCTGGGACGACTCACCCAGGCGCTTGATCCGCTTGGCGGTGTCCTGGATCTGTTCGCGAATGTTGTCCATGCCGTTGATGGTGTTGTGCACCACCTCGTTGCCCTTGTTGGCGATCGCCACCGAGCGCTCGGCCACCTTGGCCGACTCATAGGCATGCGCCGACACCCGGTCGATCGATTCGACCATGTCGCCCACCGCCTCGGACGCCTCGCTGATTTGCGCGGCCTGGTGCTCGGATGCCTTGGCCAGCTGACGCGCGGTGTTCTGCGTGTCCTGCACGGCAGCGGCCACCTGCACGGCGCTGTGGTTGATCGTGGCGACCAGGTCGCGCAGTTGGTCGACGGAGTAGTTGATCGAGTCGGCGATGGCGCCGGTAAAGTCTTCGGTGACCGACACGGTGACGGTCAGGTCGCCATCGGCCAGCTCTTCGATCTCGTCGAGCAGGCGCATGATCGCCTGCTGGTTGCGTTCGTTCTTCTCTGCGGTCTCGCGCAGTTGCCGGTTGGTGGTGCGCACCATGACCAGGCCAATGAGGATGATCGAGGCCAGCGCCAGCAGGCCCAGGACGTAGCCGCCGACCGTGTCCAGGGTACGCCCGCCGGCCAGGTTCTCGAAGCCGTTGGCCAGGTGCGAGGCCTCGTCGAGCAGGGTTTGCGACAGGCTGAAGATGTTGCCTGCGGCTTCACGCACGCGGAACAGTTCGGGCGATGTTTCGAGGATTTCGTCCACCGAGCCGGCCACGAACTGGAACAGCTCGGCGATTTCAGCCAACCGCGCCCGGGCATCGGCGTCCTCGACGCGGGTCACCTGCAGCGCGGGGTTGCCGTTGAGCATGCCCTCCAACACCTGGCCAAAACGCCCGGCATCGCGGCCGAAGGCATCGGCGGCCTGGGCCGCGGTGTCGTCACCGGCCAGCACCGTGTTGACCGATCCGAGGATGCGCTCAGCCAGCAGCAACTGGCGCTGGGCGACGACCACCTGGTTGGCCGGGGCACCGCTCTGCAGCAGGATTTCGACCACTTTTTCGTATTCGACCTGCAACTGCGGCACGGTCTCAGCAAGCGTCGCCGCCACCTGGTGCAACGACAACACCGTCTGTTCGCTGGCCAGAATGGTATCGGTGTTCTTGCGCAGGTTCTCCCAGTCCTGGCGGACGGCTTCCATCTCATCACGCACCGTGGCCGGTGCCGCTGGCAGGCCGGTGGACCTGTCACCTTCGCGCAGGTAGCTCCAGCGCCGCTCGAAATCGTTGCGCGCATCCGACAGCAGCTTGAACGCCAAGGCCTTGCCCGTCGCTGCCTCGGTGGCGTTCTTGGCAATCCGCTGGGACAGCACGCGAAGCTCACCGGCATGGCCGATGTACTGTTTGTCGTAGTTGGACTGGGTGCTCAGGTAGGCGAAATTGGCGAACAACAGGATGATCGACAGGATCAGCACCAAAAACAGCACGGTGATCTGCGCGATGCTACGCGTACGCGGAGCCATGGGCGTTGCGGTAGCGCTGGTGGCAGGCTTGTTCACGTTCGCAGGTCCTATAACGCCACATCAAGAAAGCCCGGCGCCTGGGCCAGGGCGAAGGGGCTGAAGATTGCCCAATTGCGTTCACGCGGGAAGTGCCCCTGCACAAAGCGGGCTGCCGCGCGGATCAATGGCTGCGGGGGCGACAGCTCCAGGCTGCTCAGGGCAAAGTGCTGCAGCCCCAGTACTTCGTCCACCAGCAGGCCGACGAACAGGTCCTCATGGTCCAGCACCAGCACCCGCCGCTGCTTGCCGGGGGCGGCCGGGCCAAGCCCGAAGAAGCTGCTCAGGTCCATTACCGGCAGCAACCGCCCGCGCAAGTTGGCAACCCCGCAGACCCAGGGCTGAACCCCAGGAACACGGCTGCTGCGCGGTTCGCGCAGCACTTCGGCCACCTCGCCCATGGGCGCGACGAACCACTGCCCGGCGATCCGAAAGCCGATCCCGCTCCACTGTTGCAGGCGGGTGTCCTGCGGGGGCTGGTCCGCCACCAGCAGGCGGCAGCGCCGGTCGATGTCCAGCAGCAACTCGAAGGCGGTCAGCGACGCGCCATGAGGGCGGGTGGTCAAGCCCCCAGCACTTCTTTGAGCTTGGCGATCAGTGCGTCTTCTTCGACCGGTTTGGTCAGGAAGTCGCGGGCGCCCTGGCGCGTCGCCCAGATACGGTCGGTTTCCTGGTCCTTGGTGGTTACCACAATCACCGGAATGGCGCTGGTTTCCTTGTCCTTGCTCAGCTGGCGAGTGGCCTGGAAGCCGTTCATGCCGGGCATAACGATGTCCATCAGCACCGCGTCGGGCTTTTCCTGACGGGCCAGGGCCACGCCATCGCCACCGTTGTTGGCCTTGAGCACCTCGTAGCCGTGCTTTTCCAGCCATTCGGTCAATCTGTACATCTCTGTCGGCGAGTCGTCGACAATCAGAACTCGGGCCATGCTATTTCCCCATCAGGAAAGTAAGACCGCGCCATGGCGGACGCGGTCAGGGTGCGTGTTGTTGGTGTTCGGCAAAACCAGGCACATGAGCCCTGATCGCCTCGAGCAGTTCTTCTTTGCTGAATGGCTTGGTGAGGAACTGGTCGGAGCCCACCACCCGCCCGCGGGCCTTGTCGAACAGGCCGTCGCGCGACGACAGGAGGATCACCGGTATGTCCTTGAAAGCGCTGTTGTGCTTGATCACGGCGCAGGTCTGGTACCCGTCCAGGCGCGGCATCAGCACATCGACGAAGATGATGCGTGGCTGGTGATCGACGATCTTGGCCAGGGCATCGAAACCATCGCTGGCGGTAATCACCTCGCAACCCGCTTCGCCGAGCAACATCTGCGCGGTACGGCGGATCGTGCGTGAGTCGTCGATCACCATGACCTTCAGGGGTTGTTCCATCACTTGGGCTACCGTCGCTGCTCAGGCCAGAATTGCTGGGGCCGCGTTGCGACCCTTTCGCGACACAAGGCCGCTCCTACAGGTTTGCGCAGCATTGTGCCTCGCATTTTTAGCACACTCCGGGTGGCCATTCCATCTGCTGCGCCCCTTGACCATCGGCGCTCCCGGCGCCACCCTGAGCCACTTTTCTTTCGATCCATCGCGGCTGCGCGCCGCCAAGAGGAACCACCCCATGAGCGTTCGCCTCGGCATTGTCATGGACCCCATCGCGTCCATCTCCTACAAGAAGGACAGCTCGCTGGCCATGCTGCTGGCCGCCCAGGCACGCGGCTGGAGCCTGTTCTACATGGAACAGCGCGACCTGTACCAGGGCGAAGGCAAGGCCCGTGCACGCATGCGCCCACTAAACGTGTTCGCCGACCCGGCGCGCTGGTTCGAGCTGGGCGACGAGCAGGACAGCCCCCTGGCCGAGCTGGACGTGATCCTGATGCGCAAGGACCCGCCGTTCGACATGGAGTTCGTCTACAGCACCTACCTGCTGGAGCAGGCCGAGGCCGAAGGCGTGCTGGTGGTCAACCGCCCGCAGAGCCTGCGCGACTGCAACGAAAAACTGTTCGCCACGTTGTTCCCGCAGTGCACGCCACCGACCCTGGTCAGCCGCCGCCCGGACATCATTCGCGAATTCGCGGCCAAGCATGGCGACGTGATCCTCAAGCCGCTGGACGGCATGGGCGGCACTTCGATCTTCCGCCACCGGGTCGGCGACCCCAACCTGTCGGTGATCCTTGAAACCCTGACCGCCCTGGGCGCGCAGCAGATCATGGCGCAGGCCTACCTGCCAGCGATCAAGGACGGCGACAAGCGCATCCTGATGATCGACGGCGAGCCGGTCGACTACTGCCTGGCGCGCATCCCGGCCAGCGGCGAAACCCGTGGCAACCTGGCCGCTGGTGGCCGCGGCGAAGCGCGCCCGCTGACCGAACGTGACCGCTGGATCGCCGCCCAGGTCGGCCCAACCCTGCGCGCGAAAGGGCTGCTGTTCGTTGGCCTGGACGTGATTGGCGAGCACCTCACCGAAATCAACGTTACCAGCCCGACCTGTATTCGCGAGATCGACAATGCCTTCAACACCGACATCGGCGGGCAATTGATGGACGCCATTGATCGCCAGCTGAAGGCGCGCTGACCGGCAACGCGCGGCACAATCGCGGAGTGGGGTATGATACGGGTCCTTTTTACTTGGCCTGCTGCCCCGCCCCGCGGTTGCTGGATACCTGATGACGCTGCCCGCTGACATCCCCTCCGACCTGCTGCCACCGCGCGTTCGCCCGATGGACCGGCTCGGCTTTACCCTGTTCCTGGCTGTCCTGGTGCACCTGGCGCTGATCCTTGGCGTCGGTTTTACCGTGGTCAAGCCGGCTGAAATCCGCCATACCATGGACATCACCCTCGCCACTTTCAAAAGCGAGAAAGCGCCCGAGAAGGCCGATTTCCAGGCTCAAGACAACCAGCAAGGCAGCGGCACCCTGGAGAAGAAGGCGGTGCCCAAGACCACCGAACTCGCCCCCTTCCAGGACAGCAAGATCAACAAGGTCACGCCCCCGCCTGCGGCCAAGCCCGAGGTCGCACCGCCGCCCACGCCTGAGAAGTCAGCCGTGGTGACCAAAGCCGCCAAGCCTCACAAAGTCGAGCCCAAGCCCAAGGAAAGCAAGGCGCAACCAAAGCCTGCAACGCCCACGCCTGATTTTGACAGCTCGCAGTTGTCCAGCCAGATCGCCAGCCTTGAGGCAGAGCTGTCCAATGAACAGCAGCTGTATGCCAAACGCCCGCGCATCCACCGCCTCAACGCCGCCTCGACCATGCGCGACAAGGGCGCCTGGTACAAGGAAGAATGGCGCAAGAAGGTCGAGCGGGTGGGCAACCTCAATTACCCGGACGAAGCGCGGCGCCAGCAGATCTACGGCAACTTGCGCATGATGGTCTCGATCAACCGCGATGGCTCGCTGTACGAAGTGCTGGTGCTGGAATCGTCCGGGCAACCGGTGCTGGACCAGGCGGCGCAACGTATTGTGAGGCTGGCGGCGCCGTTTGCGCCGTTTACAGGGGACCTGGCTGAATTCGACCGGTTGGAGATCATCCGTACCTGGCGCTTTGCGCGTGGGGACCGGTTGTCCAGTAACTGATTTGCTGGCTGTACTGGCCTGTGTGGGAGCGGGTTTACCCGCGAAAGCGTTCGACAAGGCAACCTAATTGCCTGATCTGACGCATTCGCGGGTAAACCCGCTCCCACAGGGATCGAGTAAGCCCTTCAGAGCACCTTGTCAGCCTCGCCACCTGGCGCCACACTATCCCCCATGAAAACCCTCGCCCCGAGCTACCTCAAGCATCAGTTCCTGATCGCCATGCCGCACATGGCCGATCCGAACTTTGCCCAGACCCTCACGTACATCGTCGAGCACAACGCCAATGGCGCCATGGGCCTGGTGGTCAACCGACCGCAGGAGCTCAGCCTGGCCGACATCCTCGAACAGTTGCGCCCGGACGATGAACCCCCGGCCAGCACGCTGCACGTGCCGATCTACCAGGGCGGCCCGGTGCAAACCGATCGCGGCTTCGTGCTGCACTCCAGCGAGTGCACCTACCAGGCCACCGTCGAACTGCAGGGCCTGTCGCTGTCCACCTCGCAGGACGTTCTGTTTGCCATTGCCGAGGGCGTGGGGCCGCAAAACAGCCTGATTACCCTGGGCTACGCGGGCTGGGAAGCCGGCCAACTGGAAGCCGAGCTAGCCGACAATGCCTGGCTCAACTGCCCGTTCGACCCCGAGATCATCTTCGGCCTCGCCAGCGACCAGCGCCTGAACGCCGCCGCCGCCAGCCTGGGCATCAACCTCAGCCTGCTGACCAGCCAGGCGGGCCACGCCTGATGGCCGAGCTACGCCTGCTGCTGGGCTTTGACTACGGCACCAAACAGATCGGGGTGGCGGTTGGCCAGGTCATCACCGGCCAGGCCCGCGAGCTGTGCACCCTGAAAGCGCAGAACGGCGTGCCGGACTGGGCCCAGGTGGAAAAACTGGTCGCTGAATGGAAACCCGACGCCATCGTCGTCGGCCTGCCGCTGAACATGGACGGCACCCCCAGCGAGATGAGCGCGCGCGCCGAGAAATTCGCCCGGCGCCTGAACGGCCGCTTCAACCTGCCCGTGCACACCCACGACGAACGCCTGACCACCTTCGAGGCTAAAGGCGAACGCCTGACCCGTGGTGGCCAGCGCGGCAGCTACCGCGACAACCCGGTCGACGCCATTGCCGCCGCCCTGCTGCTGCAAGGCTGGCTGGAGGCCAATACCTGACCATCTTTGCCGCCGGGCAGAGCCGGCGGCCCCCGAGGAGCACGCAATGAGCCTACCCAATCCCGCCGATCTGATCCGGCAGATGGCTGTCGACCTTCGCGCCCACCTGGCCCGCCGTGCTATCACCGAGCCGCGCTTCATCGGCATCCGCACGGGCGGCGTCTGGGTCGCCCAGGCCCTGCAGGAAGAAATGGGCGATACCAGCCCCATGGGCACCCTGGACGTGTCGTTCTACCGCGATGACTTCAGCCAGAACGGCCTGCACCCGCAAGTACGCCCGTCTGAGCTACCGTTCGAAATCGAAGGCCAGCACCTGGTCCTCATCGACGACGTCCTGATGAGCGGTCGCACCATCCGGGCCGCGCTCAACGAGCTGTTCGATTACGGCCGCCCCGCCAGCGTCACCCTGGTCTGCCTGCTCGACCTGGATGCCGGCGAGCTGCCAATTCGCCCCAATGTGCTGGGTGCCAACCTGTCGCTGGCAGCCCATGAACGGGTAAAATTGACCGGACCCGCACCGCTCGCCCTCGAGCGCCAGGACCTCGCCTCCGCTTCCGCCCTTTAAGAGTCCCCCGCGATGACGCCAATCGACGCCAAGCGCCCGCTGCAGCTCAATGATCAGGGCCAGCTGCGCCACTTTCTCTCGCTCGACGGTTTGCCCCGCGAACTGCTGACCGAGATCCTCGACACCGCCGACTCCTTCCTGGAAGTCGGTGCCCGGGCCGTGAAAAAAGTCCCGTTGCTGCGCGGCAAGACCGTCTGCAACGTGTTCTTCGAGAACTCGACCCGTACCCGCACCACTTTCGAACTGGCCGCGCAGCGCCTGTCTGCCGACGTGATCAGCCTCAACGTGTCGACTTCCTCGACCAGCAAGGGCGAAACCCTGTTCGACACCCTGCGCAACCTGGAAGCCATGGCTGCCGACATGTTCGTCGTGCGCCACTCCGATTCGGGCGCCGCGCACTTCATCGCTGAACACGTGTGCCCGGATGTGGCCGTGATCAACGGTGGCGATGGCCGCCATGCGCACCCAACCCAAGGCATGCTCGACATGCTGACCATCCGTCGGCACAAGGGCAGCTTCGAGAACCTGTCTGTCGCCATCGTCGGCGATATCCTGCATTCGCGCGTGGCGCGGTCCGACATGCTCGCGCTCAAGGCGCTGGGCTGCCCGGACATCCGCGTGATCGGCCCGAAAACCCTGATCCCGATCGGCATCGAGCAATACGGCGTAAAGGTCTACACCGACCTCGCCGAAGGCCTGAAAGACGTCGACGTGGTGATCATGCTGCGCCTGCAGCGTGAGCGCATGGCCGGTGGCCTGCTGCCGAGCGAGGGCGAGTTCTACCGCCTGTTCGGCCTGACCACCGCACGCCTGGCCGGTGCCAAGCCCGATGCCATCGTCATGCACCCTGGCCCGATCAACCGCGGTGTGGAGATCGAATCGGCAGTGGCCGACGGCAAGCACTCGGTGATCCTCAACCAGGTGACGTACGGCATCGCCGTGCGCATGGCCGTGCTGTCCATGGCCATGAGCGGGCAAAACGCGCAACGCCAACTCGACCAGGAGAACGCCCTGTGAGCATCAGTATTCTTGGCGCCCGGGTTATCGACCCCAACAGCGGCCTGGACCAGATCACCGACCTGCACCTGGACGGCGGCCGCATTGCCGCCATCGGCGCAGCACCGGCCGGCTTCAGCGCCAGCCGCACGATCCAGGCCGATGGCCTGATTGCAGCGCCTGGCCTGGTCGACCTCGACGTCGCCCTGCGCGAGCCGGGCTACAGCCGCAAAGGCAACATCGCCAGCGAAACCCGCGCCGCCGTGGCCGGCGGTGTGACCAGCCTGTGCTGCCCGCCGCAGACCAAACCGGTGCTGGACACCTCGGCCGTGGCCGAGCTGATCCTCGACCGTGCCCGCGAAGCCGGCAACAGCAAGGTCTACCCGATCGGCGCCCTGACCAAGGGCCTGGAAGGCGAGCAACTGGCCGAGCTGGTGGCCCTGCGCGACACCGGTTGCGTGGCCTTCGGCAATGGCCTGCAGCAAATCCCCAACAACCGTACCCTGGCCCGTGCCCTGGAGTACGCCGCCACCTTCGACCTGACCGTGGTGTTCCACTCCCAGGACCGCGACCTGTCCCAGGGTGGCCTGGCCCATGAAGGCGCCATGGCCAGCTTCCTCGGCCTGCCGGGCATCCCGGAGACTGCCGAAACCGTGGCCTTGGCGCGCAACCTGCTGCTGGTCGAACAGAGCGGCGTGCGGGCGCACTTCACCCAGATCACCAGCGCCCGCGGCGCGCGCTTGATCGCCCAAGCCCAGGAACTGGGCCTGCCGGTGACCGCCGACGTGGCGCTGTACCAGCTGATTCTCACCGATGAGTCGCTGCGCGAGTTTTCCAGCCTGTACCACGTGCAGCCACCGCTGCGCACCGCCGCCGACCGCGACGGCCTGCGCGCAGCCGTCAAGTCGGGGGTGATCCAGGCGATCTCCAGCCATCACCAGCCGCACGAGCGCGATGCCAAGCTGGCGCCGTTCGGTGCCACGGAGCCGGGTATCAGCAGTGTCGAAGTGCTCCTGCCACTGGCCATGACCCTGGTCGAAGACGGCCTGCTCGACCTGCCGACCTTGCTGGCACGCTTGACCTGCGGCCCGGCTACCGCCATGCGCCTGCCGGCGGGTGAACTGAAGGTAGGTGGCGCGGCGGACCTGGTGCTGTTCGACCCGAAAGCCTCGACCGTTGCCGGCGAGCAGTGGCTGTCCCGTGGCGAGAACTGCCCGTTCATCGGCCACTGCCTGCCTGGCGCTGTGCGTTATACCTTGGTCGATGGGCACATCTGCCACGAGGCCTGACCAACCCCAGGGGCCGCTCTGCGGCCCATTCGCGGGGCAAGCCCGCTCCCACACGACCTTCGCAATCATCAAGGCAAGCGGAGAACCTGTGGGAGCGGGCTCGCCCCGCGAATGAGCCAGCACAAATGTGCCTGCCAAGCTCAACCGCTCATCCCCCAAGGTTGAAATCCTTCCCCCCACCCCCATATGAGTCTGCATCAGGCACTTTCGCCCCGCTGCGTGGAGACTCTCCCCTTGACCACCATCGTTTCTGTCCGCCGTAACGGCAAAGTCGTCATGGGCGGCGACGGCCAGGTTTCCCTCGGCAACACCGTGATGAAAGGCAACGCCAAGAAGGTTCGTCGCCTGTACCACGGCCAGGTCATTGCTGGCTTCGCCGGTGCCACCGCCGATGCCTTCACCCTGTTCGAACGCTTTGAAGGCCAACTGGAGAAACACCAGGGCCACCTGGTCCGTGCCGCCGTCGAGCTGGCCAAGGAATGGCGTACCGACCGCTCCCTGAGCCGCCTGGAGGCGATGCTTGCCGTGGCCAACAAGGACGCATCCTTGATCATTACCGGTAACGGCGATGTGGTCGAACCCGAAGACGGCCTGATCGCCATGGGTTCCGGTGGCGCCTACGCCCAGGCCGCCGCCCGCGCCCTGCTGAACAAGACCGACCTCTCGGCCCGCGAAATTGCCGAGACCGCGCTGAACATCGCCGGTGACATCTGCGTATTCACCAACCACAACCTGACCATCGAGGAGCAGGACCTGGCCGACTGATCAGTTGTTTTGGCGTCCCGCCCTGGGCGGGACTTTTCCACACTGATTGCTCTGCTCGAGGACCATTTTCATCATGTCCATGACCCCCCGCGAAATCGTTCACGAACTCAACCGCCACATCATCGGCCAGGACGACGCCAAGCGCGCCGTGGCCATCGCCCTGCGCAACCGCTGGCGGCGCATGCAGCTGCCGACCGAGCTGCGTGCCGAGGTGACCCCGAAAAACATCCTGATGATCGGCCCGACCGGTGTCGGCAAGACCGAAATCGCTCGTCGCCTGGCCAAGCTGGCCAACGCGCCGTTCATCAAGGTCGAAGCGACCAAGTTCACCGAAGTCGGCTACGTCGGCCGTGATGTCGAATCGATCATCCGCGACCTGGCCGATGCCGCGCTGAAGATGCTTCGCGAGCAGGAAATCATCCGCGTGCGCCACCGCGCCGAAGACGCCGCCGAAGACCGCATCCTCGATGCCCTGCTGCCGCAGGCGCGGGTCACCAGCTTCAGCGAAGAAGCCGCGCAGACCAGCAGCGATTCCAACACCCGCCAGCTGTTCCGCAAGCGCCTGCGCGAAGGCCAACTGGACGACAAGGAAATCGAGATCGAAGTGGCTGACGCCGTAGGTGTCGAAATCGCCGCGCCGCCTGGCATGGAAGAGATGACCAACCAGCTGCAGAGCCTGTTCGCCAACATGGGCAAGGGCAAGCGCAAGGCGCGCAAGCTCAAGGTCAAGGAAGCGTTGAAGATGGTCCGCGAAGAAGAAGCGGGCCGCCTGGTCAACGAAGAAGAACTCAAGGCCAAGGCCCTGGAAGCTGTTGAACAGCACGGTATCGTGTTCATCGACGAAATCGACAAAGTGGCCAAGCGTGGCAATGTCGGCGGCGCCGATGTGTCCCGCGAGGGTGTCCAGCGCGACCTGCTGCCGTTGATCGAAGGCTGCACCGTCAACACCAAGCTGGGCATGGTCAAGACCGACCACATCCTGTTCATTGCCTCGGGTGCGTTCCACCTGAGCAAGCCAAGCGACCTGGTGCCTGAGCTGCAGGGCCGCCTGCCGATCCGTGTCGAACTCAAGGCACTGACCCCAGAAGACTTCGAGCGCATCCTGCAGGAGCCGCACGCTTCGCTGACCGAGCAGTACCAGGCACTGCTGAAAACCGAAGGGCTGAACATCGAGTTCCTCACCGACGGTATCAAGCGCCTGGCCGAGATCGCCTACCAGGTCAACGAGAAAACCGAGAACATCGGTGCCCGCCGCCTGCACACCCTGCTTGAGCGCCTGCTCGAAGAGGTGTCGTTCAGTGCCGGTGACCTGGCCAGCACCCACGATGAAACGCCGATCCAGATCGATGCGGGCTATGTGAACAGCCACCTGGGTGAACTGGCGCAGAACGAAGATCTGTCGCGCTATATCCTGTAAGACCGTATGGGGCCGCTTTGCGGCCCATTCGCGGCACAAGGCCGCTCCTACACTAAATGCAGCGGTGTACCTGTAGGAGCGGCCTTGTGCCGCGAATGGGCTGCACAGCAGCCCCAATCAAGCTTGAATCCCTCCCTCAGAAGCTGGAAGCTTGCAGCATCAGCTCCCGAGAGATTCAGCCCATGGCCCGCCTGCCCACCGCCATCAACCTGCACAAAGCCTCTAAGACCTTGAGCCTTACCTACGACCCCAACGAGGTCTACCACCTGCCCGCCGAATTCCTGCGCGTGCACTCCCCTTCCGCCGAGGTCCAGGGCCACGGCAACCCCATCCTGCAAGTTGGTAAGGTCAACGTCGGCCTCGCTGGCCTCGAACCCGCCGGCCAATATGCACTGAAATTGACCTTCGACGACGGCCATGACAGCGGCCTGTTCACCTGGGAGTACCTCGAGCAACTGTGCCTGCGCCAGGAACAGCTGTGGGCCGAGTACCTCGACGCGCTGCACAAGGCCGGAAAATCCCGCGATCCGGCCGAATCGGTCGTGAAACTCATGCTCTAGCGCAAGCCCTCGAACGTTTAGAGCGCATTTTCTAATCTCATCTGCTTGAATGCCCCTACAGGCAGCTCAGTGACGGGCTGTCTTGCGCATTACATGAAAGTCGGGTAACCAATGGAGCTGGCAAGTTCCCTGCATCGCCTTGAAGGCAATCAGGGCCTGGCCGGTATGTAGAGGTCGCGAGCGAAAGCAGGCTGTCTTCACACGCAGAATTCCCCGCAGCTCATCGCCGAATGCATCCGGCCCGCAGCACCGCTGTTCCTTATCACTGGTCACCCGAGTAGCAGTACCGGGCTCTGGACTGTGCAAGCGCCACAGGCAACCGGTACTCGTCTCTGGACAACGGAGCGTCGCAGATGAGTAACAAGAACAACGATGAGTTGCAGCGGCAGGCCTCGGAGAACACCCTGGGGCTGAACCCGGTCATCGGCATCCGCCGCAAGGACCTGTTGAGCTCGGCACGCACTGTGCTGCGCCAGGCCGTGCGCCAACCTTTGCACAGCGCCAAGCACGTGGCGCACTTCGGCCTGGAGCTGAAGAACGTGCTGCTGGGCAAATCCAGCCTCACCCCCGAAAGCGACGACCGCCGCTTCAACGACCCGGCCTGGAGCAACAACCCCCTTTACCGCCGCTACCTGCAAACCTACCTGGCCTGGCGCAAGGAGCTGCAGGAGTGGATCGGCAACAGCGACCTGTCACCCCAGGACATCAGCCGCGGGCAGTTCGTCATCAACCTGATGACCGAGGCCATGGCGCCGACCAACACCTTGTCCAACCCGGCCGCGGTCAAGCGCTTCTTCGAAACCGGTGGTAAAAGCCTGCTCGATGGCCTGTCCAACCTGGCCAAGGACGTGGTCAACAACGGTGGCATGCCCAGCCAGGTGAACATGGACGCCTTCGAAGTGGGCAAGAACCTGGGCACCAGCGACGGCGCCGTGGTGTTCCGCAACGACGTGCTGGAGCTGATCCAGTACAGCCCCATCACCGAACAGGTGCATGCGCGGCCGCTGCTGGTGGTGCCGCCGCAGATCAACAAGTTCTACGTGTTCGACCTGAGCCCGGAAAAAAGCCTGGCGCGCTTCTGCCTGCGCTCACAACAGCAGACCTTCATCATCAGCTGGCGCAACCCGACCAAGGCCCAGCGCGAGTGGGGCCTGTCGACCTACATCGATGCGCTCAAGGAAGCGGTCGATGCCGTGCTGGCGATTACCGGCAGCAAAGACCTGAACATGCTCGGCGCCTGCTCTGGCGGCATCACCTGCACCGCACTGGTGGGCCATTACGCCGCCCTGGGCGAAAACAAGGTCAATGCCCTGACCCTGCTGGTCAGCGTGCTGGACACCACCATGGACACCCAGGTCGCGCTGTTCGTCGATGAACAGACCCTCGAAGCCGCCAAGCGCCACTCCTACCAGGCCGGCGTGCTCGAAGGCAGCGAGATGGCCAAGGTGTTCGCCTGGATGCGCCCCAATGACCTGATCTGGAACTACTGGGTCAACAACTACCTGCTCGGCAACGAGCCGCCGGTGTTCGACATCCTGTTCTGGAACAACGACACCACGCGCCTGCCGGCTGGTTTCCATGGCGACCTGATCGAGATGTTCAAAAGCAACCCACTGACCCGCCCCGGTGCACTGGAAGTGTGCGGCACGCCGATCGACCTGAAGCAGGTCACCTGCGACATCTACAGCCTCGCCGGCACCAACGACCACATCACCCCGTGGCCGTCCTGCTACCGCTCAGCGCACCTGTTTGGCGGCAAGATCGAGTTCGTGCTGTCCAACAGCGGCCACATCCAGAGCATCCTCAACCCACCGGGCAACCCCAAGGCGCGCTTCATGACCGGCGCCGATCGCCCGGGCGACCCCGTGGCCTGGCAGGAGAACGCGACCAAGCATGCCGACTCCTGGTGGCTGCACTGGCAAAACTGGCTGGGCGAACGTGCCGGCGACCTGAAAAAAGCGCCAACCCGGCTGGGCAACCGCGCCTATGCCGCTGGCGAGGCATCTCCGGGCACCTACGTTCACGAACGTTAAGTTGCAGCGCCGTGGCCACCTGCGGGTGGGCCACGGTGTTCACTTCACCACAGAGCCACGCGCATGCCGTCACCCTATATCTTCAGGACCGTCGAACTGGACAACCAGTCCATCCGCACTGCCGTGCGCCCGGGCAAGCCGCACCTGACGCCGCTGCTGATCTTCAACGGCATCGGCGCCAACCTGGAGCTGGTGTTTCCGTTCATCGAAGCGCTGGACCCGGACCTGGAAGTCATCGCCTTCGACGTACCGGGCGTAGGCGGCTCGTCGACGCCACGTCAGCCCTATCGCTTTCCGGGGCTGGCCAAGCTCACGGCACGCATGCTCGATTACCTCGACTACGGCCAGGTGAATGTGATCGGCGTGTCGTGGGGCGGCGCCCTGGCGCAGCAGTTTGCCCACGACTACCCCGAGCGCTGCAAGAAGCTGGTGCTGGCGGCCACGGCTGCCGGCGCGGTGATGGTGCCGGGCAAGCCCAAGGTGCTGTGGATGATGGCCAGCCCCCGGCGCTACATCCAGCCTTCGCATGTGATCCGCATCGCCCCGCTGATCTACGGCGGTGGCTTTCGCCGCGACCCGGACCTGGCCATGCGACACGCAGCCAAGGTGCGCTCCGGTGGCAAGCTGGGCTATTACTGGCAACTGTTCGCCGGGCTTGGCTGGACCAGCATTCACTGGCTGCACAAGATCCAGCAGCCCACCCTGGTACTGGCTGGCGATGACGACCCGTTGATCCCGCTGATCAACATGCGCCTGCTGGCCTGGCGGATTCCCAATGCCCAGCTACACATTATCGACGACGGCCATCTGTTTCTGATCACCCGGGCCGAGGCCGTCGCCCCGATCATCATGAAGTTCCTCCAGCAAGAGCGTCAGCGCGCGGTCATGCATCCGCGCCCGGCTTCGGGCGTGTAGGGGCGGGTTCGCCCGCGACGGGGCCAGCAGGCGCCAAGGGTCAAGACGAGGGAGTGTTGCCATGAAAGACAAACCGGCCAAAGGAACGCCAACGCTTCCCGCCACCAGCATGAACGTGCAGAACGCCATCCTCGGCCTGCGCGGGCGCGACTTGATTTCCACGTTGCGCAGTGTCGGCCGTCATGGCTTGCGCAACCCGCTGCACACCGCCCGCCACCTGCTGGCCCTGAGCGGCCAGCTGGGCCGCGTGATGCTCGGCGACACCCCTTACCAGCCGAGCCCGCGAGACACCCGTTTCAGCGACCCGACCTGGAGCCAGAACCCGTTCTACCGGCGCGGCCTGCAAGCCTACCTGGCCTGGCAAAAGCAGACCCGCCTGTGGATCGATGAAAGCCACCTGGACGACGATGACCGCGCCCGCGCGCAGTTTCTGTTCACGCTGATCAACGATGCCCTGGCGCCCAGCAATTCGCTGCTCAACCCACTGGCCGTGAAGGAGCTGCTCAACACCGGCGGGCAAAGCCTGGTGCGTGGTGTGGCGCACTTGCTCGACGACTTGCGCCATAACGATGGCTTGCCCCGCCAGGTGGACGAACGCGCCTTCGAGGTGGGTGGCAACGTGGCGGCAACTCCCGGCGCCGTGGTGTTTCGCAACGAACTGCTGGAGCTGATCCAGTACCAGCCGATGAGCGAGAAACAGCACGCCCGCCCACTGCTGGTGGTGCCGCCGCAGATCAACAAGTTCTATATCTTCGACCTCAGCTCGACCAACAGCTTTGTCCAGTACATGCTCAAGAACGGCCTGCAGGTGTTCATGGTCAGTTGGCGCAACCCCGACCCACGGCACCGCGAGTGGGGGCTGTCGAGCTACGTTCAGGCCCTGGAAGAAGCGCTTAACGCGTGCCGCAGCATCAGTGGCAACCGCGACCCCAACCTGATGGGCGCCTGCGCTGGCGGGCTGACCATGGCAGCGCTGCAAGGCCACCTGCAAGCCAAGCACCAGTTGCGCCGAGTGCGCAGCGCCACCTACCTGGTCAGCTTGCTGGACAGCAAGTTCGAAAGCCCCGCGAGCCTGTTCGCCGACGAGCAGACGATCGAGGCGGCCAAGCGCCGCTCTTACCAGCGCGGTGTGCTGGACGGCGCCGAGGTGGCGCGGATCTTCGCCTGGATGCGGCCCAATGACTTGATCTGGAACTACTGGGTCAACAACTACCTGCTCGGCAAGACCCCGCCCGCCTTCGACATCCTCTACTGGAACGCCGACAGCACACGCCTGCCGGCGGCGCTGCATGGCGACCTGCTGGATTTCTTCAAGCACAACCCGCTGACCCACCCGGCAGGCCTTGAGGTGTGTGGCACGCCTATCGACCTCAAGCAGGTCGACCTCGACAGTTTCACCGTGGCCGGCAGCAACGACCACATTACCCCGTGGGATGCCGTGTACCGCTCAGCCATGCTGCTGGGCGGCGACCGACGCTTCGTGCTGGCCAACAGCGGGCATATCCAGAGCATCATCAACCCACCTGGCAACCCCAAGGCCTACTACCTGGCCAACCCGAAGCTGTCCAGCGACCCGCGTGCCTGGTTCCACGACGCGCAGCGCAGCGAAGGCAGTTGGTGGCCTTTGTGGCTGGAGTGGGTCACCCCGCGCTCCGGCCCGCTGAAAGCGCCACGTACCACGCTTGGCAATGCCACCTATCCGCCGCTGGGCCCTGCGCCAGGCACCTACGTCCTGACCCGATGAGCACACCGCCCGGATGAAGACCCGCGACCGTATCCTTGAATGCGCCCTGCAGCTGTTCAACCAGCAAGGCGAACCGAATGTCTCGACCTTGGAGATCGCCAACGAACTGGGCATCAGCCCTGGCAACCTGTACTACCACTTCCATGGCAAGGAACCGGTGGTGCTAGGGCTTTTCGAGCGTTTCGAAGAAGCGCTGATGCCGCTGCTCGATCCACCGCTTGAAGTGCGCCTGGAGGCCGAGGACTACTGGTTGTTCCTGCACTTGATCGTCGAGCGCATGGCCCAGTACCGCTTCCTGTTTCAGGACCTGTCCAACCTGACCGGGCGCCTGCCGAAGCTTGCCCGCGGCATGCGCAGCCTGATCAACGCACTGAAGCGCACCCTTGCCGCGTTGCTGGCCAGCCTCAAGGGCCAGGGGCAAGTGGTGAGCGAAACCCAGGCGCTGGGGCAGTTGGTGGAGCAGATCACCCTGACGCTGATGTTCTCGCTGGATTACCAGCGCGTGCTGGGGCGGGAGGGGGATGTGGGGATCGTGGTGTACCAGGTGATGATGCTGGTGGCGCCGCATCTGCAGGCCCAGGCCCGGGCGGCGGCGGAGCAGTTGGCGGTGCGGTATCTGGAGGGGTAGTGCCGCATCGGCGGTGCCCTCTTCGCGGGGCAAGCCCGCTCCCACAGAGACCCAGCTCAGGGTTTGCAAGCTGAGCTGAATCTGTGGGAGCGGGCTTGCCCCGCGAAGAAGGCGACGCGGTTAGATCAGGGTACCGGTACCAGTCGGTGCCGACGGTGTGTTGCTGGCCGGGGCCGCGCTTGGCGCTGGCGCTGCAGCAGTCGGAGCCGGTGCCGCACTGGCCGCAGGTGCTACCGGTTTGGCGGCGGCCGGTTTGGCCGGGGCCTTCTTCACTGCCGGTTTCTTCGCCGCTGCAGGCTTGGCCGCAACAGGCTTGGCAGCCGGTTTGGCCGCAGGCTTGGCAGCAGCGGTTTTCGCAGCAGGTTTAGCCGCTGGTTTTGCCGCAGCCGCTTTGGCCGCCGGCTTGGCTGCTGCGGTTTTCGCAGCAGGTTTGGCAGGCGCCTTGGCCAGTGGCTTGGCAGCGGCCTTGCTCGCAGCCGCCTTGGAGATCGGCGTGACCGAAGCACCGGTCAGTTTCTCGATCTGCTTGGTCAGGCTGTCCACTTGCTGGTGCAGCGCCTTGATCTCATTGCGGCTTGGTACGCCCAGGCGCGAGATGGCGCTGTTCAGGCGCTTGTCGAACGCCTCTTCAAGCTCGCTCCACTTGCCCAGCGCGCGATCTTTCACGCCGGACACGCGCGACGTGGTCGACGCCTTGGCGCTATCAGCCACGTCTTCGGCGGTCTTCTTCGCCTGCTTCTCGGCCTTCTCGCCGTCCTTCACCAGCGTATCGAACAGCTTCGGGCCGTCCTGGTCGATCTTCGAATAGATCCCCAGGCCCGCCAGCCAGATCTTGCGGGAGTACTTCTCGATCCCGCCGACCCAGGAGCTGCTTTCTTTGTCGGAATTCTTCTTGCCAGCCATCCTGCTCTCCTTATGGTTTGTGCGCGACGCGCTCAAGCAGCTCGTGCAGCTGTTCAAGCTTGATGGACAACGCCTCAACGTCATGTTTAGACGGAATGCCAAGGCGATTCAAGGCGCGACCAACCCGTGCGTCGAAAGCTTTTTCGATCTTGTCGAGTTGAACTTCGACCTTGCCGCGTACGCGGCTGACTTCCTGGGTCGCTTCATCCAGCTGGTTGTTGGCCGCATCGAGCTCTTTGTCGATGCGCTTCTTGCCACGTTTTTCAACGCCTTCGCCGGCTTTGACCAGCTCGCTGAAGTACTCGGAACCTTCCTGGCCGACGCGGGCATAGGCGCCGATACCTGCCAGCCAGATCTTGCGCGCATAACCGCGCACTTCGCCCAGGGTGCCTGGGGCGTCGTCCTTTTTCTTCACATTCACTTTGGCCATGCTCTGTACCTCATGCTCATGAGTGGAGAGGAACTGCCCATGGAGGTTGGGCTTGAGCATAAGGTAGGGAAGAAAATTAGAAACCTCACCCTAAGCTCACGCGGCATAAGGGGGCCAAACATGTACCGCCGCCGCCACAGGCATGGGCGCTAGCGTGCGAGCATTCCCGCCACCGGAGCTCACACCTCATGCCTGCGTCCCCACCCTTGCAGCCCACCACGTTCAAGCAACGGGTAGCCAGCCAATTCGCCCAACGCCCCACGCTGCGCGAGGTGGTTGCCAAGGCCGGCTTGACGATCCTGGCCAACCGCTACCCCTGGATCACCCGCAACCACCCGCAGTTGCAGTCCCTCGAGCCCTTCACGCTGATCCACGGCGCAGGCAAGCAACCGGCACAGGTCTCCCTGGTAACCACGCTGCTCGACCATTTTCTGACGGGCAAAGGCATGGCCCTCACGCGCACAGACGTGCTCAGCATCGCGCCGCCCCTGCCCTTTCTGCCGCAGGCGGCAGGTGTCGGCCCGAACGCCCAGCCCGAAGTCAGCCTGAACATGGACAACCTCAACCGCGACTTCGATGAACTGCTGGCGGCCCTGACCGAAGCCTTTCAGCAGGCGCAGATTGGTTTCTGGGCTGCAAGCGACGCCACATCGGGCCTGTCCCATGTGCACAGGTTGGCGCAGACCTTGAAAGCCGCCCTGCTGCTAGGCGTGGAGCGGCAGGGCTTGTCCGAACCGGTGAAAGCCGTGCTGTATGGCGTGGTCAACGGCACTGCCAGCGCACTGGCGATCAACCGGCTGCAGGTCACCCTCGATGAGCATGCGCCCCAGGCCTTACCGGACCTGTTGATCATCGCCGAGCCCAGCCT
Source organism: Pseudomonas sp. PAGU 2196 (assembly GCF_022179005.1). Taxonomy (NCBI): domain Bacteria; kingdom Pseudomonadati; phylum Pseudomonadota; class Gammaproteobacteria; order Pseudomonadales; family Pseudomonadaceae; genus Pseudomonas; species Pseudomonas sp. PAGU 2196. The sequence continues at coordinate 135,803 of NZ_BNTL01000020.1, read as the reverse complement.
AGTGCTGTGGTGCAAACCTTCAGGCGCGGTGCGCAGCTACGTTGACCTTGCAGCGTTCGCCGAGGCCCTGCGCGACGCACTGGCGCAGCAGTATCAATTCAACACGCTGCGCTGGGCACAGCAACCACTGAACACAGACCCTTTCGCTTTCCAGTCCACTGAATTACTCAATGGCATCCTCGACAGGGTCGGCCGCCTGCGGTTGTCCACGCTCAACAGCCTCCACGCGCTTGAAGAGGCCTTCAGCACCTTGAGCGACCCTTCGTCCCATTTCCTCGACCTGCCCCTGCCAAGCACCGAGCAGCCACTGCTAAGCCTGCCCACCTGGCTGAATCAAGCAGACAGCACCGGCCACCTGCTGTACGCCGAAGCCCTGCTTGAGCTCGCCGCCAGCCAGGCGCACGCCCAGGGCAGGACGTCGCTCGACGCGATAGAACCCCTGGGCCGCTATGCCGCTCGCCGGCTGCGCGAACAGATGCATGCGGACTTCCCAGCCGAAACACCACAGGACCCCGACCAGCTGCTCGTGCAGATCTCGGTGGTGGTACCGCTGTCGTCATCCGGCCCCGCGCAATTGAACTACCTGAAAAGCATGACCCTGACGGAACTGGCCATTGCACGCCTGCACACGGGCAGCGACGAAGTAGCGTCCGGCCTGCTCGACACCCACGCACGGCCTCCGGGCAGCTGGCTGAACCTGGATTACGTCAACCGCTTGATCTCGACCGTGGATGTCGGCGGGCGTTACCCCGCTTATGTCGCCCACCAACTGCAGGACGCCACGCTCAAGGCCGGCCGCCTCCAGCGCCATGCCACGGAATGGCGCAGCACCCTGCAGTTCGCCGCGCTCAGGGCCAGGATCGAAGCCAAGCTCAGCGCACAGGCCTGCCAGGCAATCGTCGATTTCTGCCGTGCCAATCAAGCGTCACCTGATGCGCTCAGCATTGCGCCACTGGCGTTTTTGCCTGCACCGGGTGCCTCCGAAGGCAACACGGTGCACGGCATGTTCCTGATCAAGGTAAAGGCCAACCAGCGCTGGGTCCTGTATCGCCCCCTGTTCGCGGATGACGCCGTGGCGGAGTTTGCCAGCCTGGACAGCCTGATGGCGCAGATACGGGCTGATCAGGCGTTGCAGCAACAGCTGCTGGCCTGGATGGATGACGACGCCAGGGGCATCTACCAGCACGGCGGATTCGAACGTCCGCACCTGCATAGCCGCCTGTCGGCCTTGGCGCACTTGATTGGCACGCAGTCGGCGCTAGTGGACACTCTGGTGGAACGGCTTAGGGTCCCTGTTACAGCCGTTCACACCCCTTGGCTGGAAGATTTGGACAACCACCTCCACAACGCACGCATTCAGACAATGCTACTGCTGGCCTCCCGGCAGAGCCGCTCGAATGCGCAAGAGCGTTGGGCCTTGATCGTGCAGTGCGGCTGGGTCGTGTTCAACACGGTCACGCCCCTGCTACGTGGCCCTGCGGCCATGCTGGCTTGGTTGGTCGCCGCCGTGGCAACGCTCAAGGATGACCTGCCCGCGCTGTCCGATGGCAGCGCGGAAGAACAGGCCTTGGCAGCGGCAGATGTGCTGACCAACCTGGCCCTGTTGCTGATGCAGGGCCCCACAGCCCCAATGCATGCGGGGGTCAGCTCGACAGCGGTGGACGCCATGGCCCTGGAGGGCCCCGCCCGCAGAGCACCCTCCACGCCGGTTACCGTTGAGACACCCAAGACAGCGGACTGGGTCGACCCCCATCAGGCACAACGCCCCGGCCACGTCAGTGTGAGCCGTTGGCACAACAGCCAGCGGGTGGGCAATTTGCCCTCCCACGCCCGCCAGCGCCTGGGTGAACTGCGCGCAGGCGTTTCCCTGCAAGGCCATGCCGCTGAAACACAAGGCCGCCTGCGCGGGTTGTACACGGTGCAAGAGCGGCTCTACGTGAACCTGCAGGACATGGCCTACGAGGTGCAAGAAACCTGGGGCGGAATCCAGATCATCGGCCCAGACACCAGCCAGGGCGAATGGCACACACGTTGGGGCGGCGCGCCCGACGGCTATTACATCGTCGGACGCGAGCGCAGCAAAGGCCCTTGGCTGCGGCGCTGGAATGACGAATGGGTACTGGACCTGCACTTGGCCGGCGGCATGCCAAAAACCCGGGAAGCCGTCACCGCGCAGAATCGCCAGCACTACGATGCACTGCAAGCGACCGGTCAAGCCAACCAGGACAAACTGACCCAGCTCGAGCCCTTCATGGAGCGTAACCGCATCGAGCTTGAAGCGTTTGACGACGAGGCGGCCGCGTTCAGCCTGGCGTTCAATGCGTTGCCCAAACCCGACGTCAAGGCACTTCCACCGGCGCTCCGGGTGCAGCGCCAGGCAGTGCTCGAACTGCGCAGGCAGCACATGCCACAGATCGCCGCGGGGTCGCTATACCTGGAGAAGCAGGCCAGCTTGCTGCATGCCAATGCCGACCTCTACCGGCAGATGCTCGAGCCTCGCTACCTGAAGTACGACCGTTCGGGCACCACTGCACGCCGGCTCGGCAACTGGACAGAAGCCGCCATCGACAATGACATGCTGCTGGTGCGGCGCCTGCTCGAACTGGTCGACCACGAACACTTGCAGGAGCAATCCGTGGGCTTGCGTGGGGTGCCAGACAGTGACGAGCAGAGGGGCCGACACGCTGTATTTCGCGAATCGACCCGGGACGCGCTGAAGGTCAGCCGCCGCCTGCTCGTGGTCAGCGAGCGGCTGGATAAAACGCTTTCCGAAGTGCTCAGCGATGCCCGAATCGCCTACCCGGACAAGAAAGCCAAGATCGAACGCGCCATCAAGCTGCGCCCTTACTCGTCATTGATCGTCCGCGCTCAGATTGTCAGCGACCTGGCATACCTGACACTGGACAAGACCCTGCTCACTGCCGAAGCGGCCATTGACTTGCTGCCCTTGCAAAACAGCCTGAGCGACACGGACCTGTCAGCAGCACTGTGGAGCCACGATGGCGTGGCCTCTGCCAACCTGCCTGCCGACCAACAAGCGGAGGTGCTGGGCAACGCCCTGCGCGTTTACCGGGCCGTCATCGGCAGGGCCAGGTACATGCAATCGTTCACCGCACCCGCCGTGGACACCACAATGCTGCAGGCCCACATCGAGGCGATGACGGGCCTGGAGCGCCTGGCAGAAACCGACTTGAGCACCGCCTTGATGAATGCCGAACAGGGCACATCGTCCCCTGCGCGACAGCTGACCCACCGCGTCAGGGCCGGCAAACGCACCCTGATCCGAACCTCCCGAGGGCGCTCGGTGCTGGTCGAGCGGGACCTGGAAGGCGATCATGCCGTTCAACGCAACCCGGCCACCGAGCAACCTGGGGGCGCCTATGAGCGGCGCAATGGCCAATGGTTCGAAGTCCCAGGCGAGGAGCGCCCCGCCGCGCAAGACACCGCCCAGCTGCGCAGTCGCGCGCAACACCTGCTGGCGCACGTGAATGACCGGGTCGCGCTGGCAGCGCGCTACGCGAACGAGCCGAACAGCCTGGCCGACCTCATGGATTGGCAGATCGAGGACATGCGCAATGTCGAGCAGCAGGTGAGCGCCGCCGATGACCGGGCGTCCGAAGGCCTGGCCAGCCAACTGCGCGATGCCATCGCTTCGCTGAACACCGAAAAACGCCGACTGCTCACCGATGCCTACCTCAACACCCGCCACCCGGACAGCAGTGCGTTACGTTACCTGTATCAGCAACAGCGGATCGAGATCGCCCTGAGCACATCGCGAAAGCCGCTGCGCACTGCCAACGACTACCTGGACGTCTATCAGATCAAGGACGTGCAGGTGCCCAATGCGGTGCTGTGGGAGGCTCACTTCCACTACCGCAGCGCCGACGCGGCGCCCCGCACGTTCGTCAAAGGCCACCTGAAACACTGGGAGCCGCGCCCCGCGCGTGCCAGCAGGGCCGAAAAGGCGCGCGAAGTCAGGCTTGAGCACGCCCATACAGCGGCTGAACGGATCGACATCTACCGCGGCGACCTGCGCCTGGACCAGATAGAGGGCATCATCCCCTTTCCGGCCCACTGACGGGCCGGTCAACGGCACAGCCCTGGTGTCAGGCCAGGGCTTTGTCCAGCGCCCGCTCGATCTCGCTCTTGATGCTAGCGCCCATGATCGACAGCATCATGCCGAGCTTGAGCTCGACGCGGATGGTGTCTTCGCCAATCTGCACGCTGCCGTTGGCGCCGCTGCGCGCGACGTCGACGCGGTCGCCGTTCCAGGTGGCCTTGAGGTCATATTCGCGGCTGAGCTTTTCTACCAGCGCCTCGGCCTTGGCGCGGGCAGCCTCGCGGCCGAGGGAATGTTTGCGTTCGACGCTGATCTGGGTCATGCGGGTGATCCTGGGTATGAAGACATAATCAGCATTATGCCCGCCCCTGCCCCCTGGCACACCCCGCCAAGACAAATCCGCCCGTTCGCCCTAGAATGGCGGTAATTTTTTCCGGTGAAGCGATATGAACGACCAGCGCAAAGGCGAACACGCCGAACCCACCACCCATTTTGGCTACCAGGACGTCCCGGAGAGCCAAAAGGCGAAGAAAGTCGCCGAGGTGTTCCACTCCGTGGCCGCCAAGTACGACCTGATGAACGACGTGCTTTCCGGCGGCATGCACCGCCTGTGGAAGCGCTTCACCATCGAGCTGTCGGGCGTGCGCAGCGGCAACCGCGTGCTGGACATCGCCGGCGGTACCGGTGACCTGGCCGCCAAGTTCTCGCGCCTTGTAGGCCCGACTGGGCAAGTAGTGCTCGCCGACATCAACGATTCGATGCTCAAGGTCGGCCGTGACCGCCTGCTCGACCGTGGCGTGGCCGGCAACATCGAGTTCGTCCAGGCCGACGCCGAGAAGCTGCCGTTCCCGGACAACCACTTCGACTGCGTGACCATCGCCTTCGGCCTGCGCAACGTCACCCACAAAGACGAAGCCATTCGCTCGATGCTGCGCGTGCTCAAGCCCGGCGGCCGCCTGTTGATCCTGGAATTCTCCAAGCCGACCAACAAGCTGATGTCCAAGGCCTATGACGCCTACTCGTTCGCCTTCATGCCACTGGCTGGCAAGCTGATCACCAACGACTCGGAAAGCTACCGCTACCTGGCCGAATCGATCCGCATGCACCCCGACCAGGAAACCCTCAAGGCCATGATGGTCGACGCCGGCTTCGACCGCGTCACCTACCACAACATGACCAGCGGTATCGTCGCCGTGCACCGGGGAATCAAGCCCTGATGCTGCTGGCCGGGCTGCTCGCCAGCGCCGAACATGGCCTGAACCGCGTCCTGCGCATGGACAGCACGGCGCTGCCGCGGCTGGCCGCGCTCGAAGGCAAGGTCATCGAGATCGATTGCCGTCAGCCGGCCCTGCAGGTGTTCATCCTGCCCGATGAAGACGGCCTGATGCTGGCCGCGCACTGGGAGGGCGAGGTCGACTGCAGCCTGCGCGCCCCTGCCGGCAGCCTGGCGCAACTGGCCCTGGCCAAGGACAAGACCGCCGTGCTGCACAGCCCACAGGTCGAACTGCATGGCGACAGCGCTGTGTTGCTCGACCTGTTCGGCGTGCTGCAAGACCTCGAACTGGACTGGGAGCACGAGCTGCAGCGCTGGCTCGGCCCGGTGGCCACGGCGTTGCTGGCCGGCCACATTCGCCTGCGCGCGCGCTGGACCCGTCAAGGCCTGACGCGCTTCAGCCAAAACCTCTCCGAGTACCTGGCCGAAGAGTCGCGCACCCTGGTGGGCAAACGCGAAGCCGAAGCCGCCTTCAGCGAGCTCGATACCCTGAAGGTCGATATAGAACGCCTCGAGGCGCGCCTGCAGCGCCTCTCCCGATCCCTTGATACCAGCGATAACGCATGAAGCTGCTCGCCGTCCGCCGTCTCTTTCGCATCCAGCGTGTGGTGATCCGCTACCGTCTCGATGACCTGTTGTTCGACCTGCCCCTGCCCTGGTGGCTGATGAGCCTGCGCCTGCTGATGCCTTGGCGCTGGCTGCCGCGCAAGCCCTCCGCGCTCAGCCGCGGTGCGCGCCTGCGCCTGGCGCTGCAGGACCTGGGGCCGATTTTCATCAAGTTCGGCCAGCTGTTGTCCACCCGCCGCGACCTGCTGCCCACCGACATCGCCGACGAACTGATGGGGCTGCAAGACCGCGTGCCGCCGTTCGACCCGAAACAGGCCGTGGCGTTGATCGAAGAACAGCTCGGCGCCAAGGTTGGCGAGGTGTTCAGCCGTTTCGACGTCGAGCCGCTGGCCTCGGCCTCGGTGGCCCAGGTACACGCCGCCCGCCTGAAAAGCGGCGAAGAAGTCGTGGTCAAGGTGGTCCGCCCGGGCCTCAAGCCGGTCATCGCTCAAGACCTGGCCTGGTTGTTCCTGATCGCCAAGGGCGCCGAGCGGGTGTCTGCCGACGCCCGCCGCCTGCACCCGGTGGAGGTGGTCAACGACTACGAAAAGACCATCTACGACGAACTCGACCTGCTTCGCGAGGCGGCCAACGCCAGCCAGCTGCGGCGCAACTTCGAAGGCTCCGAGCTGATGTACGTGCCCCAGGTGTACTGGGACCTGTGCCGGCCCAAGGTGCTAGTGATGGAGCGTATCTACGGCGTGCCGGTCACCGACATGGCGACCCTGGCTGACCAACGGACCGACATGAAGCTGCTGGCCGAACGCGGTGTGGAGGTGTTCTTCACCCAGGTGTTCCGCGACAGCTTCTTCCATGCCGACATGCACCCCGGCAACATCTTCGTCAGCACGGTCAAGCCGTGGAGCCCGCAGTACATCGCCATCGACTGCGGCATCGTCGGCAGCCTCACGTCGGAAGACCAGGACTACCTGGCGCGCAACCTGTTTGCCTTCTTCAAGCGTGACTACCGCCGCGTTGCGCAACTGCACATCGATTCGGGTTGGGTGCCAGCGCACACCAAGGTCAACGAATTCGAGGCGGCGATCCGCACCGTGTGCGAGCCGATCTTCGAAAAACCATTGAAAGATATTTCCTTCGGCCAGGTGCTGATGCGCCTGTTCCAGACCGCCCGGCGCTTCAACATGGAAGTCCAGCCTCAGCTGGTGCTGCTGCAGAAGACCTTGCTCAACATCGAAGGCCTGGGCCGTCAGCTCTACCCGGACCTGGACCTGTGGAGCACCGCCAAGCCGTTCCTGGAGCGCTGGATGCGCGAGCGCTACAGCCCCAAGGCCATGGTCGGCAACCTGTACAGCCAGGCCGAGCAGCTGCCGCACCTGGCCGGCATGACCCGCGACCTGCTCGAACGCCTGTCGCAACCGCACCTGCACGACCCGCAGATGCCCGAGCGCCGCCGCCAAGGTGACCGCTGGGCGCTGCGCCTGCTGGGCGCGGGCTTGCTGGGTGGTGGCGCGGTACTGGCCGCCGGCGCCGCCGAGGCCGCCAGCCTGGCCGCCCCAGCCGCTTGGCCAGCCTGGCTGATGCTGGCCGCCGGCCTTTACCTGATCGTGCGCCAATAGCCAGCCGGCCCGCTGGCTGGCACACTAGCGCAAAGGGCCTGGCACAGGAGCGGGCCCGTTTTGGAGTGGACGATGAAAGACTGGCTGGACGAGATCAAGTGGAACAGCGATGGCCTGGTACCGGCCATTGCCCAGGACCACAAGACCGGACGCGTGCTGATGATGGCCTGGATGAACCGCGAGTCCCTGGCCCTGACCGCCGCCGAGCAACGCGCCATCTACTGGTCGCGCTCGCGTGGCAAGCTGTGGCGCAAGGGCGAGGAATCTGGCCATGTGCAAAAACTGCACGAAATGCGCCTGGACTGTGATGCCGACGTGATCATCCTGATGGTCGAGCAACTGGGCCATATCGCCTGCCATACCGGCCGCGAAAGCTGCTTCTACCGCGTCTTCGAAGACGGCCAGTGGAAAACCGTCGATCCGGTCCTGAAAGACCCGGACGCCATTTATAGCGCAGGACACTGACATGAGCGACACCCTCAACCGCCTGGCCGAAGTGCTGGAACAACGCAAGCACGCGGCACCCGACAGCTCCTACGTGGCAAGCCTGCATCACAAGGGCTTGAACAAGATCCTCGAAAAGCTCGGCGAAGAGTCTATCGAAACGATCATCGCCGCCAAGGACGCCGCTGTCAGCAAGGATTACAGCGATGTCATCTATGAAACCGCCGACCTGTGGTTTCATAGCTTGGTCATGCTCAGCGCGTTGGGGCAACACCCACAGGCCGTGCTCGATGAACTGGAGCGCCGTTTCGGGCTTTCCGGGCATGACGAGAAGGCTGCGCGTCAACCTTCCGCCTGACTGTATAGAATTCTAGGAGAGCAACATGGGTATCTTTGACTGGAAACATTGGATTGTCCTGCTGGTCGTCGTCGTTTTGGTGTTCGGCACCAAGAAGCTGAAAAACCTCGGCAGCGACCTCGGCGAGTCGATCAAAGGCTTCCGCAAGGCCATGAACGACGAAGAAAACAAGCCGGCCGAGCAGACCCCGCCGCCTGCCCAGCCTGTGCCACCGGTGCAGAACACTGCACAACAGCCTCAGGGCCACACCATCGAAGGCCAGGCCCAGCCGGTCCAAGAGCCGCAGCGGAAAGACTGACCCATGTTCGGCATCAGTTTCAGTGAGTTGCTGCTGGTAGGCCTCGTCGCCTTGCTGGTGCTCGGCCCCGAGCGCCTGCCCGGCGCCGCGCGCACGGCAGGGCTTTGGATCGGCCGCCTCAAGCGCAGCTTCAACAGCATCAAGATGGAAGTCGAGCGCGAGATCGGCGCCGACGATATCCGTCGCCAGCTGCACAACGAGCACATCCTGCAAATGGAAGAGCAAGCCCGGCGCATCCTCAACCCGCAGACGCCACCGGTGCAGCCCCCTGTCACCACGGCCACGGTGCAGCCACCCGCTGGGCTCGAAGCCACGCCAGACGCTACGCCGGCCGCCCCGACAACGCCGGCTGCCCCCTCTGAACCGCCACAACCGCCGCGAGCCCCATGAGCGAAAATCCGGAACACGACCAGCCCATGCCGCTGGTCTCGCACCTGACTGAACTGCGCACCCGCCTGTTGCGCTGTGTCGCCGTCATCTTCCTGATCTTTGCCGGGTTGTTCTCCTTCGCCCAGCAGATCTACACCCTGGTGTCCGCGCCGCTGCGCGACCACCTGCCGGCCAATGCAACGATGATCGCCACCGACGTGGCCTCGCCGTTCCTCACGCCGTTCAAGCTGACCATGATCGTTTCGCTGTTCCTGGCGATCCCGTTCATCCTTCAGCAGATCTGGGGCTTTATCGCACCTGGGCTGTATCGCCACGAAAAACGCATCGCCATACCGCTGCTGGTGTCGAGCATCTTCTTGTTCTACGCCGGCATGGCGTTCGCCTATTTCCTGGTGTTCCCGCTGATTTTCGGCTTCTTCGCCAGCGCCACGCCCGAGGGTGTGTCGATGATGACCGACATCGCCAGCTACCTCGACTTCGTCATGACCCTGTTCTTCGCCTTTGGCGTCGCCTTCGAGATCCCGGTCGCCGTGGTGCTGCTGGTGTGGATCGGCGTGGTCGACGTGAAGTACCTGAAGAAGGTCCGCCCCTACGTGATCATCGGCTGCTTCGTGGTCGGCATGGTCCTGACCCCGCCAGACATCTTCTCGCAGACCCTGCTGGCCGTGCCCATGTGGCTGTTGTTCGAGGTCGGCGTGCTGTGTGGCAGCCTGATCCGCAAGCGCGGTGCGCACGATGAAGCGGCCAACGACCACAACGACCAGCCGCCAGCGACGCAACCGTGAACCTGCTGCTACTCGAAGAAGCCGATTTTATCGCGGCCGACCGCGTGGTGCTGGCCGACCGGCGTTTCACCCACATGCAGGAGATCCACAAGGTCGCGGTGGGCGATAGCCTGCGCGTCGGCCAGGTCAACGGCTTGATGGGCCGCGCCACCGTGGCGCGCCTGGAAGGCCATGAGGCAGAACTGCACGTCGGCTTCGACCAGCCACCGCCCGCCAAGCTGCCGCTGACCCTGGTGCTGGCCGTGCCACGGCCAAAAATGCTGCGCCGGCTGTTCCAGACCATCGCCACGCTGGGTGTACCGCGCCTGATTCTGGTGAACAGCTACAAGGTCGAGAAGAGCTTCTGGCAAACGCCATTTCTGAACCCCGACAGCATTCGTGAAAACCTCATCCTGGGCCTGGAGCAGGCACGCGACACCGTGCTGCCCGAGGTGATCATCGAGAAGCGCTTCAAGCCCTTCGTCGAAGACCGCCTGCCCGCCATTGCCGAAGGCACGCTGGGCCTGGTGGGCCACCCGGGCCCCTACCCCGCCTGCCCGCGCGCCGTCGAACAAACGGTGACCCTGGCCATTGGCCCCGAGGGCGGCTGGATCCCCTACGAGGTCGAGTTGCTGGGCAAGGCTGGCCTGGCACCGGTGCAACTGGGCGAACGCATCCTGCGCGTGGAGACTGCCGTTACCGCGCTGCTGTCGCGCATTTTCTGACGCATCAGTCAGTCTTTTCCCCCATCAAGTTTCTCTCTCCCAGGCCGATGCCTTGGCAACACAATAATTATCCGTGCTGCCAAGTTACCGGAGAGTCGAACATGTACCGATGGTTAGCCCACTCGCTGGGGAACGTAAGCGTCAATCGCAAGCTAGGGCTGGGCTTTGGCCTGGTATTGCTACTGACCCTGGCCATTACCCTGACCGGCTGGCACGGCCTGGACAGCGTCATCGACCGCGGTGACAAGCTGGGCAATATTTCGGTGATCCAGCAGTACACCCAGGAACTGCGCATCGCGCGCCAGCATTACCAGCGCAACCGCGATGACGCCGCCGTCGCCGAGCTGGAAAAGGCCTTGACCAACCTCGATCGCCAGGTGACGTTGATGCTGGGCCAGATCGACCACCCTGCCGACCGCCAGCACCTCGAACAACAACACGAGGCGGTGCGCATCTACCAACAAGCGTTCAACGACCTGAAGCAGGCCGGCCAGCGCCGCGAGGCCAGCCGCAGTGTGCTCGGCGACAGTGCCGACAAAGCCGTCGAGCTGGTCGGCCGCGTGCAGCGAGGCCTGCTGAAAGGGGGTGATATCGCCCAATACCAGCATGCGGTCGAGGTAAGCGCGCTGCTGCAACAGGCGCGCTTCCAGGTCCGCGGTTACACCTACAGCGGCAACGCCGAGTTCCAGCAGACCGCACTGAAGGCCATCGACGCAGCCCTGGCCGAACTCAAGGCACTGCCCGCCAAGGTGCCGGCAGAGCATGCCGCCAGCCTCGACGACGCCGCTACCGCCATGGCCGGCTACCGTGATGCGGTCAACCAGTTCAGCAACGCGCAGACGGCCAGCGAGCAAGCGCTGCAACACATGGCTGACCAAGGCACGGTGTTGCTGCAAGCCAGCCAGGCGATGACCACGTCGCAAACCGCAGTGCGCGACGCTGGCGCCACCCAGGCCAAAACCCTGCTCGCCGCCGCCACCGCCTTGGCCTTGGCCCTGGGCCTGCTGGCGGCCTGGGCGATCACCCGGCAGATCATCATCCCGCTGCGCCAGACCCTCACCGCTGCCGAACGCGTGGCCAATGGCGACCTGAGCCAAGACCTGCAGGTGCAGCGCCGCGACGAGCTGGGCCAACTGCAGGCCAGCATGCAGCGCATGACCCAAGGCCTGCGCGAACTGATCGGCGGCATCGGCGACGGCGTCACGCAGATCGCCAGCGCTGCCGAAGAGCTGTCGGCGGTCACCGAGCAGACCAGCGCCGGGGTCAACAACCAGAAGGTCGAGACCGACCAGGTGGCGACGGCCATGAACCAAATGACCGCCACCGTGCACGAGGTGGCGCGTAGCGCCGAGCAGGCCTCGGAAGCGGCCCTGATGGCCGACCAGCAGGCCCGCGAGGGCGACCGGGTGGTGGGTGAAGCGGTGGCGCAGATCGAACGCCTGGCCTGCGAAGTGGCCAACTCCAGCGAAGCGATGAACCAGCTCAAGGCCGAGAGCGACAAGATCGGCAGCGTCCTTGATGTGATCAAGTCGGTGGCCCAGCAGACCAACCTGCTGGCCCTTAACGCGGCGATCGAAGCGGCACGCGCAGGTGAAGCCGGGCGGGGCTTTGCCGTGGTGGCCGACGAAGTGCGTAGCCTGGCCCAGCGCACGCAGCAGTCGACCGAAGAAATCGAAGAGTTGATCGCCGGCCTGCAAAGCGGCACCCAGCGCGTGGCCAGCGTGATGGACAACAGCCGCCAGCTGACCGACAGCAGCGTCGAGCTGACCCGCCGCGCGGGCGGCTCGCTGGAGACCATCACCCGGACCGTGTCGTCGATCCAAGCGATGAACCAGCAAATTGCCACGGCGGCAGAGGAGCAGACCGCCGTGGCTGAAGAGATCAACCGCAGCGTGATGAATGTGCGGGACATCTCTGACCAGACGTCGGCGGCCAGTGAAGAGACGGCCAGTTCCAGTGTCGAGTTGGCGCGGTTGGGTACGCACCTCCAGGGGTTGGTCGGACGGTTCCGGCTCTGATCAGCGATTTTCGGCGCCTGTGCCGTCCTCTTCGCGGGTAAACCCGCTCCTACAGGTAAAGCGCCACCCCTGTGGGAGCGGGTTTACCCGCGAAGAGGCCGGCACAGGCAGAGCCTTCCTACCAGCTACAGCGAAATTTCCTACCTGATTTTCAGGTCAAGTCCTACACCTCCGCTGCCGATGGGCAGGAGTGTCATGCCGGCATTGTGCCCGCACGACCTCTCTCAAATGGACGGAGACTCACCATGCTCGGTTACCTTAACCGCAGGCTCGGCAACATCGGTGTCGGCGCCAAGCTCGCCCTCGGCTTCGCCGTGGTCTTGCTGCTTACCCTGGCCACCACCCTCAGCGGTTGGCGCGCGCTGGATGGCGCCATCAGCCGTTCGGAACAACTCAGCGAAATCGGCCTGATCAACGACCTGGTCAAAGACCTTCGCGCAGAGCGCATCACCTACCGCGTGCTCAGTGATGACGCCAGCAAGTCGCGTATCGTGCGCATCCTCGATCAGCTGGAAGGCATGCTGAGCACCCTGCAGCAGCGCAGCACCGTCGATGACTCACGCCAGATGCTCACCCAGAAACTGCAGTTGCTGCAGCGTGTGCGCGACGACTTCGCTGAACTGCAACGCCTGGTCGGCCAACGCCAAGCGCGGCGCGACGCGATGCAGGCGCAGGAACAGAAACTCAACGACGTCATCGATGAGCTGCAGACCCAGGCTTTGCTGAAGATGCCCGACGATAGCCGGCAAAGCGGCCTATTGGGCCTGATGGACACCCTTAGCCGTCACGTCGACGTTGCCAACCAGCAGAGCCTGGTGCCGGCCTATACCTTCTCGCCCGTCGAGGACTTCGCCAAGGTCGGTGATGCCGCCCTGAATGCCGCCGACAGCAGCCTGGGGCAGTTGCTCAAGGACCTTGCGCCCTTGGGCCTGTCGCGCACCTTGACCGAACAACCCGGCACCGAACTGGCCAACTACCGTGCCAGCCTGGACCAGTACCGCAACGTCGCCGTACGGGTCGAGCAGCTGCAAGGCAACCTGGAGAAAATGGGCGATGACCTCAGCGCCGTCAGCGTGGAGCTGGGCGAGCGCAAAATCGAACAACGCGACAGCGAGGCCCTGGCTGCCCGCTCGTTGCTGACCAGCGTGGCCGTACTGGCGCTGGTGGTCGGCGTGCTCGCCGCCTGGCTGATCACCTTGCAGATCACCCAACCGCTGCGCCAGACGCTGACCTTGGCCGCCCGTATCGCCAAGGGCGACCTGAGCCAGGTCGAGCCGGTGCTGCGCCGCGACGAGATGGGCCAGTTGCAGTCCAGCATGCGCGACATGACCGTGAGCCTGCGCGAGCTGATCGGCGGCATCGACCAGGGCGTCGGCCACCTGTCGCAGGCCGCCTCACAGCTGGCGGCCAGCAGCGAAGACACCAAGCTGCGCATCAGCCAGCAACGTGAAGAAACCGACCAGGTCGCCACCGCCATGAACCAGATGAGCGCGACCGTGCAGGAAGTCGCGCAAAATGCCGAGCAGGCCTCCATGGCCGCGACCAACGCCGACCAGCAGGCGCAGATGGGCGATCAGGTGGTGGCCGAAGCCATCGGCCGCATCGAGCAACTGGCCGGGCAGATGGACCATTGCCTGGCGGCCATGCAGCACCTGGCGGGCGAGAGCCAACGCATTGGCAGCATCCTCGATGTGATCAAGTCGGTGTCCGAACAGACCAACCTGCTTGCCTTGAACGCGGCGATCGAAGCGGCACGGGCCGGTGAAGCCGGGCGTGGCTTTGCCGTGGTGGCCGATGAGGTGCGGGGTTTGGCCCAGCGTACCTCTACGGCAACCGAAGAGATTGGGCAGCTGATCGACAGCCTGCACAGCGGTACTGACGAAGTGAACCGTTTACTGGACAGCAGCAAGAGCCTGACCGAGCAGAGCGTGGAGCTGAGCCGCAAGGCCGGGCATGCGCTGGGGCAGATCACCGACACGGTGTCGAGTATTCAGGGCATGAACCAACAGATCGCCACGGCCAGTGAAGAGCAAAGCGTGGTGGCCGAGCAAATCAACCGCAGTGTGCTTAATGTGCGCGATGTGTCGGACCAGACCAGCGCGGCCAGTGAACAGACGGCGGCGTCGAGCGGGGAGCTGGAGCAGTTGGGGCGGCAGTTGCGGGGGATGGTGGGGCGGTTCAGCCTTTAATACTGCTTGTGTTCATGCGCCCCATGTAGGAGCAGCCTTGTGCTGCGAAGAGGCCGGTAGACTACCCGTGATCTTCGCAGCGCTTACCGGCCTCTTCGCAGCACAAGGCTGCTCCTACAGGGCTGTCGTCACAGTACCTGCCGCAGAAACGCCTGCGCCCGCGGGTCCTTCGGTGCATCGAAGAACTGCGCCGGCGAGGCATCTTCCAGCAACTTGCCGTGATCGAAGAACAGCACCCGGTCCGCCACTTCACGGGCAAAGCCCATTTCGTGAGTGACGCAAACCATGGTCATGCCTTCCTGGGCCAGGGTCTTCATCACGTCCAGCACTTCACCGACCATTTCCGGGTCGAGCGCCGAGGTCGGCTCGTCGAACAACATCACCTTCGGCTCCATCGCCAAGGCGCGGGCGATCGCCACCCGCTGCTGCTGGCCGCCAGAGAGGCGCGACGGGTACTCGTTGGCTTTCTGCGATATACCCACTTTCTCCAGCAGCGCACGGGCCTTGGCCTCGCGCTCGGCCTTGCCGCGCTTGCGCACGACTTTTTGCGCCAGGCACAGGTTTTCCAGCACGGTCATGTGCGGGAACAGGTTGAAATGCTGGAACACCATGCCGACTTCGCGGCGGTAGGCGTTGATGTCGGTCTTCGGGTCGGCCAGTTGCAAGCCGTCGATGGCGACAACGCCTTCGTCGAAATGCTCCAGGCCGTTGAGGCAGCGCAGGAAGGTCGACTTGCCCGACCCCGAGGGGCCAAGCACCACCACCACTTCGGCCTTGGCCACACGCGTGGTGACGTTGTCCACCGCACGCACAACGTGGCCGCGGGTGTCGAAGACTTTTACCAGATCACGGACTTCAATCACTTTGCGCAAGCCTCCGCTCGAGCCGGCTGGCCAAATGCGACAGCGGCAGGTTGATCAGCAGGTACAAGCCTGCCACGCAGAACCAGATCTCGAACGTCGAGAACGAGGTGGTGATGGCCTCGCGGCCGCTCTTGGTCAGTTCGGTGATGGCAATTACCGACACCAGCGAAGTGTCCTTGACCAGGCTGATGAACTGGCCAGCCAAGGGCGGCAGCACACGCTTGAAGGCCTGGGGCAGGATCACGTGGCGCATCGACTGGCTGGCATTCAAGCCCAGCGAACGGGCCGCCTCGTTCTGGCCGCGGGCAATGGACTGCACGCCAGCACGCACGATCTCGGCGACATAGGCGCCGGTGAACAGCGCCAGCGCAGCCACCCCGGCGAACTCGCGGGACAGGTTGAGCACAGTGCCGATGAAGAAGTAGAAGATGAAAATCTGCACCAGCAGCGGTGTGCCGCGCACCAGTTCGACGTAAACGGTCGACAGGTCACGCAGGGTCGGGTTGTTCGACAGCCGGCACAGGCCCGCGAACAGGCCGATCACCAGGCCCAGGGCACCGGACACCACCGACAGCCACAAGGTGGTCCACAGGCCCCACGCCAACGGGCCTGCCGCCCAATGGCGGGTCACGCCGATCTGGTCGCCCTCGGCAACATCATCGCCACGGCTCAGCAGCAGGCTATTGCTGTCGACGTCGAGCACCTGCTCGGCGCCCCCTTCTTCCTTCAGCGTTACGCGGGCAGTGTCACCGGAAACGACGATGTCCTGCACGGTGCCGTAGCCGGCCGCGCGCTGGGCTTCTTCGGCCTGGTAGGCAAAGTACTGCGGGACGCGGTTCCAGCGCCACTCGTAAGACATCATCGAGGTGGCCAGGTACAGGCTGACCGCCAGGCCCACCAACACCAGCGCGGTCAGCGCGTGCCAGGGCCACTGGGCTTTCTTGTGTTTGATCACGTGGGGTACTTCCGTAAATGCGAACGCGCAGGGTTTGCCTGCGCGTTGGGGTCAAAGGCTGGGCTTGTGGCCTGGGCCTTATTCCATTTCCTTCAGCCAGTCCTTGTTCTTGAACCACTTGTCGTGGATACGATCGTAGGTCCCGTCATGCTTGATCTGGTGCAGGAAGTTGTTGATGAAGTTGATGCTGTCGTAATCGCCCTTCTTCAGGCCGAACGCCAGTGGCTCGTAGGTGAAGGGTTCTTCGAGGAACAGCAGCTTGCCAGCGCCGGCCTTTTCCACCGCTACCACGTTGTACGGGGCATCGTAGACGAAGGCATCGGCCTTGCCGTTGACCACGTCCATCACCGCTTCCTGCTCGTTGTCATAGCCGTGGTACTTGGCTTTGCCGATCAGCTTTTTGGAAACCATCTCGCCGGTGGTGCCGAGCTTGGAGGTGATGCGGTACTTCTCGTTGTTCAGGTCTTTGTAGGTCTTGATCTCGCCTGCCAGCTCCTTGCGGATCAGCAGGGTCTGGCCGACCACGATGAAGGGTTCGCTGAAGTTCAGGCGCAGGTTGCGTTCCTGGGTCAGGGTCATGCCGCTGCCGATCATGTCGAACTTGTTGGTCAGCAGGGCTGGGATGATGCCGTCATAGGCGGTAGAGACCGTCTCCAGCTTGACACCCATGGACTTGGCCATGGCCTTGAGGATATCGACTTCGAAGCCGATGATCTCGCCACGCTTGTTGGTCATCTGGAACGGCATGTAGGTAGGGTCCATGCCCACTTTCAGGGTGCCGCGCTTGACCGCGTCTTCGATGGCGCCAGCCTGGGCTGCCGAGACCGCGACCAGGGCGGTGACACCGACCAGCAGTCGCGAAAGGTATTTCTTGATCATCACCAAGTCCCCTAGCAAGAAAAGAAGCAAATCTTATTGTTGGCACGGCCGTACGGCCGAAGCGTTCTATCGGAGAGGGATGCTAACGCATGGCGGCCCGGGGACCTAGAGCTGGGGGGGACTTTGTTGGCCAAAATCGAGTAGCGGGGGATATTGCTGGCGAGGGCTTCGCCCTCGTTTCGCGGCACAAGGCCGCTCCTACAGAGGAATGCATATTCTGTAGGAGCGGCCTTGTGTCGCGAATGGGCCGCAAAGCGGCCCCGGGGTCTATCAGGCGCCGACGAGTGCCGGTTGGCCTTCATTCTCAGGATGCAACGGCAACAACGGCGAGTGCGGGTCGTTGTCGATCGACGCACGCCACACATCGATCCACACCGCGTTTTGCCCGGCCCAGACCTGCTCATGCAGGCGCGACAAGGCAACCGGGTCGCTGAGCAAGGCCAGGCGGGTGCTGAGGTCGAGCCCTTGCGGCCCCACTTCCAGCGCCTTGGCCACACGCTCGGCACGCAGCGCTTCGATCGGCGCTGCCTGGCCATGGCGAGCCGTCGCCATGGCGCAGGCCAGGGCGTTCTGCCGTGGGTCGACCACTGCCCGCACGAAGCCGTCATGCAGGGCATGCCAGCGGTTTTCGTGGGTGTACTGGTCGGTTGCCAGCAGCTCTTGCGGCGTGGCGTATTCCTCAGGGATCAGGAACAGCTTCTCGTCCTTGGCCGCCAGGCCCAGGCGGGTACGGCTGGAAATCACCGACACCGGGATCGACAGCACCAGCGAACCCACGATCGGCGCCAGCCACCACAGGAAGCTCGGGTTCAGCCAGGCCACCAGCGCTGCCCAGGCAAAGCCCAGCAGGGTTTGCGGGCCATGGCGGCGCACAGCCTCGCTCCACGGCGTGGAGTCGTCGTCACGCTGCGGCGAGTTCCAGGTCGCGGCCCAGCCGAGGAACGCGGCCAGCACGAAGCGGGTGTGGAAGATCATGCGCACCGGCGCCAGCAGCATGGAGAACAGCATCTCCATCAGCATCGACAAGGTGACCTTGATGCGCCCGCCAAACTCGACCGCGCCCTTGGCCCAGATCAGGATGATGCTGAGCAGCTTGGGCAGGAACAGCAGCACGATGGTGGTGGAGAACAGCGCGACGGCCTTCTCCGGGTGCCATTGCGGCCACAGTGGGTAAAGCTGGTACGGCTCGATGAAGTACTGCGGCTCCATCAAGGTGTTGGTCGCCAGCAGCGCCGTCGACAGCACCAGGAAGAAGAACCACAACGGCGCCGACAAGTACGACATCACGCCGGTGAGGAACACCGCACGGTGCACCGGGTGCATGCCCTTGACCAGGAACAGGCGGAAGTTCATCAGGTTGCCGTGGCACCAGCGGCGGTCGCGCTTGAGTTCGTCGAGCAGGTTCGGCGGCAGCTCTTCGTAACTGCCCGGCAGGTCGTAGGCAATCCACACGCCCCAGCCGGCACGGCGCATCAGCGCGGCTTCGACGAAGTCGTGGGAGAGGATCGCACCGGCGAACGCACCCTTGCCCGGCAACGGCGCCAAGGCGCAGTGCTCGATGAACGGCTTCATGCGGATGATCGCGTTGTGGCCCCAGTAGTGCGACTCGCCCAGCTGCCAGAAGTGCAGGCCGGCGGTGAACAGCGGGCCATACACGCGGGTGGCGAACTGCTGCATGCGCGCATACAGGGTGTCCATGCCCGACGCCTTCGGCGCGGTCTGGATGATGCCGGCGTCCGGGTTGGCCTCCATCAGGCGCACCAGGCTGCTCAGGCACTCGCCGCTCATGACGCTGTCGGCGTCGAGCACGACCATGTACTTGTACTCGCCACCCCAGCGACGGCAGAAGTCGTCGAGGTTGCCGCTCTTGCGCTTCACCCGGCGCCGACGACGGCGGTAGAAGATGCGGCCAAAGCCTTTGGTCTCGCGGCACACGTCCAGCCAGGCCTGTTGCTCGGCCACGGCGATGTCGGTGTCGTTGGTGTCGCTGAGCACGAAGAAGTCGAAACGGTCGAGGTTGCCGCTGGCGGCCACCGACTCGAACGTTGCCCGCAGGCCAGCGAACACGCGCGGCACATCTTCGTTGCAAATCGGCATGACCAGCGCGGTGCGTGCCTCGGGTGCGATCGGCTCATTGCCGGCACTGCTGCCGGAAATGCGGTACTTGTCGCGCCCGGTAAGCAGCTCGAGGAAGCCCATCAACGCGGTCCAGAAGCCCGCCGACACCCAGCAGAACAGGATGCCGAACAGAATCAGGATGGACGTCTGCAAGGCATACGGCCAGACCTGCACGACGGTATCCCACAGCGGCTGGTTGACCACCTCGTCGAGGTCGACGAACGACCAGCCCTGGTACGGCAGGATGCCCTTCATGTACCAGCCGGCAACGATGGTCTGGCCGATCATCAGGGTCAGCAGGATATAACGGCGGATCGAGCCGACCGTGCGCCAGCGGGCCTTGGGCAGCTCGCGCTGCTCTGGCTGCGGCGCGTTGGTGCGCCCGGTCATGCGGCGCCACATGCGGATCAGCACGTTGGTGCGCCAAGGCTCGGGCACGACACGGGTGCGCTTGATCGGCGGTGCGATTTTCAGGCACAGCCGGCCGCTGCCGTCGACGCCGAGCATTTCGGCGTCTTCGAGTTCGGCGGCGCTGCCCACGGTCAACCGCGGGCCCACCGAAGCCTGCACGGCCTCGGCGGCGTTGGCGGCCGGGTTGGCCGCCAGGCGTTGGTGCAGCTCACTGAACGAGGTGCAGCTGGCGAGTTCCGCGCGCTGCTCATCGCTCAGTGGGAGGTGGGCCAGGTATTCGCCAAGCGATACCGGCCTTGCGCTTGAGTTACTCATCGGCAGGCAACTGATAGGTCCAGGTCTCGGTCAGCACTTTTTCGGTGGTGGCCGGGGTACCGTTGGTGGACGCCGCATCGGCGGCAGGTTGTTCGGCCTTGGCGTCTTTCTCGGCCTTGGCATGCTTGGCAGCGGCCTTGTCCTGCTTGGCGTCCTTGGCAGCAGGCTTGGCAGGCTCGACAGGCACGTCGCGCACCAGCGCAGCGCGCATTTCCGTCGATTTGTTGGCTTCCTTGACCTTCAACCGCAGGGTCAGGCGCCAGCCTTTGCTCTCTGGGTTATAGCGCAGGTTGTTCTCGACCACCTCGGCGTTGTCGCCGACGCTGACCTGGCTACGTACCGCGGCGTCTTCCGGCAGGGCTGCCAGGTTGGCACCGGCGAAGTCGACGATGAACGCCACGCTGCCGTCAGGCTGACGGATCAGGTTGGACTGTTTGACGTCGCCCGTGGAACGCAGGGTCTGGGTAACCGAGGCCAGGTCCTGGGCCTGGAACTGGGCTTCCTGGATGGTCCAATGCAGGCGGTAGTCGTACTCGAATGGCTTGCCTGGCTCCGGCAGGGTCTCTGGGCTCCAGAAGGCCACGATGTTGTCGTTGGTCTCGTCGGCAGTCGGGATTTCGACCAGGTCGACGGTGCCCTTGCCCCAGTCACCTTTTGGCTCGATCCAGGCGCTTGGGCGCTTCTGGTAGTTGTCATCGAGGTCTTCATAGTCCTTGAAGTCGCGATGACGCTGCATCAGGCCGAAACCACGCGGGTTCTCGACGCTGAAGTTGCTCACGGCCAGGTGTTTCGGGTTGTTCAGCGGGCGCCACAGCCACTCGCCGTTGCCGGCATGGATGGACAGGCCTTCGGAGTCGTGCAGCGCCGGGCGGTAGTTCATGACCCGGGAAGGCTGGTTAGGGCCGAACAGGTACATGCTGGTGAGCGGCGCGATGCCCAGGCGGCTGACGTGGTCACGCAGGTAGACCCGCGACTTGACGTCGACCACGGTGTCGCTGCCCGGACGCAGGGTCAGCTTGTAGGCACCGGTGGAGCGCGGCGAGTCCAGTAGGGCGTAGATCACCAGGTGCTTGTCGGTAGCCTTCGGCTTCTCGACCCAGAACTCGGTGAACCGCGGGAACTCCTCGCCCGACGGCAGCGCGGTGTCGATGGCCAGGCCACGGGCCGACAGGCCGTACACATGGCCCTTGCCGACCACGCGGAAATAGCTGGCGCCAAGCAGGGTCATGATCTCGTCCTGCTTGTCGGCCTTGTTGATCGGGTAAAGCACGCGGAAACCGGCATAGCCCAGGTTCTTGGTGGTTTCCGGGTCGTGCGGCACGTCACCGAACTCGAAGCGGCTCGGGTCGTACTTGATTTCTTCGACCTTGGTGGCGGTGACTTCGTTGATTTTCACCGGGGTGTCGAAGTGCATGCCCTGGTGGTAGAACGACAGCTTGAAGGGGGTCTTGTCCTTGGCCCACTCGGCCTTTTCCTGCAGGAAGTGAATCTTCTGGTAGTCGGCGAACTTCATGTCGCGGAACACCGCAGGCAGATTGCTCTTCGGTGCTTCGTACTTCTGGCCGGCCAGATCCTTTGCCTTGGCTGCAACATCGTCAAGATTGAATGCCCACAGCTGGCCCGCGTTCATCAGGCCGACCAGTGCCACACTGGCCATCAGGGCCTTACGTAGCCGAATGCCGGGGATTCTTGATGCTTTATGGGGACTAACAATCACGAGCAACCCTCGCCGAAAACAGATCATGAAACCAACGGCCAGCGACTAATGCCGGGTTGGCGAGCACTGTTCGGACCCCGTGAGGGCGTAATGATTCCCCAAACGGATCCAGACAATGCTCGAGTCAGAGTGAAACGAACCTGCGAACGCAGGTCCATGCAGCGCGCGATTATCCAGCAGGTCGCGTGACAACGCATCAGGCTGGACTAACTATTTATCGTACAAAACCCCTTGTTCTCCTACAAACAAGGGGTTTTTGACCTCATATTTGTAACATAAATGTTACGGGGCCATCATTGACCAGGTGCACCTGCATGTCCGCACCGAAGCGCCCACTCGCCACCTCGGCGTGCTGGCCCTTCGCTTGCGCTAAAAGATAGTCGAACAACTCGGCACCCAGGGCAGGCGGTGCTGCCGTCGAGAAGCCCGGCCGCATGCCGCTGCGCGTGTCCGCCGCCAAGGTGAACTGCGACACCAGCAGCAAACCGCCCCCGACATCCTTGAGCGACAGGTTCATCTTGCCCTGCTCGTCGCTGAATACGCGATAGTTAAGCAGCTTGTGCAACAGCTTATCGGCATGTTCCCGGGTATCTTCAGGTTCGACGGCCACCAGCACCAGCAGGCCCTGATCGACGGCGCCGACGATCTCGCCGGCCACCTCTACCCGCGCGCCACGCACGCGTTGCAACAGCCCCTTCATGCTTCTTCCAAGGGCAGGTCGAGCAAACGCCGGGCCATCTGGTCGGCGGCGCGCACCAGGGCATCGGTGATGCCGGGTTCGGAGGCCGCATGGCCGGCATCGCGAATGACTTTCAGCTCACTGTTGGGCCAGGCCTGGTGCAGGGCCCAAGCGTTGTCCAGCGGGCAGATCACGTCGTAGCGGCCGTGCACGATCACCGCCGGCAGGTGGGCGATCTTGGGCATGTCGCGGATCAGCTGGTCCGGCTTGAGGAACGCATTGTTCATGAAATAGTGGCATTCGATGCGGGCAATCGACAGCGCCCGCTGCGGCTCGGAGAAGCGGTCGACCACCAACGGGTTGGGGCGCAGCGTAGCCGTACGGCCTTCCCAGGTGGACCAGGCCTTGGCGGCGTGCATCTGGGCGATCTGGTCGTTGCCGGTCAGGCGCTTGTGGAAGGCCTTGACCAGGTCGCCGCGCTCTTCTGGCGGGATCGGCGCAATGTAGTCCTGCCAGTAGTCGGGGAACAGGCGGCTGGCGCCTTCCTGGTAGAACCATTGGATTTCCTGCGGGCGGCACAGGAAGATGCCGCGCAGGATCAGGCCGTGCACCCGCTCGGGGTGGGTCTGGGCGTAGGCCAGCGCCAGGGTCGAGCCCCACGAGCCGCCAAACAAGACCCACTTGTCGATGCCCAGGTGCTTGCGAATGCGTTCCAGGTCTTCGACCAGGTGCCAGGTGGTGTTGTTCTCCAGGCTCGCGTGGGGCGTGGAGCGGCCACAGCCGCGCTGGTCGAAGGTGATGATGCGGTACAGGTTGGGGTCGAAGTAGCAACGGCTCTGCGCGTCGCAACCGGCGCCCGGGCCACCGTGGATGAATACCACGGGCAAACCTTCCGGCGAGCCACTTTCGTCGACATACAGCACATGCGGCGCTTCCACGGCCAGATCGTGCCGGGCGTAGGGTTTGATCTGCGGGTAGAGGGTCTGCATTGCGCACTCCGTGTGAGGATTAAGTCTGCCGTTGGGCATCATAAACCTGAATTGCGCTTTGAGCATGTCCTGTTGCCATCCTTGGCCCTATCACACCCGCGGGGCGGATGGCGGCGCCCGTCAGCCCGGTAAAAACACATAACTACCTCAGTGGCCCCGGCCTGCTGAACATACTTGCGAGCCCACCCAAGCTTGGAGGCTCTTGCATGAACCCGTCTTCCCCTACCCCCTCGCGCAACACGCCTTTGCACGCCGCACGGATAGGCCAAGCCACCCCGCCATGGCTGAAGGCTGCCTCCAGCGAGGTGTACCAGTCGCTACGCGACGCGCAGGGCAAGGTACCGCCGTGGTTTGCAGCAGCGCTGCAGGATCAACCAGACATCGCACGCGCGCTGGCTCAGGAACATGCCCAACACCGCAGCCACGCAGCGCAGGTCCAGGCGCTGTTCGCCTCGCTGCCAGACCTGCACACCTTCGCCAGCGAGCAACTCACACAAGCCATCAAGGCACGCTTCGACCTGGATGTTGAGGTGTCCAGCACCTACCTGGTCGATGCCAGGCTGATCCAGACCGAACACGCAATCGATGCCCGACACGCCGTCGACCGGGCAACCCGGTCGCTCCTGCAATGGGCATTGCACAATTTTGATGCTGACGCGTGCGCAGTGGACGGCATGGATGCGCCGCAGGCCTTGCTGAAAAAGTCGGTGGTGCTGGACCACCTGCGCTTCATGGGCACCGTGCCGTTGACCAATACCGTGGCGATTCCCGCCCACGCGTTCGCCGAGCTGTGCCGTACCTTGGATATCGGCGGGCGCTATCACAAGCAGGTCTATGACATTTACTACCCGGCCCCGACCGGCGACCAAGGGCCCTATGATGCGGCCCTGCACGTGTACGAAACACTCGCCCGTGCCGAGCAATCCGCGTTCAGGCAAAGCCTGCACAGTGCCTGGTTGCACGGGCATATCAGCCAGGCCCTTTATGACGCGGCGCTGGCCGCCCCGCTGGACGCGCCTCTGCCGCACACGGGTAGCTCAATCACGTTCAGCCTGCTGACATTGTGGGAGGTCGAAATTGTCGGCATGGCAGTGCTGCAGTTGCAGCCCGACAGTGGCTCGCAAAACGCCAGGGTCGCACTGTACAACCCCGACGACCCACACACCCCGCTGAAGGAATACGCCTCTTTCGACGCACTGGAAGCCGCGCTGCGCGACGCGCTGCGACTGGACATCCATTACCTGGACAACTGCCTGGCGGACCGGGACAAACCGTCGATCCTGCAAAAGCTTCAGGACCGGTTGACCCCCATGGGCTGGAGCACCCGCGGCCTGCATGAACGGGTCACAGACCCGCAGGCAACGCTCGAACCAATACCGCACAAGGCCAGGTACTCGTTTCTAGGCACCTTGGTGACACAAAAGGTGGCCCGTCATGAAAAGGACGCCCTCTTCCGGGCCGTCCCCACCTGGGCTGTCGACCTACTGTCTGCCAAGCGTCACCGAGAGGCCATCGCCGGGAAAGTACTGACCACGCTGAACATCGCGGGCTTTTTCGTCCCCGGCCTTGGCGAAGCGATGCTCGCGGTGTGCATCGCGCAGCTGGGTTACGAAGTCTATGAGGGCATCGAAAGCTGGAGCAACGACGACAGAGCGCAAGCCCACCGCTACCTGATCGATGTGATGGAAAACACCGCTACCCTGGCTGCCTGGGCGGCGGCGGGCTATGTCGTGAAGGAAGGGATCGGTGCTGTGCTGGCAGGTAATCCAGAGGCCCCCGTGCTTGAAATCCCCGAAGTGGATACCCCTTCTTACATCGAGGAACTCGAAGAAGTCGATTTGCCGGATGGCGACACCCGGTTGTGGAAGCCCGACCTTGCCCCCTTCACCCACGATACGCCCTTGCCCGCGGGCCTTGAGCCGGATGAAACCGGGCTGTACAGCCATGCCGGAAAGCGTTGGTTGATGCTGGAAGGCAAGCTCTATGCCGTGAAGCAAACCCAGCCGGGCAATGCCTACCGGATCGAACACCCGCGCAGGCCCCAGGCCTACACACCGGCCTTGCAGCATAACGGCGCCGGCGCCTGGCTGCATGAGCTGGACAGGCCCCTGGCGTGGGAAGGCTTGACGCTGTTCCGGCGGGCCGGGCACCTTTCTGCGGCGTTCGATGAAGCAACAGCGACACGAATCCTGCAGGCCTGCGGCATTGACGAAGCGGTGTTGCGCCGGTCGGTCGCTGACAGCCAGCGCCTGCCCGCGCTGCTGGAAGATACCTTGACCCGCTTCAACCTGGACCAGCAGATCGGGCAATTACCTGCAGACGCTGCACCAGGCCTGCCAGGTGCCGAGTTCGAAAGCCGCTATCGCCAGCTACCTGCCACCCAGGCCCCTGGCGCCAGTGTGATCCAGCACATTTATCCACAGCTTCCCGACACTATCACCCAAGAGTTGTTGCGCAACGCCAACCCGCTTGAGCTGCAACAGTTAGTAGCTGGGCGAGTGCCCCTGCGCATTGGACAAGAGATCCACCTTTATCAGGCGAACGTCCGGCTAACGCGTGCGTATGAAGGGGTGTATCTGCAGAGCCTGCGCAACTGGGACACCGATCAACTGGTCGTGCAGACGCTCGGGCAACTGCCCGGCTGGCCAGCCGATATCACCCTCGTGCTTGAACAGCGCCAGCACTCGCCCAGCCAGCTCACGCGTATCGGGCCGCCGGACGGGCCAGGCAGCACCACGATCGTCAGCGCCAGAGCAGGCTATATCGTGCTGGGCAATGACCACCAGGATGCAGTGGTGGTCGCGCACAACGCCCTGTACGGCGCGCTGTTCGAGGTTCTGACTGCCGCTCAACGCGAAGCGCTGGGTATCGTCGACGAGCAAGGCCTCAGGCAGTTGGTTCAACAGGCGCCGCCGATGTCACGTTCAGCCCTGCGCAAGCTGCTCGGCATGCAAGCCGTGCGCCCAGGCTTCCGCTCGCCACTGCGCCTGGCCGATGGTCGGCTGGGCTACCCCCTAGGCGGCATGCGCCCCCGCGCCGCGAGCATTTCACGGCACACCTTGCTTAGCTCGATTCGGCAGATAGGCCAACACGCCCCCAACCCCCGGCCTGCCGAGCAGATTCTCACCGCGCTGGAGCACAGGGCCCTCACCCGCGCCGAGATCGAAGACAGGCTCAACACCTTGCTGGAACAACGCGATGAGCTGCACAGCCGGCTGGACGACTGGCGACAAATAGCGGCGCTGGCGCCTCGTCAGGCCCCGGATGACTTAGAGCGGGTGTTGAATGCAATCGCTCAGCATTGGTACGAGCGCGCCTTCCTCACGCCCACCGACATGGCGCCGCCCCTTCGCCTGGAACGCCTGTCGCTGGATGATTTCCCGCTCAACCTGCCGGAATTCTTCACGGCCAACGTCACTGACCTACAACTGATCGAAACAGCCCCCGAACACTTTGCTGGCTGGAGCCATCACGCCCCCCACCTCAATGGCCTGCTGCGGCAGTTCGCAAACCTGCGGTCGCTGGAGATCAGCCGCGCCTACCGGCCTGATGCCTTGCCTTCGCCGTTTCAGTTCAGCCTGCCAGTGATTGCCCAGCACCTGCCCGCGCTCGAATCGCTGAGCCTGACCCATCAGAACCTCTCGCTGTCCTCGACCGACATCGACAGCCTAGCCGGGCTCACTCAGCTGCGTCGGCTGGACCTGAGCGGCAACCGCTTGTCCGAGCAGTATCCGCCGCGTTTCAACGAACTGTCATTGGACTACTTGGGCCTGGATAACCTGGCGCTGGACCACTGGCCAGAGGGGGTAGGGTTCAACGCCGTGACCCAAATACGTCACATTGGGCTGCGCAATAATCAGATCACGATGCTGCCACGCTTCCTGCTGGACAACCGAATCAACCTTACTGATCACGCCGTGCTCTCACTGCAGGGCAATAACCTGTTCGAGGACGACCTGCTGCGCGTGATGATGAGCGAAGATGGCCGCGCCTCCCGCTTCGAGGTGGACCGCAGCGAAGCCTTCAGCGCCCGCCTGACCCTGCAACTGCAACGTCGCCAGCAGTTACGCAATGTCATCGACGACTACGTGAACGCCTCCAGCTCAAGCGCGCCGGTCAGCCAGGCCGTGATGGCCACCAGGACCCGTGTGGCAACGGCGTTGAACGAGTTCTGGCATTACCAGGAGATCGGGCTGACGCGGGCAGCCCTGCGCCTGAACGACATTGCGCTCGAGCATTTCCCCAGGCTGTTGCCGGCATTTTTCACCGAACAGGTGCATAACCTTGCGCTTGAGCGGGTAAGCGGCTCTACCGCTCAGCTTGATGGGCTGTTCCGCCAGTTCCCGCAGGTGACGCGCCTGTCTGTCGATGCCTACCAGCAGGCAGAGCAGACACTGCCTTCGGCCCTGCTGCGCCTGCCCGGGCTGACTGACATTGCCTTGCGCAACGCTGGCCTGGTGATCGACCAGCAGGTGATCAATGCGCTGGGGCGGCTGACCACGCTCAATTCGCTGGACCTCACAGGCAACCGCATGGGGCTGATCACAGAGGCGCCGGCAGCGCTGCAAACACTGCGCCGCCTTGACCTGAACGCCATGGCCCTGGAACAGTGGCCGAGCTGGGTAGACAGCCTGCTGCCGCTGGAGCTGTTGGACCTCAGTGAAAACCGCCTCACCGAATTGCCTGCGCACATCCTGGCCAACCTCGACAACAACTTCCCCATCAGCTCGATCTTGCTGTTCAGCAACCCGCTCAGCGACGAAGCCGTCATGCGCGCTCGCGCGTCCTCGGATAGCCAGCACAGCTTTACCTTTGGCATCGACCTTTCAGACAGCATGAGTGAGTCCTCGACAGAAGGTGCGATGGCCGGCCACTTCCACTTACCCTTCCTGGACCCGGCTGCCGATGCGCCCAACCTGCAAGACTGGCTACTCGCCTCGGACGTCGAAAACGAAGCCCTGAAGGATTGCTGGGACGCCCTCCAGGCATCGGGCAATGCCGGGAACCTTCTGGCGCTGGTAGGCCGCCTGCGCAATGCCGCCCCTTACCAGAATGGCAAAAGCCGTGTGGCGTTCTGCGCGCGGGTGCGCAAGGTGCTGGTGAGTGCGGTGGTCAACCCGGACGACCTTGCGCTGTTCAACCATCAGGCCAGTGAGGCATTGCTGCAGGAAAACGGCGACCAGACCTGCCACGACGGCGCCTTGCTGGTGTTCCAGAATATCGAGCTGTATATCGCCAACCAGCGTCTGCAGTTCGATGCGGCAGATACCGAAGGCAACCTCTATCGGGAACTGCGCCGTCTGTATCGCCTGCAGGCGCTGGATGAAATCGCCAAAAGCGAGACTGCCCGCCGGGATGAAGCAGAGGTGCGCCTCACCTACCGACGCGAGCTGAACACCCCGCTTGACCTGCGCCAACCCGAAGACACCCTGCGTTACGCGATCAGTGCCAGCATCGATGAGTTGGCGCATGCCGAGCTGCAGGTCCAACGCGGCGAGCTTGGCGAGGATTTCCTGAATTTTGCGGCCGCCAACGCTCGGTGGATCCAACATTTGCGCCAGGCCTACGCCAGTCGTTTTGCTGAAATCGAGCAAAGCTACCAGGCTCAGGTAGCGGACCTGCCGGATCAGTTTCCGGACAGGCCCCTCGATACCCTTACCGAGGCGTTCACGGCCCTGGAGCGAAGCAAGCAAGCGCGCGAGGCACGCCTGATTCGCGAACTCACCTCGTTCGCCAACCCAGACCGCAGGCCACGTTCCTCGACTGAGTAGCCCCACCCGGCAACCGCCGCAGGTAACTAACTACCACTTGGCGATAAGCCCCCGAAGACAGACTCCGACACTGACCAATCAATCGGAGTCTCTCATGCCTGCCATCACTGCCCCTGCCGGAATCGTCGGCGACGACGCCATCAACCCCGCCTACTCACTGATCACAGGGCTCGTCCCCGATTGGTTCAAGGCACTGCCGGCGCACCAGTACGCGGCCTTGCGCAGTGCTACCCAGCAGCCGTTGGACTGGTATGAACAGGCATGTCTGCAGATGCCGGAGACCGTCGCGACCTTTCACGCCGAGCATGCCCATTTCCGCTGGCTCGAATCCCAGAAGCAACACGCCTTGGGGCAACTGACCACACTCGAAGCCTTCGCCGAACCCCTGCTCAAAGCAGCCATCACACAGCGTTTTGGGCTGGAGGTGGACGTTCGCCGGGCCGTCCTGTTCCACCCCAAGCTTGCGGACGCCCCCTGGTCTTTCGCGAACTTGTCGAAGGACCCAGCAGTGGAGGCCGCCGCCGCCGTGCGCCGAGCCACCCAGCCCTTGCTGACCGCCGCGCTGCAAAACTTCGTGGCTGGTGACACTCAGGCTGGGGGAATGGACCTGAGACGTATGAAAGCAGTCATCTACGACCCCGCCAATGAGGACCACACGCTGGCGATCGCCCCCCATGAGTTCGCCGCACTGTGCCGGGAACTGGACCTGGGCGGGCAGTACCAGAAAACCCTCGAAGCCGTTTTCAACCCCGCCTCTTCGACCGACCAGGCACCGGGTGCAGCAGCCTTCAATCAGCTCGGCCTGCTCAAACGGTGCGAAAGCTCGACGCTGAAGCTGCATGCCTGCGTGGCGTACATGAAAAAGCACATCAGTGAACGCACGTATGGTTTGCTGCTGGACGTTGCGGATAACAAGCGCGTTGTGCAAGACGCCAGCCCACTGCTGAGCCGTAACCTGCAACTGCGGGATGTCGACCTGACCGGCGTGGTGGCCATCGGCCCGTCGGACGACCAGGGCGGCCTGCACGGCCCCTTCACGGTCTACATTCCCGAAGACCCGGTGTGCCCTCTCAAGGAATACGCCTCCACGCTCGACTTCGTCAGCGACTTGCGCGACCGAATGTTCAGCCCAGGCTACCTGGACTTCTTCCGTGGCCTGGTGGCCGATGAGCAAGCCGACGCCCTGTTCGCCACCCTTACCGATCGCCTCTATCCGCTGGTGTGGGCCGAGGGCGGACAACTGAAGGTTCGCCGCCCGGATCGGCAGGCCAAGCTGCACGTGCGTATGCACGACTACAGCCAGTCATTCCTGACCGAGTTCACCCTGCGCAAGGTTCAAAAACTGCGAACGGATGCGCTATACCATGGCGTGCCCACCGCCGTGATGGACGAAAAGGCACTGGAAGCGCGCCTCGCGTATTTCGCTGGCGGGGTGCTGCAGGCACTGAACATCGGCGCCTTCTTCGTGCCCGTGCTGGGCCAGGTGATGATGGTTGTCACCACCTTTCAGCTGGCCTATGGAAGTTACGAGGGTATCGAAAGCTGGAGCCGTGGCGAGCGTGAACAGGCCTTTGGTTACCTCATGGACGTGGTCGAGAACGTCGCCTTGTTCGCCGCACTCGGCGCCGCTGGTGCCGGGGCTGGCACCACGCCCGCCATCGAGCGAATACCGGTCGAAACTCCATCGTTCATCGAAGAGCTACAAAGCGTCACCTTGGCCAATGGCAAGACACGCCTGATCAAACCCGATATCACGCCCTTTGCCCATGACATCCTGTTGCCCGCTGGGCTAAAGCCTGACGCGTTCGGCCTCTATCACTACCAGGGCAAGACTTGGCTGGCGCTGGAAGACCGCGTCTATTCAGTCAAGACCTCGCTAGGCAACCCACCCCAACAGCGCATCGAGCACCCGACCAAAGCCATCAGCTACGAGCCCCTGTTGCGCCACAACGAAGCCGGTGCCTGGCAGCATGAGTTCGAGCGCCCGCGCCAATGGCAGGGTCACACGCTGTTCCGACGCTTGGGGCCTTCGGCCAGCGGGTTCTCTGAAGAAACCACCCGACGCATCCTTGCCGTCAGCGATACCCATGAATCCGTCCTGCGCCAGGTCCTGACCGAAAACCAGCGCCCGCCAGCATTGCTGGAAGACACCCTGCGCCGCTTCAGGCTGGACCATGAGGTGTCACAGGACTTGGCCGGCACAGACGCGCACACACGCATCACTGCCTTTCAAGCGCGCTACCAGACACCGCCCGTCGATCAGGCCCCCAGCACCCAGACCATTACCCGCCGCTACCCCGCGCTGCCCATTGGTATCGCGGACGAGTTGGCGCGCCATGCCAGCCCAGCGGAGCTGGAGCAGTTGCTGGCGGGCAAGGTCCCGTTGCGTCTGGCTCAGGAAATCCATACCTACCAACAGCAGGTACGCCTGGCGCGCGCCTACGAGGGGCTCTACCTCGACAATGTGAACAACCCGGACACCGACAGGCTTGTTTTGCACAGTGTGGCGCGCTTGCCTGGCTGGGCTGACGAAATACGCATCGAGTTACGCCAAGGCAGGTTCACTGGCCCCTTGATCGACCAGGTAGGCGCGCCAGACGGGCCTGTTCGCAAAGTGCTGACTCAACACGCCGATGGCTACCACACCTACGATGGCGAAGGACACGAACTGCATGGGCGCGACACGATCTACTCGGCCATCTTGCATGCATTGCCTGACGCGAACCGGGCAGCGCTGGGCTTTCCCAATACCTGGGAAGGCCCCGCGCTCAAGCAGCGCGTGCAGCAATTACCGTTACTGCCACGGCCCGAGTTGCGCAAGGTGCTCCACATGCAACCGGCCAAACCAGGCGCAAACTCGCCCATGCGCCTTGCCGATGGACGAGTGGGCTACCCATTGAGCGGCCGCGGCGCGCTCGCCAGCACGGTCTTGAGGGAAGACCTGCTGTATTTGATTCGGCTGCTGGCGCTTGAGCAAGACACGCAGAGCGCCGAAGCGGTACTGGCCGCCCTGGAAGGCGCAGGGCTGTCACGCGTGCAGATCAGCGAGCGCTTGAGTGAGCTGATGGCCGAACGTGATGCCCTGGACCAGAGCTTGACAGCCTGGAGCGACGCGGCCCTTGATCTGCCCGACCTGCACAGGCGTCTGGACAGCCGAACCCGCATTCAGGACGCGCTATGGCAGCATTGGCAGGCCACCCACCTACCGGAAATTGGGCGGGGCGCTGCCACGCTGCGCCTGGATCGCATCCTGCTGATCGACTATCCCGCACAGCTGCCCGCCTTTCTCGAGCAACGCATCGTGCGTTTGCACTTGGTTGACTACCAAGGCACGGGCCTTCTGAACTCACACACCCTGGGCGCAAACATCGGCCCTGAACTGCAGGCGGTAGACAACTTCCTGCAACGCTTGCGGCACCTCACATCCCTGGAAGTCAGCAGCCCTCAAGGGCTCACCTACAGCACCTTGAACCTGCAACCCCGGCAAGCATTTGCGACACTGCGCGAATTGCGGCTGCACGACCTGCAACTGGGCCTGAGTGGCGGTTACATGGCAGGGTTGAGTGACCGCTTCCCGAACCTGGAGGTGCTTGACCTGAGTGGCAGCCCGATCAACTACTTCGAGGACACGCCGGACATCGGCAATGTCCGTTTAGGTTATCTCGGGCTCGACCGCACGGGGCTGGAGGGTTGGCCTGCCTGGCTCAACAGCCAGTCGCTCACCACGATCGATCATCTCTCCCTGCGTGACAACGCGCTGACCAGCGTGCCCGACGAACTCGCCCTTGCACCACGAACTGCGCAGCCACGTGGGCGCATATCCTTGCAAGGCAACCTGCTGTCGCGTCGAGCTATCCTGACGCTGTTGGCAGATCAGGCCCCCGAGGCCAGGCAGTTCGAACTGGCATTCGACACCCCTCCCAGCATTCAGCAAAGTGCCCAGGCCTACCGGCGAGATCAACAGCAGGTGCGGGCCATCTTCGACAACTGGGCCAATGCCTCAAGCTCGTCCAACCCCTTGAGCGAACAGGCAACCGCAGCCAGAAGGCAAATCGGCGAGGCATGGCTTGCGTTCATGCGCACTGACTTCCTTGGGACCACGGGCCCATTGCAATTAACCGACATTTCGCTGGATAACTTCCCACCGCAATTGCCGCCGCACCTGTACGCCCGCGTGCGCGAACTACAGCTGCTGCGCATGACCGCCACCCGCGAGCAGCTCGATAGGCTCCTGGGGCACTTCACACAGCTGGAGGCACTCACCCTCGATGGCCACGTTGAACCGACTGGCGCGCTTCCCAACTTGCTAGCGTCCTTACCGAATCTACACCACCTGACAATACGTGTAGAGGGCGGTCAGATCGATGACGACGCCATGGCAATGTTCGCGCGCATGCCCCAGTTGCAATCGCTCAATCTGGAAGGCAACCGCCTGGCCGCTTCTTTCGACAATGAGAATCTGCGCACGCTGGGCAATCACCTGACCCGGCTCACCTTGGCAAACACCGGCCTGCAAACGTGGCCAGAGTGGGTAGAAACCCTTCTGCCCTTGGACATTCTGGACCTCGACGACAACCAGATCGTCAACCTGCCGGACAACATCCTGTACAACCCGCGCAATGACCATGCGCACACGGAAATATCCCTGCGTGGCAACCCGCTAAGCGATTTCACGATGTCCCGCGCCCATGGCTCTGAAGCGCGCAACAGGTCGTACAGTTTTCTGATGGACCTGCCCGACGAAATTCTTCAGGAGCATTGGCGCGAACGTCACGACTCGGACAGCGAGTCCGATGACAGCGACGATGATGACAGCGTCGGTTCCGGCGACCATGGCCATGCCCACAGCCCCGCCCTGGAACCTGAAATGGATGCCCCCGACGTCGATGACTGGCTCATGGCAAGAGTGGAGGAAAACGAAGCGCACCGCACGGTGTGGGAGACGCTGCAGCAGGGCGGCGAAGCGCCGGCATTGCTCGAGCTAGTAGGCCGCCTGGCGCACACGGCCTCATACCGCACGCTAGGCACCCGTGCCGATTTCGTCGCGCGCGTCTGGCGCATTCTGGAGGTCGCCGGCAACAGCGCCGAGGAACGTGCACTGTTCAACGGCATGGCCCACGCGGGCGTCGAGCGCAATGGTCAAGGGCTATACCAGACCTGCCACGACGGCGCCTGGCTGGTGTTCAACCAAATGGAGATCAAGGTCTTCACCGAACAGGCACTCAAGGCGCTGCCCGAGCAGTCTCGCGGCCAGGCGCTGTATCGGCTGGTATTGCGCCTCTATCGGCTGGAGGCCGTCGAAACCATCGCCCGCGAACGGGCCGGTACCAGGGACGAGGCCGAAGTGCGCATGGCCTACAAGCTGAACCTGGCAGAGGCTTTGGAACTGCCGCTGGCACCCAAGAAAATGCTCTATCAGGCCTGCGCCAACGTCAGTCCCGCAGAGCTGGATGCTGCTCGCACGCAGGTACTTGCAGATGAAAGTGGCGACCCGTTCCTGACATTTGCCGCCCGGCAGGATGCCTGGGTCGACTACCTGCGGGAAACCTATGCGGAGCGTTTCGCCGTATTGGCGCAAGCCTACCAACAGCGCGTGCTGGATGCGCCAGATGAAACACGGGAGCCCGGCGGTGCCAGCCCGACCCTGGAAGCACTGGCGCCGCTGTTCGAACGCCTGAAGCTCGAATACGAACAGAAGGTCGCCAACCTGATACGCGAACTGACCATCACCGAAAGCAACAGGTACGCTTGACGACTGTTGAGCGGCGCGCCGCGCCGCTCAACATCCGCTTACCTTCCGTAGCGCTCCTGGCCCCAGGCCAGCAGTGTCTCAAGCAGCGCGCGCAGCACTGCTTGGGTCGGCTGCGCCAGCTCTTCGCGGTACGCGAAGGGTTTCACTTCTTCCATGTAGGTGCTCTGCGCCAGTTCCAGCTGCACAGCATGAATGTGCTCGGCCGGGTTACCGTAATGCCGGGTGATATGCCCGCCTTTGAAGCGCCCGTTCAGCACATGGCTGTAACCCTGTGCCTCAGCGCACGTCCCCTGCAGCCGCTCGGCCAGCTCGGCATCGCAACTGGCGCCGTTGAAGGTGCCCAGGTTGAAGTCCGGCAGCTTGCCGTCGAACAGGTGCGGGATCAGCGAGCGGATCGAGTGGGCATCCCACAGCAAGGCGTAGCCGAACGCCTCGCGCAGGCGCGCCAGCTCGCGCTGGATCGTCTCGTGATAAGGCCGCCAGATCTGTTCCAGGTAGACCTTGCGCTCGTCCGCGGAGGGTTCCTTGCCGTTTTGGAAAAGTGGCTCACCCTCGAACAACGTGGCCGGGTACAGCCCCGTGGTGGCCCCGGCGTACAGCGGCTTGTCGTCATCCGGGCGGTTCAGGTCGATGACGAAGCGTGAATACTCCGCCGCCACCACGCTGGCACCCAGCTCACGGGCGAAAGCGTACAGGCGTGGGATGTGCCAGTCGGTGTCGGGCAGGCTCTGCGCCTGGTCGACCAAGCCCTCGCGCACGGCCTGGGTCAAGCCCAGACCGGCGTGGGGCATGCTGATCAGCAGGGGCAGGCGGCCCTGGTGAAAACTCAGTACCTTGTCCATTGCGCCTCGCTCAATTGGATATTTCATGGCCCCGGCGCACCACGCGCTTGGGCAGGTCGCCGCCGAGCCAGTAGGCCAGGTCGGCGGGGCGTTCGATGTGCCAGGCGACGAAGTCGGCCACCTTGCCGGCTTCAAGCGAGCCGTGGCTGTCGCCCAGGCCGAGCGCCGTGGCGGCATGGGTGGTCACGCCAGCCAGCGCTTCTTCCGGGGTCATGCGGAACAGCGTGCAGCCCATGTTCAGCATCAGGCGCAGCGACAACCCTGGCGAGGTGCCGGGGTTGAGGTCACTGGCCAGGGCAATGTTCACCCCGTGGCGGCGCAAGGCCTCCATCGGCGGCAGCTCGGTCTCGCGCAGGAAGTAGAAGGCGCCCGGCAGCAGCACGGCGACAGTGCCGGCCGCGGCCATGGCAATGGCGTCTTCCTCGGTCATGAATTCCAAATGGTCGGCCGACAGCGCCTGGTAGCGCGCAGCCAAACTGGAGCCGTGCAGCGACGACAACTGTTCGGCATGGAGTTTGACCGGCAGGCCCAACTCATGCGCCTTGATGAATACCCGCTCGACCTGGGCCGGGGAGAACGCCAGGTGCTCGCAGAAGGCATCCACGGCATCCACCAGGCCCTCTGCGGCCAAGGCCGGCAGCATCTCGTCGCAGATATGGGTGATGTAGTCGTCGGCCCGGCCAGCGTACTCCGGCGGCAGGGCGTGGGCCGCCAGGCAGGTGGCGCGCACCGACAGCGGCAATTCGTCGGCCAGGCGCCGGGCCACGCGCAGCATCTTGCGCTCGTTGGCCAGGTCCAGGCCGTAGCCGGACTTGACCTCGAGCGTGGTCACGCCATCGCGCATCAATGCCTGAACCCGCTGGCGAGCACTGGCGAACAGCTCATCCTCGCTGGCCGCGCGGGTGGCCCGCACGGTGCTGGCGATGCCGCCGCCTTGCGCCGCGATTTCGGCATAGCTCACGCCTTGCAGGCGCTGCTCGAACTCGCCGCTGCGGTTGCCACCGAACACGGCGTGGGTGTGGCAATCGATCAGGCCAGGGGTGACCCAGGCGTAGCCCAGGTCCACCGTACGCTCAGCCTCGACCGGCCGCAGCTCGCTGCGGGGGCCGATCCATTCGATCAGCCCAGCGCAGGTGACGATCGCCGCGTCCTCGATGATCGCGTAACGCCCGTCCACCATGGTTGCCGCATGGCAGTGCTGCCAGAGGGTTCTCATTTGCAAATCTCCTGTACTAGCGGTGCAGCTCGGCCGGCGCCTGGGCCGCCTTGCCCTGCCCTGCCCGCGGCTTGCACCACAGCAGGTAGGACGCTACCAGGAACACCACCCAGACGACACCGACCAGCAACGCGGCCTGGGTATCCGGGAAGTAACCGAGCACGCCAAAGATGAACACCATGAACGCGATGGCCATGGCGGGGCCATAGGGCCAGAACGGTACCGGGAACGCGAGCTGCGCGGCTTCTTCGCGGCTCATGCTGCGGCGCATGGCGACCTGAGTGACCAGGATCATCAGCCACACCCACACAGTGGCGAAGGTCGCGATCGAAGCGATCAGCAGGAACACGTTCTCGGGGATCAGGTAGTTGAGCAACACCCCAACCAGCAGCGCCGCGCCCATGACCACCACGGTCATCCACGGCACGCCGTGCTTGGACAGCTTGCTGAAACCACGCGGAGCGTGGCCTTGCTGGGCCAAGCCATACATCATGCGGCCGGCGCCGAAGATGTCGCTGTTGATCGCCGAAATCGCAGCGGAAATCACCACCACGTTGAGCACTGCCGCTGCCGAACCGATCCCCAGGTTGCTGAAGATCTGCACGAACGGGCTGCCTTCGCTGCCGATCTGCGGCCACGGGTACAGGCACATCAGCACGAACAGGGTCAGCACGTAGAACAGCAGGATGCGCAGTGGCACGGCATTGATGGCCTTGGGGATGACCCGTTGTGGGTCCTTGGCCTCACCGGCGGTCACGCCGATGATTTCGATACCGCCAAAGGCAAACATGACCACCGCGAAGGAGGCGATCAGGCCGCCGACACCGTTAGGCATGAAGCCGCCATGCTCGACCAGGTTGCTCAAGCCGACGGCATGCCCGGTGCCCACCTGGCTGAAGCCGAAGGCCATGATGCCGAGGCCGGCGAGGATCATCGCGACGATGGCGCCGACCTTGAGCAGCGACAGCCAGAATTCCATTTCGCCGAACACTTTGACGTTGCACAGGTTCAGGCCGCCAATCAGGAAGACGATGCCCAGCACCCAGATCCAGCGGGCCACTTCAGGGAACCAGAAGCCCATGTAGATACCGAAGGCGGTCACGTCGGCGATGGCGACGATGACCATTTCGAAGGCGTAGGTCCAACCGAGGATGAAGCCGGCCATAGGGCCGAGGTAGGTCGTGGCGTAGTGGCCAAAGGAGCCGGCGACCGGGTTGTGCACGGCCATCTCGCCGAGGGCGCGCATGACCATGAACACGGCGG
The DNA here is from genome assembly GCF_022179005.1 of Pseudomonas sp. PAGU 2196. Taxonomy (NCBI): domain Bacteria; kingdom Pseudomonadati; phylum Pseudomonadota; class Gammaproteobacteria; order Pseudomonadales; family Pseudomonadaceae; genus Pseudomonas; species Pseudomonas sp. PAGU 2196. The sequence continues at coordinate 97,331 of NZ_BNTL01000020.1, read as the reverse complement.
CGCCGCCGATCAGGTAAGCCAGCAGCACGGCGGGGCCGGCCATCTGGATGGCAGAGGCGGAACCGTAGAAAAGCCCGGTACCGATAGCGGAGCCGAGCGCCATGAAACGGATGTGCCGGGCCGATAGCCCGCGCTTGAGACCTTGAGCTTGTTGCATGTCACGTCCTAATTTTGTTTTTGTGGTCGTGAGATCGAGGGGGCTGCGTTGCAGCCCATTCGCGGGGCAAGCCCGCTCCCACAGGAACGACACAGGTCTGAAATCTGCGGGGCTGCTGTGGGAGCGGGCTTGCCCCGCGAATGGGCCGCAACGCGGCCCCAAAGGCATTACAGGCTAGGCAGAACCCCAGCCGGCAGCAGCCCGGTCAGGCTGCCCTTGGCCAGCAGTTCGACGGCCTTCTCGATATCCGGCGCAAAGAACCGGTCGCGGTCATAGTGCGGCACTTCGCTGCGCAGCGCCTGACGCGCCTGCTCCAGCTTGGCGGAGGTCTTCAGCCCTTTGCGCAGGTCCAGGCCCTGGCAGGCGCCCAGCCATTCGATGGCCAGCACGCCACGGGTGTTCTCGGCCATTTCCCACAGGCGCTTGCCCGCCGCCGGGGCCATCGACACGTGGTCTTCCTGGTTGGCCGAGGTGGGCAGGCTGTCGACGCTGTGCGGGTGCGACAGCGCCTTGTTCTCGCTGGCCAGCGCAGCAGCGGTGACCTGGGCGATCATGAAGCCGGAGTTGACCCCACCGTTTTCCACCAGGAACGGCGGCAGTTGGGACATGTGCTTGTCCATCATCAGCGAAATGCGGCGCTCGCTCAGCGAGCCGATTTCGGCGATGGCCAGGGCCAGGTTGTCAGCGGCCATGGCCACCGGCTCTGCGTGGAAGTTACCGCCCGAGATCACGTCACCTTCAGCAGCGAACACCAGCGGGTTGTCGGACACGGCGTTGGCTTCGATGCCCAGCACTTCGGCAGCCTGGCGCAGCTGGGTCAGGCAAGCGCCCATGACCTGTGGCTGGCAGCGCAGCGAGTACGGGTCTTGGACCTTGTCGCAGTTCTTGTGCGATTGCGAGACTTCGCTGGTTTCACCCAGCAGGTCGCGGAAGCACGCGGCGGTGTCGATCTGGCCACGCTGGCCACGCACGGCATGCACCCGTGCATCGAACGGCGAACGCGAGCCCAGCGCCGCTTCGACGGTCAGGCCACCGCAGGCAATGGCAGCGGCGTACAGGTCTTCGGCGTAGAACAGCCCGCGCAAGGCGTAGGCCGAGGACGCCTGGGTGCCGTTGAGCAGGGCCAAGCCCTCTTTGGCGGCCAGGGTCAGAGGTTCCAGGCCAGCAACGGCCAGGGCTTCGGTGGCCGACAGCCACTGCCCCTTGTAGCGCGCCTTGCCTTCGCCGAGCAGCACCAGCGACATGTGCGCCAGCGGTGCCAGGTCGCCGGAAGCACCGACCGAGCCTTTGAGCGGGATGTGTGGGTAGACTTCGGCGTTGACCAGGGCGATCAGTGCATCGATCACCTTGCGGCGGATGCCGGAGAAACCACGGCTGAGGCTGTTGATCTTGAGCACCATGATCAAGCGCACCAGGTCGTCATCCAGCGGCGCGCCGATGCCGGCGGCGTGGGACAGCACCAGCGAGCGCTGCAGGTTTTCCAGGTCGTGGCTGGCAATGCGGGTCGAGGCCAGCAGGCCGAAACCGGTGTTGATGCCGTAGGCGGTGCGGTCTTCGGCAAGAATCTGTTCGACGCAGGCAACGCTGTCGTTGATCGGCTGGTCGGCGCTGGCATCCAGGCGCAGGCGCACGGGTGCGGCGTGGATCGCGCGCAGCTGGGCCAGGGTCAGGGTGCCAGGCTTGAGGGTCAGTTCGGTCACTTCGCTACTCCATTCTGTCGGGGCCCGCAGGCCCCTTCTTGTTGTTCAGTATCTCTCAAAGTGCAGCGATCAGCCCGTGATCATTGGCAGGTCGAGGCCTTGCTCTTTGGCGCAATCGACGGCGATGTCGTAGCCGGCGTCGGCATGGCGCATAACGCCGGTGCCTGGGTCGTTGGTCAGCACGCGGGCAATGCGCTCGGCGGCTTCATCGGTACCGTCGCAGACGATGACCATGCCCGAGTGCTGCGAGAAGCCCATGCCTACGCCGCCGCCGTGGTGCAGCGACACCCAGGTGGCGCCGCTGGCGGTGTTGAGCAGGGCATTGAGCAACGGCCAGTCGGAGACCGCGTCGGAGCCGTCACGCATGGCTTCGGTTTCGCGGTTGGGGCTCGATACCGAACCGGAGTCCAGGTGGTCGCGGCCAATCACGATCGGCGCCGACAGCTCGCCGCTGCGCACCATTTCGTTGAACGCCAGGCCCAGCTTGGCGCGCAGGCCCAGGCCGACCCAGCAGATACGCGCTGGCAGGCCTTGGAAGCTGATGCGCTCGCGGGCCATGTCCAGCCAGCGGTGCAGGTGGGCGTCGTCGGGGATCAGTTCTTTGACCTTGGCGTCGGTCTTGTAGATGTCATCGGCTTCGCCAGACAGCGCGGCCCAGCGGAACGGACCTACGCCGCGGCAGAACAGCGGGCGAATGTAGGCCGGTACGAAGCCTGGGAAGTCAAAGGCGTTGGCCACGCCCTCTTCCTTGGCCATCTGGCGAATGTTGTTGCCGTAGTCGAAGGTCGGGATGCCCTGCTTCTGGAAGTCGAGCATGGCCTGTACGTGTACGGCCATGGACTGCTTGGCAGCCTTGACCACCGCAGCCGGTTCGGTCTGCGCGCGGTCGCGGTACTGCTCCCAGGTCCAGCCGGCCGGCAGGTAGCCGTTGAGCGGGTCGTGGGCGCTGGTCTGGTCGGTGACCATGTCCGGGCGCACGCCACGCTTGACCAGCTCAGGCAGGATTTCAGCGGCGTTACCGTGCAAGGCGATAGAGATGGCCTTGCCTTCGGCGGTGTACTTGGCGATGCGCGCCAGGGCGTCGTCGAGGTCGTTGGCCTGCTCGTCGACGTAGCGGGTTTCCAGACGGAAATCGATACGGCTCTGCTGGCATTCGATGTTCAGCGAGCACGCGCCGGCCAGGGTCGCGGCCAGTGGCTGGGCGCCGCCCATGCCGCCGAGGCCTGCGGTCAGTACCCACTTGCCTTTCAGGCTGCCACCGTAGTGCTGGCGGCCGGCCTCGACGAAGGTTTCGTAGGTGCCCTGGACGATGCCCTGGCTGCCGATGTAGATCCAGCTGCCGGCGGTCATCTGGCCGTACATGGCCAGGCCCTTGGCATCCAGTTCGTTGAAGTGTTCCCAGTTAGCCCAGTGCGGCACCAGGTTGGAGTTGGCGATCAGCACGCGGGGGGCGTTGCTGTGGGTCTTGAACACGCCGACCGGCTTGCCCGACTGCACCAGCAGGGTTTCGTCGTCTTCCAGGCGGGTCAGGGTCTCGACGATCTTGTCGTAGCAGGCCCAGTTGCGGGCAGCGCGACCAATACCACCGTAGACCACCAGTTCTTTCGGGTTTTCGGCGACCTGCGGATCGAGGTTGTTCATCAGCATGCGCAGTGGCGCTTCGGTCAGCCAGCTTTTGGCGGTCAGCTTGTTGCCACGGGGGGCACGGATTTCAACGTCACGGTATTTGTTGTTGTCGGTCACGGGAAGGGTCCTCTGCGGTCGTCCGCGGGCAGGTGTGTCGTGGTCAATATACAAACACACCTTTACTTGTATGTACAAGCATGGACAACCAAATTTTTCCTTCCAAAATGCAAAGGGGCCGCTGCGCGACCCAATCGCCGGCAAGCCGGCTCCCACAAAGACCCTGTGGGAGCCGGCTTGCCGGCGATTGGGCTGCACAGCAGCCCCAGTTCCACGGCAATGAGATCAGCGCGCTGTCAGCTCGATCAGGCAAAAACGCCCCTGAACCTCCAGCCCCAGCAATTCATCGTTAGCCTCCAGCCGCAGGCAGTCATACAACCCCAGCCGCTGCATCTCACGCCCCGCCATGGCCACCTCGACCTGGCTACTGGCCGCAAACAACAATACCGTCGACGCCGCACTGAACAGCCGGTGGGTACCATCGAACCACTGCAACCGCGCCCGATAACGCTGCGGCGAATAGATCAGGTTGAAATCACGAATCGCCCCACCCAGCAACTTGCAACTGACCTGGCTCTCGCCGGCAAACGCAAAGGCATCGAACGGCAACAGCGGCCGACTGGCCTGGCCATCGACCAACAGGCGCATGCCATCACCCTGCAGCACGGTGATGATCCGCTGGTAACCGGCGAACGACGAGAACCCGCCTGACTCTTCGATATCGGCAATCGACAAACGCCAGCCAAACCCGTCGAGGCCCTCGCCGCTGTCGCGGGTGATTTCCTCGGTGAAGCCCCCGCCGTTCTTCCACGGCATGCGCGGGTACCCCTGCGCACGCAACACCTGCATCTGGCTCATTTGCTGAAACGTCCTTCAAGGCGATGACGGGAACCGGGGTGGATCAACCGCGCAGCGGTGACCGGCTGGCGACCGGACCAGGTGCGGCGGCGAATCAGCAGGCATGGCTCGCCCCGCTCGATCTGCAACAACTGGCACTCGTGCGGCTCCGCCAGGATCGCCTCAACCACGTGCTCACCCTCGGTCAACGGTGCGACCTGGGACAAGTAGGCGTAAGGCGTCTGCCGGGTGAAATCCTGCTTGAGGTAATCAGGGGCGATCGCTGCGTTGACGTAGCGGTCCTCGATTTGCACCGGGATGCCATTTTCGTAGTGCACGATCAGCGAATGGAACACCCGCTGGCCTTCGCGCATGTCCAGCGCGAGGGCGCGCTCGGAGCCGGCCGCTTCTTCGGTAAGGGTGATCACCTGGCAGCTATGCTGGTGGCCACGCCCGGCGATTTCGTCGGCGATGTTGTTGACCTCGAACAGCGCCGAACGGCTCTTGGGCTCGGCGACGAACGTGCCAACCCCTTGCATGCGCACCAGCAAGCCTTCGGCCGTGAGCTCACGCAGGGCGCGGTTGATGGTCATGCGGCTGAAGCCCAGTTGGCTGACCAGTTCGCTTTCCGAAGGGACCCGGTGATGAGGCGGCCAGCTGCCGTTGTCGATGTGCTGGATGATCATCTGTTTGACCCGCGCGTACAGCGGCGCCGGGCCCTCGCCCATCTGGGCAACCAGCGCGGAGACAGGAGGTGTCGGCACGGCGTTGGATCCTTGTGCGATTGAATGAGCGGTAGCTTGCCGCAGTTTACCCGGCAGGCAAACGCCTGTATATGTATATACAAGTTAACAATAACAGGATTTCACCGATGTCCGCCTACTTCGCCGAACGCGCCCTGCTGCCCAATGGGTGGGCCAGCAATGTCCGAATCGAGGTCGCCAGCGATGGCAGCGTGGCCCGTATCGAGCCCGATGCTTCGGCCGAAGGCGCCGAACGGCTGGCCGGCCCGCTGCTGCCGGGCATGCCCAACCTGCATTCCCATGCGTTTCAACGCGCCATGGCGGGGCTGGCGGAAGTGGCGGGCAACCCCAACGACAGCTTCTGGACCTGGCGTGACCTGATGTACCGCCTGGTGGGCCAGATCACCCCGGAACAACTGCAGGTCATCGCGCGCCAGCTGTATATCGAGATGCTCAAGGCCGGCTACACCTCGGTGGCCGAGTTCCACTACGTGCACCACGACCAGGCCGGCAAGCCCTACGCTGACCCTGCCGAATTGTCCCGGCGCATCAGCGCTGCGGCAGCCAGCAGCGGCATCGGCCTGACCCTGCTGCCGGTGCTCTACAGCCACGCCGGCTTCGGCGGCCAGGCTCCGAACGAAGGGCAACGGCGGTTCATCAACTCCACCGAGCAGTACCTGCGCCTGCAGGCACAGCTCGCCCCCCTGCTGGCCGCGCAGCCGGCACAGCAACTGGGCCTGTGCTTCCACTCGCTACGGGCGGTCACGCCAGGGCAGATCGCCCATGTGCTGGAGGCTGGCAGCCCGCACAGCCCGGTGCATATCCACATTGCCGAACAACAGAAGGAAGTCGACGACTGCCTGGCCTGGAGCGGCCGCCGCCCGCTGCAGTGGCTGTACGAACATGTCGACGTGAACGCGCGCTGGTGCCTGGTGCATGCCACCCATGCCGAAGCCGATGAAGTCACCGCCATGGCCCGCAGTGGCGCGGTGGCAGGCCTGTGCCTGACCACCGAGGCCAACCTGGGCGACGGTATCTTCCCGGCGGTGGATTACCTGGCACAAGGTGGGCGCATGGGCATTGGCTCGGACAGCCATGTGTCGCTCAGCGTGGTGGAGGAGCTGCGTTGGCTGGAGTATGGCCAGCGGCTACGCGATCAACGGCGCAACCGGTTGTATCGCGGCGACCAACCGATGGTCGGCCGCACGCTGTATGACGCGGCCTTGAGCGGCGGTGCCCAGGCGCTTGGGCAAGCGGTCGGCGAGTTGGCAGTGGGCAAGCGAGCCGACTGGCTGGTGCTCGACGGGCAGGACCCGTACATCGCCACGGCAAAGGGCGATGCGATTCTCAACCGCTGGCTGTTCGCGGGCGGCGATCGCCAGGTGCGCGATGTGATGGTCAACGGGCAATGGGTAGTGCGCCAGGGGCGCCATGCGCAGGAAGAGGAAAGCGCGCGGGCGTTCGTCGAGGTTCTGCGTCAACTGCTGAACTGAGGGTAGATGCAGCCTTGTGCTGCGAAGAGGCCGGTATTACCCCAGCATTTGCTGAATGCATACGGGCCTCTTCGCAGCACGAGGCTGCTCCTACACGCACAGCGTGAATGGCATCAATGAGACTTGACGATCTGCTGGTCAGCCGTGCGCCAGATCAGCCGGCTGGTGTCATACCCCTGCTGCCGTGCCTTGGCCAGCAAGCTCTCGCGCTGCCAGGCTGGCAGGCTCGGTGTGCGGGACAGGATCCACAGGTATTTGCGGTCCGGGCTGCCGACGATCGCCGTGTGGTAGCGGTCGTCCACGTACAGAATCCAGTACTCGCCTCTCGCCACACCCGGCACCAGGCGCGTGAACCAGTTATCGAACTCTACCCACAGCTTGTCGGTATGCCCCGGCTCCTGGATGTTGGCATGCCCCTCGGCGCGCAGCCATTCGTCGCCGATCGTGCGGCAGCGATTGAGCACGCCAAACGTGCCGTCCTGCTTCAGGTTGTAATGCGCCTCGGACTGCTCGCAGCCCTCCTGGTAGCGCATCGGCAGGCGCGCCAGCTCGTACCATTTGCCCTGGTAACGCTTGAGGTCGACATTGCCGGCGGTTTTCGGCGCCAGCGGGTCATGTGCAGACGTGGCGCAGCCGCCTAGCAGCATCACCAGGCACAACCCCAGTAGCAGGTGGACACGCCTCATTTGAGGCCCTGCCCTGAATACATCAGCACCTTGTCGGCCGCGTATTGCACGCTGATAAAGCTCTTCTCGTCCCCCCAGGTACAGCTGCTCATGCCCAGTGCGCCAGAGCACTCGGTGGGCGTGCCGAGCAGTTGCTCGACCTCGGCCTTGTTCATACCGGCCTTGAGCTTGGAATAGTTTTCCTGGTTGATCTTGCTGCACGCGGTCAGAACGACGCACAGGGACAACAGGGCGAGGGAACGCAACGACATGAAGGACACTCCTGAACAGGGGATACAGGCGAGTGGCCTGCAGTGACCTTCGACGGGAAAATCCCTCCCTGGTTCCCTGCCCTCCCCCCTTTTCACCTACACCATTGGTCGGCTGGCCAATGGCAGGCACAAAAAAACCGCGCCTGCAGATGCACGCGCGGTTTTTGTGTCGCGACAGGCCTGCGCAGCAGGCCCAGCGGCAATCAGAACCTGGAGCCAGGCTCCAGCAAAAAGTCCATCTCTTCGCTGGTGCTCGGCCGCTCCAGCATCAGGTTGCGGTGCGGGAAGCGCCCGAACCGGGCAATCACCCGCTGGTGCTGCTCGGCGTAGTCGAGGAACCCCTCGAACAACCGGCGATTGGCCTCAGGTTGCTCGTCCAGCAGCATCTGGTAACGCTCGACACACAGGTTTTGCCAGTCCAGCACCTCGGCATGCTCCAACACCAGCAGCACGAACACCCGCTGGATCGGCAGCAACTGGTAATCCCAGGCTTTTTGCAGGCCCTGCATGGCCACCACCTGGGCACGCCGGTCGCCCTCGAAGGCGCGCGGCGTGTCGCGGTAGATCATGCGAGGCAGCTGGTCCAGCAGGATCAGCAGGCCGAGCCAGCCTTGCGGGCTCTGCTGCCACTCTTCGAGCCCGCCCGCCAGGGCGTGTTCGACCAAGTCGCCAAACAGCGCCTGGGCCTCGGCATCGTGATGCTTGCCGAACCACAGCGTGCTCTTCTCGTCAGCCACGGCCTGGGGACTGGTGCCCCAACCGAACCACCACTCCAGCAACGGCTGCCAAGGTGCCAGCATGACTTACTCCTTGTGATACGCGGTGACGCGCTCGACCTCTTCCTTCGAGCCGAGGATGACCGACACACGCTGGTGCAGGCTCTCTGGCTTGATGTCGAGGATACGATCGTAACCATTGGTGGATGCGCCGCCAGCCTGCTCGATGATGAACGACATCGGGTTGGCTTCGTACATCAGGCGCAGCTTGCCCGGCTTGCTCGGGTCGCGAGCGTCACGCGGGTACATGAACAGGCCGCCACGGGTCAGGATGCGGTGCACGTCGGCGACCATCGAGGCGATCCAACGCATGTTGTAGTTCTTTTTCAGCGGACCGGTTTCACCGGCCAGCAGTTCGTCCACGTAACGCTGTACCGGGGCTTCCCAGTGGCGCTGGTTGGACATGTTGATGGCGAATTCGGCGGTGGTGGCCGGTACCTGGATGTTTTCGTGGGTCAGGACGAAGCTGCCCAGTTCGCGGTCCAGGGTGAAGCCCTTGACGCCATTGCCCAGGGTCAGGATCAGCATGGTCTGCGGGCCGTAGATGGCATAACCGGCAGCAACCTGCTCGGTGCCTGGCTGCAGGAACGCTTCTTCGTTGAGGCTTTCGTTCTGGCTCAGGTACTGGTTAGGGCAACGCAGTACCGAGAAGATGGTGCCGACCGAAACGTTGACGTCGATGTTCGACGAGCCGTCCAGCGGGTCGAAGACCAGCAGGTAGGCGCCTTTCGGGTATTTGCCTGGGATCTGGTAGGCGTTGTCCATTTCTTCGGACGCCATGCCGGCCAGGTGGCCGCCCCACTCGTTGGCCTCCAGCAGGATGTCGTTGGAGATAACGTCCAGCTTCTTCTGTACTTCGCCTTGCACGTTTTCGGTGCCCATGCTGCCCAGTACGCCGCCCAGGGCGCCTTTGGACACGTGGTGGCTGATCTCTTTGCACGCGCGCGCCACCACTTCGATCAGGAAGCGCAGATCGGCAGGGGTATTGTTGCTGCGGGTCTGCTCAATCAGATAGCGACTCAGGGTAACGCGGGACATGTATGGCTCCGAAATGGAAAGGGGGAGAAAAACCCCCGCAGTTTACAGGGAGAGTGCGATGCTAGCGAGTGATGAGACTCGTCTGGGCTGTCTGACGGCACAATAGGTCGGTAGTTCAGCCTTTGCCAGGCCGGCTGTCGACTGGGGCCGCGGTGCGCCCCATTCGCGGGCAAGCCCGCCCCCACAGGTTTTGCGCAACCTTCAAGGCAACGCAGACCCTGTGGGAGCGGGCTTGCCCCGCGAATGGGCCGCACCGCGGCCCCAATGCTCAATCCAGTGCCTTCCAGATCTCCCCCGCATACTCCCGGATGGTCCGGTCCGACGAGAACCAACCCATCTTTGCCGTGTTCAGCACCGCCATCCGCCACCATTCCTGCGGCGTATGCCACAGCTCCTCGACCCGCCGCTGAGCATCCCAGTAGGCATCGAAATCGGCGCACACCAGGAAGCGGTCATACGCCACCAGCCCATCGATCAACCCGGTATAGCGCGAGGGATCATCAGGCGAGAACACCCCGCTGCGAATCGATTGAAGCACGTCGTTCAAGCGGCTCGACTCGGCAATCGCCACACTGGCGCCAAAGTCTCCCGCTCGCCGCCGCGCCTCGACCTGCTGCGCCGTCAGGCCAAAGATGAACATGTTGTCGGCCCCCACGTGCTCGCACATCTCGACGTTGGCGCCGTCCAGCGTGCCGATGGTCAGCGCGCCATTGAGGCCGAACTTCATGTTGCTGGTACCCGATGCTTCATAGCCGGCGGTAGAAATCTGCTCGGACAGGTCCGCCGCCGGTATGATGCTTTCGGCCAGGCTGACGTTGTAGTTGGGCAGGAACACCACCTTGAGCAGGCCGCGCACGGTCGGGTCGTTGTTCACCACCCGAGCGATGTCGTTGGCCAGCTTGATGATCAGCTTGGCCTGGTGATAGCTGGCCGCAGCCTTGCCGGCGAAAATCTTCACCCTCGGCACCCAGTTGGTGCCTGGGTCGTTGCGTATGGCCTGGTACAAGGCCACGGTGTGCAACAGGTTGAGCAGTTGGCGCTTGTATTCGTGGATGCGCTTGACCTGCACATCGAACAGCGCCTCCGGGTTGACCGTCACGCCGATACGGTCCTGGATGATGCTGGCCAGGGCGCGCTTACTGTGCAGGCGCTGGGCGGCGAACTGCTTGCGGAAGCTGCTCTTGTCGGCAAACGGCACCAGGTTGGCGAGTAAGCCTTCCGGGTCGTCCTTGAGCTCCGGGCCCAGCGCCTCGACCAGCATTTCGGTCAACTGCGGGTTGGACTGGTACAGCCAACGCCGGAACGTGATGCCGTTGGTCTTGTTGTTGATCCGCTGCGGGTAGAGCTTGTGCAGCTCGGCGAACACCGTGCTCTTCATCAACTTGCTGTGCAGTGCCGACACGCCGTTGACGCTGTGCGACCCCAGAAACGCCAGGTTGCCCATGCGGACCCGGCGGCCGTTTTCTTCCTCGATCAACGACACCGCCCGCAGCACGTCGAAGTCGTGCAGGCCTTTCGCGCGCAGGGCGTCGATATGGTAGGCGTTGATCAAGTAGATGATCTGCATGTGCCGCGGCAGCATGCGCTCCATCAGCGCCACTGGCCAAGTTTCCAATGCCTCGGGCAGCAGGGTGTGGTTGGTGTAGGCCAGGGTGCCGACGGTCAGCTCCCAGGCCTTTTCCCACGAGATTTCATGCTGGTCGACCAGCAGGCGCATCAACTCGGCCACGGCAATCGACGGGTGCGTGTCGTTGAGCTGGATGGCCGCCGCATCGGGCAGGTTGAGCAAGTCCTTGTGCATGTTCAGGTGGCGCCGCAGCAGGTCCTGCAGCGAGGCCGAAACGAAGAAGTATTCCTGGCGCAGGCGCAGCTCCTGGCCAGCTTCGGTGCTGTCGGCCGGGTAGAGAACGCGTGAGATGCTCTCGGCACGGGCCACTTCGGCGACCGCGCCCAGGTGGTCACCGGCGTTGAAGCGCTCCAGGTGCAGCTCTTCCAGCGCCCGGGCACGCCACAGGCGCAAGGTGTTGACGCTGGCGCCACGCCAGCCGACCACCGGCGTGTCATAGGCCACCGCGCGCACCGTCTCGCCAGGCCACCACACTTGCCGTTGCTGGCCGTGGGTGTCTTGCACCGTTTCGACGCTGCCGCCGAAACTGATCGGGTAGATCACCTCGGCGCGCTCGAACTCCCAGGGGTTGCCAAAGTCCAGCCAGTTTTCGGTCTGCTCCTGCTGCCAGCCATCGACCACCGCCTGGCGAAACAGGCCGTGCTCGTAGCGGATGCCGTAGCCGTGGGCGGCGATGCCCAGGGTCGACATGCTTTCCATGAAGCAAGCGGCGAGCCGCCCCAGGCCACCGTTGCCCAGCGCCGCATCCGGCTCGAGCAGGCGGATACGCTCCAGGTCGACATCCAGGCCATCAAGGGCTTCACGGGCGATGTCCAGCAAGCCCAGGTTGCTCAAGCTGTCGTACAGCAGCCGCCCGATGAGAAATTCCAGAGAAAGGTAATACACCCGCTTTTGACTGCGCCGGTAGGCCTGACGGGTGTGGTCCATCCAGTGATCGACCATGTGATCACGCGCGGCCAGGGCAATGGCTTCGAACCAGTCATGGTCGAAGGCATGCTCGGGGTCCTTGCCGACCGCGTAGGTCAGCTTATCCAGTACAGCGGCGCGAAAATCGGCCACCTCGGCGTCACGTGCTTTGGGTTCCTGGGACATGCGGCATCCTCGGGCAAGTTGACGAATACGGAGGGAGAGTGAAGAGACTAGACCCTTCGACAGGGACTTACCGTTCCTGTTCGCAGTTTTCATGCCTGAACACTGAATCAACACCGTGAATCGGGCAAAAGGTTGTTCACAAATTGAACAACTCCGGTATCATCGCGCGCCCCAAGCCCGTGATTCACCCCCATAACGATGAAAACGACCCTGATCGCCGCCGCCGAAGTCGACCGCCTGGAGACTTGGCAGCGCTATGCCAGCCACATGTGCGGTGGCTGCCACTCGACCTGTTGCACCCTGCCGGTGGAGGTGAAGATCAAGGATCTGATCCGCATTGGCGTGGTAGACGAGTTCGAAAAAGACGAACCGCCCAAAAACGTGGCCAAACGCCTGCAGAAGGAAGGCATCATCGAACGCTTCAACCAGAAGTCAGGCATTTTCACCCTGACCCGGATGAGCAACGATGACTGCATGTACCTGGATCGTAAGAGCCGGCTGTGCACCATTTATGACAAGCGCCCGGACACCTGCCGCAACCACCCCAAGGTCGGGCCGCGGCCGGGGTATTGTGCTTACAAGCCTAAAGTGGTTGGGCGTTGACGATCCATCAGAGACCCAATAGACTTTCAACCGTCTTGATGTACACGGAGCTTCCCTCGGGAAGTGTCTAGACGCCGCCACCTGGTTCCGGCCGTGCCGGTTGATGGGATAAGTCCCTAAGGGCATCCGCGATACGACCCCCTTAATTGGGGGTTTCGTATTTCTGCAGCCAGCTAACGCTGCACTGGCCGTCGAATCGGCTCATTTCTCAGCTTCTTCATTATCAACAGCCAGCCCTTTATCTTTTCATGCCGTTTCAGGCGAAGCGGACGATGAGAGGGATGATCAACGTCTCGCACGTAGGCACTTTCAACATATACCTTCAGGCTCTGGGCTGATTCACGACGCAGACTGAAATAGACCTCATAGCGGCTTCCTTCTGGATAGCCAAATTGATGCCCTTCCATGGTCAGCCAGTTGCTATGCCCCGTAAACAGACACTGCCTATCCGCCAGTGATGCCATGATGGTCGGCAGTTGCACGGACAGCCTGTATCGCCCAGCGCAAAACGCCCGGCATATCCCCCTGTGATCTATCAGCAAATGCTCGAGGCCTAGAGCCTCGAAATTCAATTCAGCACCTTGCTTCGGCCCGTAACTGACACAGTGGCTTGAATACTCTATTACCAGCGTCACTTCTTGCGGTTCCTGAGTGGAATGGGCTGGGATAACTACTTGATGCAAGCCGGGACGCAAGTGGAGCAAGCTCCAGGACACTCCCGCAACATCAATATGGCCACGCGCCAAATGCTCCTTCCACCCCCTGCCCTTCATCTTCGGCTCCCTGATTTCTACAAGCAGGCAGCGTACTGTGGCTATGGTGCATTGCCAAAAACTGCTTAGTTAGCAATTACTTCCGTTGCAACATGGGGCAATAAACGCCCCAAACAAAAACGCCCCCGGCCTTTCGACCGGGGGCGTTTTCATTCAGCCACAGCTAAATCAGCTGTTTTTGGCTTTCTTGGCAGCGCGGGTACGCTCGCTTTCGTCCAGGATCTTCTTGCGAAGACGGATGGACTTCGGCGTGACTTCGCACAGCTCGTCTTCCTGGATGTATTCCAGAGCCTGTTCCAGGGTGAAGCGAACAGGCGGAACCAGGGCGATGACTTCGTCTTTACCCGAAGCACGCATGTTGTCGAGCTTCTTGCCCTTGGTAGGGTTGACGCCCAGGTCGTTGTCGCGGCTGTTCTGGCCGATGATCTGACCGTTGTAGATCTCTTGACCGTGCTCGACAAACAGCTTGCCACGCGCCTGGAGGGTTTCCAGCGAGTAGGTCAGCGCCTTGCCGGTTTCGACCGAAACCAGTACGCCGTTCTGACGGCCGGACATGTGACCGGACTTCACGGTGTCGTAGCGATCGAAGATCGAGGTCAGGATGCCTGCACCGTTGGTCAGGGTCAGGAACTGGTTACGGAAACCGATTAGACCACGCGCCGGGATGTTGTATTCCAGGCGTACACGGCCCTTGCCATCCGGGACCATGTTGGTCAGGTCGCCTTTACGCAGACCCATCTCTTCCATGACCTTGCCCTGGGCTTCTTCAGGGATGTCGATGGTGACGTTTTCGAACGGTTCCTGCTTCACGCCGTCCACTTCGCGGATGATCACTTCTGGGCGGCCCAGGGCCAGCTCGAAGCCTTCGCGACGCATGGTTTCGATCAGTACCGAGAGGTGCAGCTCACCACGGCCCGAGACTTTGAACTTGTCTGGGGAGTCGGTTTCTTCAACGCGCAGGGCAACGTTGTACAGCAGCTCTTTGTCCAGACGGTCCTTGATGTTACGGCTGGTGACGAACTTGCCTTCCTTGCCGCAGAACGGCGAGTCGTTGACCTGGAAGGTCATCGAAACGGTAGGCTCGTCAACGGTCAGCGGCTTCATCGCCTCAACGGCAGTCGGGTCGCACAGGGTGTCGGAGATGAACAGCTCGTCGAAACCGCTGATGCAGACGATGTCGCCAGCCTGGGCTTCTTCGACATCGACGCGGTGCAGGCCGTGGTGGCCCATCAGCTTGAGGATACGGCCGTTACGCTTCTTGCCGTCAGCGTCGATGGCGACAACCGGGGTGTTCGGCTTGATGCGACCACGGGCAATACGGCCAACACCGATAACACCCAGGAAGCTGTTGTAGTCCAGAGCGGAGATCTGCATCTGGAACGGGCCGTCACGGTCAACAGCTGGCGCTGGAACGTGGTCGATGACAGCCTGGTACAGGGCAGTCATGTCTTCGCCCATTTCGGTGTGGTCCAGACCGGCGATGCCGTTCAGGGCCGAGGCGTAGACGACTTTGAAGTCCAGCTGTTCGTCGGTGGCACCGAGGTTGTCGAACAGGTCGAAGATCTGGTCCAGAACCCAGTCAGGACGCGCGCCCGGGCGGTCAACCTTGTTGATGACAACGATTGGCTTCAGGCCAGCTTCGAAGGCCTTTTTGGTCACGAAGCGGGTTTGCGGCATCGGGCCGTCTTGAGCGTCGACCAGCAGCAGCACGGAGTCGACCATCGACATTACACGCTCAACCTCGCCACCGAAGTCGGCGTGGCCGGGGGTGTCGACGATGTTGATGTGGTAGCCGTTCCAGTTGATGGCGGTGTTTTTCGCCAGAATGGTAATACCGCGCTCTTTTTCCTGGTCGTTGGAGTCCATGACGCGCTCGTCGTTGAGCTCGTTACGCTCCAGAGTGCCGGACTGACGCAGGAGTTTGTCGACCAACGTGGTTTTACCATGGTCAACGTGGGCGATGATGGCGATGTTACGCAGATTTTCGATCACAAGTGTATCTCGATCAGAGGATTCGGTTGCCGCCTAGTCTAGGCGACCAATATGTAAGGTATAAGGCTCAGCAGGCCCGGTGGTCGGGAGGGCGATGGCGGATGCTGCCGCCATACAGCCCTGGCGTCTTATGCCGGACGATAAACACGCACATTGGCATGTCCCTCACTGAGCAGGTGGTGTGCGTGCAGTCGGCTCATCACACCCTTGTCGCAATACAGCAGGTACTGGCGTGTTTCATCCAGCTGCTTGAAGCGACTATTAATTGCATAAAATGGCATCACCTGGACTTCGATGCCCTCGATCACCAAGGGTTCGTCTTCCTGGGCATCGGGGTGACGGATGTCGATGACGATCTGGCCAGGCAGCGCTTCGCGCACTTCTTCCACCTCGACGTCCTTGCCCAGCTCATCGATCACGTGGTCGATCGAGATGAACTTGGCGCGTTCGAGGGCGCGCTCCAGCACGGCCATGTCGAATTGCTTCTCTTCATGCTCCATGCGGTGACGCTTGGCGTGGGTGGTCGGGTTTACCGAGATCACGCCGCAGTATTCAGGCATGTGCTTGGCGAAGTCGGCGGTGCCGATTTCGGTGGCCTGGTCGATGATGTCCTGCTTGTGGCTGGCCAGCAGCGGGCGCAGCACCAGCTTGTCGGTCGCCGAGTCGATGATCGACAGGTTCGGCAGGGTCTGGCTGGAGACCTGGGAAATTGCCTCGCCGGTGACCAGCGCGTCGATCTGCAGGCGGTCGGCCATATGGGCGGCGCCGCGCAACATCATGCGCTTGAGGGTCACGCCCATGTAGCTGTTGTCGACCTTGTTGAGGATCTCGCCGACCACTTCTTCGAACGGCACGCTGATGAACAGCACGCGCTGGCTGCTGCCGTACTTTTTCCACAGGTAGTGGGCAACTTCCATCACCCCCAGTTCGTGGGCACGGCCGCCGAGGTTGAAGAAGCAGAAGTGGGTCATCAGGCCACGGCGCATCATCTGGTAGGCCGCCACGGTGGAGTCGAAGCCACCGGACATCAGTACCAAGGTTTGCTCCAGGGCGCCCAGCGGATAGCCGCCGATGCCCTGGTGCTGGTTGTGGATCACGTACAGGCGCTGGTTGCGAATTTCGATGCGCACCAGGACTTCCGGGTTCTTCAGCTCGATGCCGGCGGCGCCACACTGCTGACGCAGTTGGCTGCCGACGTAGCGGTCGACGTCCATCGACGTGAAGTCGTGGTGGCCGCCGCGCTTGCAGCGTACGGCGAAGTGCTTGCCCGCCAGCAGGTGACCGAAGTGATGCTTGCACTTCTCGACGATGTCGTCGAAGTCGCCGAGCGGGTATTCCTCGACCTGCAGGAAGTGGGTGATACCCGGCGTGCAGGTGAGGCGCTCGATCATCTCGCGCTGGACCTTCTCGTCTTCGACGCGGGTGACCACTTCGAGATTATCCCAGACACCATCGACCGCGAGCTCAGGATCCAGATCCTTGAGCACGTTGCGGATGTTCTTGCCGAGCTGACGGATGAAGCGCTTGCGCACCGGCCGGCTCTTGATGGTGATTTCTGGGAAGACTTTGACGATAAGTTTCATTGGTTAACAGCGCGCGCAGGGCCTGCCGAAAATGAGGGGCGCGAATTATATCGGAAATTGCTCAGGATTTGACCAACTTTTGATCAGAAGCTTTGAGATAAATGCAAGGCCGGGGTTTTGGGGTGCCTGTTCCGGCCCTTTCGCGGGTAAACCCGCTCCTACAGGGGATTGCACAATCTTCGAAATCCCTGCGGTCCCTGTGGGAGCGGGTTCACCCGCGAAGAGGCCCTCAAAGAAAGCACAACACTGAAAACGTGCACATTATTGGTGCGCCGATACTAAAAACCGCATCTTAAGGGTGCACTTTTCCCCGCTACCCTGTCGCCAGATGCCCGCAAACGCCCTCTTTTATCCCGCCCTCGCCATTTTCGGGCACTGGCATGCAATTTGCTCCCTTGTGAGGCAGGTAAGCTTGGCCGACTATCCGCGCCCGGCAACACCCTTTTTCCAGGGCAGCGGCCCACCGCGCTCTAGACCATCCGGAGGACAACATGTCGAAGTCGGTTCAACTCATCAAAGATCATGACGTCAAGTGGATTGATCTGCGTTTCACGGACACCAAAGGCATTCAGCACCACGTGACCATGCCGGCGCGTGATGGCCTGGACGAAGATTTCTTCGAAGTCGGCAAGATGTTCGACGGTTCCTCCATCGCTGGCTGGAAAGGCATCGAAGCCTCCGACATGATCCTGATGCCAGTCGATGACACCGCCGTGCTGGACCCGTTCACCGAAGAGCCGACCCTGATCATCACCTGCGACATCGTCGACCCGTCGAGCATGCAGGGCTACGATCGCGACCCACGCGGCATCGCCAAGCGCGCCGAAGAGTACCTGAAGAGCACCGGCATCGGTGACACCGTATTCGCCGGCCCAGAGCCTGAGTTCTTCATCTTCGACGAAGTGAAGTTCCAGTCGGACATCTCCGGCTCGATGTTCAAGATCTTCTCCGAGCAAGGCTCGTGGATGACTGGCGCTGACGTGGAAGGCGGCAACAAAGGCCACCGTCCTGGCGTCAAAGGCGGCTACTTCCCAGTTCCGCCGTTCGACCACGACCACGAAATCCGTACTGCCATGTGCAACGCACTGGAAGAAATGGGTCAGACCGTTGAAGTTCACCACCACGAAGTGGCGACTGCCGGCCAGAACGAAATCGGCGTCAAGTTCAACACCCTGGTGAAGAAAGCTGACGAAGTACAGGCCCTGAAGTACGTCGTGCACAACGTTGCCGACGCCTACGGCCGTACCGCCACCTTCATGCCGAAGCCACTGTACGGCGACAACGGCTCGGGCATGCACGTGCACATGTCGATCTGGAAAGACGGCAAGAACACCTTCTCGGGTGAAGGCTATGCCGGCCTGTCCGACACCGCCCTGTACTTCATCGGCGGTATCATCAAGCACGGTAAGGCCCTGAACGGCTTCACCAACCCGTCGACCAACTCCTACAAGCGTCTGGTCCCAGGCTTCGAAGCCCCGGTCATGCTGGCCTACTCGGCGCGCAACCGTTCCGCCTCGATCCGTATTCCGTACGTCGGCAGCCCGAAAGCCCGCCGTATCGAAGCGCGCTTCCCGGACCCATCGGCCAACCCGTACCTGGCCTTCGCGGCCCTGCTGATGGCTGGCCTGGACGGCATCCAGAACAAGATCCACCCAGGCGATGCTGCCGACAAGAACCTGTACGACCTGCCGCCTGAAGAGGCGAAAGACATCCCGCAAGTCTGCGGCAGCCTGAAAGAGGCCCTGGAAGAGCTGGATAAAGGCCGTGCGTTCCTGACCAAGGGCGGCGTGTTCTCCGACGACTTCATCGATGCCTTCATCGAGCTGAAGAGCGAAGAAGAGATCAAAGTCCGTACCTTCGTGCACCCGCTGGAATACGAGCTGTACTACAGCTGCTGATCTGATCGGCGCCTGGCGCCGATGACGTGATCAAGACGGCCTCCTTCGGGAGGCCGTTTTTGTTTCTGCCCACGCAGAACCCTCGCCACTCCCGCTATGCTCTATCTTGGTGCACAACTGCCAGCCGTGCCCCTATTTGCTCCCCAATCTGGGTCAAGTGAAACGTTTCATCCAGAGTTTCTGATCCGAAAGTGCGCAGACACAGGCCTTTATGGGTAAATCTCGCTTCTTTTCGGAGCTTTGGTTTGTTTCTTGCATTTTCCTGGCATCAGCGGATCCACAGCGCGCCCGGCTCTGGCCACCCAGTGCCAGGCAAGCGCCAAAAGAGGTCAACGACGCCTTATGACCATCAGCGATGCACAGCACCGTCTGCTTCTGGACAACCTGACCACCGCCACGCTCCTGCTGAACGCCGAGCTGCGCCTGGAATACATGAACCCGGCGGCAGAAATGTTGTTGGCCGTCAGTGGCCAGCGCAGCCATGGGCAGTTCATCAGCGAGCTGTTCACCGAATCGACCGAAGCGCTCAGCTCGCTGCGCCAGGCGGTGGAACAGGCGCACCCGTTCACCAAGCGCGAGGCTCAGCTGACCTCGCTGACCGGGCAGACCATCACCGTCGACTACGCTGTCACGCCGATTCTGCACCAGGGCCAGACCCTGCTGCTGCTCGAGGTGCACCCGCGCGATCGGCTGCTGCGCATCACCAAGGAAGAAGCCCAGCTGAGCAAGCAGGAAACCACCAAGATGCTGGTGCGTGGCCTGGCCCACGAGATCAAGAACCCGCTCGGTGGCATCCGCGGCGCGGCGCAGCTGTTGGCCCGTGAGCTGCCTGAAGAGGGCCTGCGCGACTACACCAACGTGATCATCGAAGAGGCCGACCGCCTGCGCAACCTGGTCGACCGCATGCTGGGCTCGAACAAACTGCCCTCGCTGGCGATGACCAATATCCACGAAGTGCTGGAGCGGGTCTGCAGCCTGGTGGACGCCGAAAGCCAGGGGTGCATCACATTGGTGCGCGACTACGACCCAAGCCTGCCGGATGTGCTGATCGACCGTGAGCAGATGATCCAGGCGGTGCTGAACATCGTGCGCAACGCCATGCAGGCGATCAGCTCGCAAAACGAACTGCGCCTGGGCCGCATCACCCTGCGCAGCCGTGCGCTGCGCCAGTTCACCATCGGCCATGTGCGCCACCGGCTGGTGGCACGCGTCGAGATCATCGACAACGGCCCGGGCATCCCGTCGGAACTGCAAGACACGCTTTTCTATCCCATGGTCAGCGGGCGCCCGGACGGTACCGGGCTGGGCCTGGCCATCACCCAGAACATCATCAGCCAGCACCAGGGCCTGATCGAGTGTGAAAGCCACGCGGGCCATACCGCCTTCTCGATTTACCTGCCTCTGGAACAAGGAGCCACCGCCTCATGAGCCGAAGTGAAACCGTATGGATCGTCGACGATGATCGCTCCATCCGCTGGGTCCTGGAAAAAGCCCTGCAACAGGAAGGCATGACCACCCAGAGCTTCGACAGCGCTGATGGCGTGATGGGCCGCCTGGCCCGCCAGCAACCGGATGTGATCATTTCGGACATCCGCATGCCGGGCACCAGCGGCCTTGACCTGCTGGCCCAGATCCGCGAACAGCACCCACGCCTGCCGGTCATCATCATGACCGCTCACTCCGACCTCGACAGTGCCGTGGCGTCCTACCAAGGCGGCGCCTTCGAGTACCTGCCAAAGCCGTTCGACGTGGACGAGGCGGTGTCGCTGGTCAAGCGCGCCAACCAGCATGCCCAGGAGCAGCAAGGCCTCGATGTGCCACAAGCCTTGGCCCGCACGCCAGAGATCATCGGCGAAGCGCCGGCGATGCAGGAGGTGTTCCGCGCCATCGGTCGCCTGAGCCATTCCAACATCACGGTACTGATCAACGGTGAATCCGGCACCGGCAAAGAGTTGGTGGCGCATGCGTTGCACCGCCACAGCCCGCGTGCGGCGTCACCGTTCATTGCCCTGAACATGGCAGCCATCCCCAAGGACCTGATGGAGTCCGAGCTGTTCGGCCACGAGAAAGGCGCCTTTACCGGTGCGGCCAACCTGCGCCGCGGCCGCTTCGAGCAGGCCGACGGCGGTACGTTGTTCCTCGACGAGATCGGCGACATGCCCGCCGACACCCAGACCCGCCTGCTGCGGGTGCTGGCCGATGGCGAGTTCTACCGGGTGGGTGGCCACGTGCCGGTCAAGGTGGATGTGCGCATCATTGCCGCCACCCACCAGAACCTGGAGTCGTTGGTGCAGGCTGGCAAGTTCCGCGAGGACTTGTTCCACCGGCTCAATGTGATCCGCATCCACATTCCGCGCCTGGCCGACCGCCGCGAAGATATCCCTGCGCTCGCCCGCCACTTCCTCGCCCGCGCCGCGCAGGAGCTGGCGGTGGAGCCAAAACTGCTGAAGCCGGAAACCGAAGAGTTCATCCGCAACCTGCCGTGGCCGGGCAACGTGCGGCAGATGGAAAACACCTGCCGCTGGATCACCGTGATGGCGTCCAGCCGTGAAGTGCTGATCGGTGACTTGCCACCCGAGCTGCTGAACCTGCCGCAGGACGCCGCCCCGGTGACCAACTGGGAACAGGCGCTGCGCCAGTGGGCGGACCAGGCACTGGCCCGTGGCCAATCGAACCTGCTCGACAGTGCGGTGCCCAGTTTCGAACGGATCATGATCGAGACCGCCCTCAAGCACACGGCCGGGCGGCGTCGGGATGCGGCGTTGTTGCTAGGCTGGGGGCGCAATACCTTGACCCGCAAGATCAAGGAGCTGGGGATGAATGTCGCCGGCGGCGATGAAGACGACAGCGAAGACCATTGAGTTGTACGCAGATCATTGACTACGAGGGCCGCTCTGCGACCCATCGCGGCACAAGGCCGCTCCCACACCGACCGCGTTATGCCCCTATTTACAGGGCATGCGCGAACATTGTGGGAGCGGCCTTGTGCCGCGATGGGCCGCAAAGCGGCCCCAATACAGGCGATGGATAACTTAAGTGAACAGCATGACGCTTTAGAGCGGCCCTTTTTATTTCAGCCGCCATGCACCGATCCTGTGCCCTCTGCACCGCACGAAGGCACAAAAACCCTCAAAACCTGGCATGAAAGCCCTGAAAGCCAATGTTTCCGGGTTTTGCAAAACTGGCACGCCCCCTGCAATAAGTCCTGTATCTCCCGTTTCGGGGTCCTCGGTACAGGCAGGCCGGGAAAACCCCTCTTTTATTTGCAGTAGCGCAAGTTTTGGGGACCCTGGTACAGGCAGGCCGGGACATCCCCTCTTTTATTCGTGCAGCCTCACCTGCACACGCCAACGCCCAGCGTCCTCTGCACCGGCCCACTCGCCGTGCAGAGGGCGCGCGGCCACCACCGTCAGCAACAGCCCTTCCTCGCTTTTCTGCACACGCCAGCCCACCGGTTTGCCCTGCAGGCTCAATTGCCCCCGCTGGGCCTTGCCCTGGGCCTCGAACAGCACGGCAACCGTACCCTCCACGTTCTCGCCATGCAGCTTCGGCTCTTCGTTGAACCACAGGTCGAGCCCGTCCTGTACCACCTCGACCTGCTCCAGCACCCGCTCATCGGGGGTGGTCAGGCGGCCGATCATCAAGCCCACCATCAGGCCGACAATGGCCAGCGATAGCATCACCCGTGGGAAGGCCTTCGAACGCAGGTCCGGTTCAGGGGTAGAATGCTCGTCATCTTCACGCCTGGAGCCGTGCATGTTTCACGTCATCCTTTTTCAACCAGAAATTCCGCCGAATACCGGCAACATCATTCGCCTCTGCGCCAACAGCGGTTGCCACCTGCACCTGATCGAGCCCATCAGCTTCGAACTGGATGACAAGCGCCTGCGCAGGGCGGGGCTGGACTACCACGAGTATGCCACGCTCAAGCGCCACGAGAGCCTGGCCGGATGCCTGGAAAGCCTGGGTAACCCACGGCTGTTCGCCTTCACCACCAAGGGCTCGCACCCCTTCCATGAAGTGGCTTACCAGCCGGGCGACGCCTTCCTGTTTGGCCCCGAAAGCCGCGGTTTGCCAGCCGACGTGCTGGACAGCCTGCCGCCCGAGCAGCGCTTGCGCCTGCCGATGCGGCCGGGGTGCCGCAGCCTAAACCTGTCCAATACCGTGGCGGTGACGGTGTATGAGGCCTGGCGGCAGAACGGGTTTGCCGGAAGCTGACCCATTGGCAGGAACGGCCTCTTCGCGGGGCAAGCCCGCTCCCACAATGGTTTGGCGTAAGCATCTCAATGTGGGAGCGGGCTTGCCCCGCGAAGAGGCCAGAACAGGCAATAAAAAAGCGCCCCGTGAGGCGCCTTTCTGAAACCGGCAGCTATTACTGCACAGTCGGCGTCTCGCCCGCTTCCTGCATACGCTGCAGCTCTTGCGCATACAGGGCGTCGAAGTTGACCGGCGACAGCATCAGCGCTGGGAACGAACCGCGGGTCACCAGGCTGTCCAGGGTCTCACGGGCGTACGGGAACAGGATGTTCGGGCAGAACGCGCCGAGGGTGTGGCTCATCGACGAAGCGTCGAGGTTGGCGATCAGGAAGATGCCGGCCTGCTGCACTTCAGCGATGAAGGCCACTTCGTCACCGTTTTTGACAGTAACCGACAGGGTCAGCACCACTTCATGGAAGTCGCCTTCCAGGGCTTTCTGCTTGGTGTTCAGGTCCAGGGCAACGCTCGGCTCCCACTGCTGGCGGAAGATCTGCGGGCTTTTCGGGGCCTCGAACGACAGGTCACGCACGTAGATGCGCTGCAGGGAGAACTGAGGGCTGTTGTCTTCGGCAGCTGCGCC
The DNA here is from genome assembly GCF_022179005.1 of Pseudomonas sp. PAGU 2196. NCBI lineage: Bacteria > Pseudomonadati > Pseudomonadota > Gammaproteobacteria > Pseudomonadales > Pseudomonadaceae > Pseudomonas > Pseudomonas sp. PAGU 2196. Next base: position 73,562 of record NZ_BNTL01000020.1, on the reverse strand, counting down.
GTTGGTCTGTTGGTCAGTCATGGCAGATCCTTATCCTAATGTTTTTGAATGCAGTGCAAATCAGGCCGCCAGCAGCGCGTCGAGCTTGCCGGCGCGCTCCAGGGCATAGAGGTCATCGCATCCACCGACATGGGTGCTGCCGATCCAGATCTGTGGCACCGACGTACGGCCGGCCTTCTGGCTCATTTCGGCGCGAACCTGCGGTTTGCCGTCGACCTTGATTTCCTCGAACGCAACGCCCTTGCTCTCGAGCAGGTATTTGGCGCGCATGCAGTAGGGGCAGTAGTCGCTGGAATAAACGATGACGGGCTTCATATCACTTCACCAGGGGCAGGTTATCGGCTTTCCAGCTGGAAACGCCACCGCTCAGCTTGGCGGCGTTGTAACCGGCTTTGAGCAGCTCGCGGCAAAGCGTGCCGGACTGCTGGCCCATTGCATCGACGATGATCAGGGTCTTCTCTTTGTGCTTTTCCAGCTCGGCCATACGGCTGACCAGCTTGTCCTGCGGGATGTTCACGGCACCCACGATGTGGCCCGCGGAATATTCCTTGGCAGTGCGGATGTCGATGACCAGGGCCTTGTCAGCGTTGACCAGGGCAGTCAACTGGCCATTGCTCAGGCTCTGGCCGCCACGGCGGACTTCATTGATGAGCAGCAGGACCAGCAGAACAACGAAGATCGCAACCAGGATGTAGTGATCTGTCGCGAATTGAATCAGGTGAGCAACCATCAGCGGTGTTCCAGGCGATTGAAAATGCCGGCCAGTATACACAGCCCCCCATGACCACCAAAGCCCGACTGGCCGGCCAGAAAAGCAGCTTTGCCCTGGCGCGGTGGCTGCGCCGGTCGGGGGATGGGACGAATATTCGCCGTTGATGGCGCATTTGCCCTAAAATGCGTGTCTTTATCATCTTTGAACAACCGTGAGTTTGATTGATGACGAGTACGCCCAAACCCCTGGTCCTGATCATCCTGGATGGCTTCGGCCACAGCGAAAGCCCCGAATACAATGCCATCTATGCCGCCAACACACCGGTCTATGACCGCCTGCGCGCCAGTCAGCCGCATGGCTTGATCTCCGGTTCAGGCATGGATGTCGGCCTGCCAGACGGGCAGATGGGCAACTCCGAAGTCGGCCACATGAACCTCGGTGCCGGCCGCGTCGTCTACCAGGACTTCACCCGGGTCACCAAGGCTATTCGTGATGGCGAGTTCTTCAGCAACCCGGTGCTCACCGGCGCGGTAGACAAGGCTGTCGGTGCCGGCAAGGCCGTGCACATCCTCGGTTTGCTGTCCGACGGCGGCGTGCACAGCCACCAGGACCACCTGATCGCGATGGCCGAACTGGCCGCACAGCGTGGCGCTGAAAAAATCTACCTGCACGCCTTCCTCGACGGCCGCGACACGCCGCCGCGTAGCGCCAAGTCGTCCATCGAGCTGCTCGACCAGACCTTCGCCAAGCTGGGCAAGGGCCGCATCGCCAGCCTCATCGGCCGCTACTTCGCCATGGACCGCGACAACCGTTGGGACCGCGTTGCCGCGGCCTACAACCTGATCGTCGACAGCGTTGCCGACTACACCGCCGAAACGGCCCTGGCCGGCCTTGAAGCCGCTTACGCCCGTGAAGAAAACGACGAGTTCGTCAAAGCCACGCGCATTGGCGAGGCGGTCAAGGTCGAAGACGGCGACGCGGTGATCTTCATGAACTTCCGCGCCGACCGCGCCCGCGAACTGTCGCGTGCCTTCGTCGAGCCGGACTTCAACGAATTCCCACGTGCGCGCCTGCCGAAGATGGCGGCCTACATCGGCCTGACCCAGTATTCGGCAAAAATCCCGGCGCCAGCAGCCTTTGCACCGTCCAGCCTGGACAACGTGCTGGGCGAATACCTGGCCAAGAATGGCAAGACCCAGCTGCGCATCGCCGAGACCGAAAAGTACGCGCACGTCACGTTCTTCTTCTCGGGCGGCCGTGAAGAGCCGTTCGAAGGCGAAGAGCGCATCCTGATCCCGTCGCCGAAGGTCGCCACCTACGACCTGCAACCGGAAATGAACGCGCCGGAAGTCACCGACCGCATCGTCGAAGCCATCGAGCAACAGCGTTTCGACGTGATCATCGTCAACTACGCCAACGGCGACATGGTCGGCCACACCGGCGTGTTCGAGGCCGCGGTCAAGGCCGTCGAAGCGCTGGATACCTGTGTCGGGCGTATCGTCGAGGCGCTGGATAAAGTCGACGGTGAAGCGCTGATCACCGCCGACCACGGCAACGTCGAGCAAATGGAAGACGCCTGCACCGGCCAGGCGCACACCGCGCACACCACCGAGCCAGTGCCGTTCATCTATGTGGGCAAGCGCAAGGTCAAGGTCCGCGATGGCGGCGTGCTGGCCGACGTGGCGCCGACCATGCTGAAACTGCTGGGGCTGGAAAAGCCTGTGGAAATGACCGGGACGTCGATCCTGATCGACGCCTGAGTTGCCTTCATTCGCAGCACAAGGCTGCTCCTACAATGGCCTGCGCACCGCCTGTAGGAGCAGCCTTGCGCTGCGAATGGGCTGCGAAGCAGACCCCTGACACATGAATTCCAGACAAACGCCTCGCCGCATCTGCCGCGAGGCGTTTTTTTTGCAGGCTCGCGCGGGCATACTAGGCCAGTCTCCATCCCTGGTACGCCCAACCCCATGCTCCGCGCCTTGATCCTACTCGCCCTGTCTTGCCTGCTCAGCCCGGCATTTGCCGATGAGCGCGCACAGACCCAGCAACAACTGGACGCCACCCGCCAGGACATCGCCGAGCTCAAAAAGATGCTGGGCAAGCTCCAGGAAGAGAAATCCGGCGTGCAGAAAGACCTCAAGTCCACCGAGACCGACATCGGCAACCTCGAGAAACAGGTGGAGGCCCTGCAACAAGAACTAAAAAAGACCGAGGGCGAGCTGGAGCGCCTTGATACCGAGAAAAAAAAACTCCAGAGCGCCCGCGTTGAACAACAACGGCTGATCGCCATCCAGGCCCGTTCCGCCTACCAGAACGGCCGCGAGGAATACCTCAAGCTGCTGCTCAACCAGCAGAACCCCGAGAAATTCGCGCGCACCCTCACCTATTACGATTACCTGAGCAAGGCGCGCCTGGAGCAACTGCGCACCTTCAACGAGACCCTGCGCCAGTTGGCCAACGTCGAACAGGACATCGCCCGCCAGCAGGAACAACTGCTGGCCCAGCGCGCCGACCTCGACAGCCGCCGCCAGGCCCTCGAGACCGAGCGCAGCAAGCGCCAGCAAGTACTGGCCAAGCTCAACAACGACATGAAAGACCGCGACCAGAAGCTGCAGGCCCGCGAGCAGGACCAGGCCGACCTTGGCAAAGTACTCAAGACCATCGAGGAAACCCTGGCACGCCAGGCCCGCGAGGCAGAGGAAGCGCGCAAGAAAGCCCTGCTGGCCCAGCAAGAGGCGGAGAAACGCCGCCAGCAGGAAGCCCTGGCCGCTGCGGCTGCGCGCGAAGAAGCCCGCGAGCCGGTCGAGCCGCCGAAAAAGGCCCGCACTACCCTGGGCCCGATGGTTTCCAGCGATGGTGCCGACTACGGCGGCGCTTTTTCTGCTGCACGGGGCAAACTTCCGTGGCCCGTCAATGGTCGATTGCTGGCACGCTTCGGCGATGCACGCGGCAGTGACGCCCGGGCCAAATGGGACGGGGTGATGATCAGCGCCAACCCAGGCACGCAAGTACGCGCCGTACACGGCGGCCGTGTAGTGTTTGCCGACTGGTTGCGCGGTGCTGGACTTCTGGTCATTCTCGACCATGGTAATGGTTACCTGAGCCTGTACGGCCACAACCAGAGCCTGCTCAAGAGCGCCGGTGACATCGTCAAGGCCGGCGAAGCTATCTCCACCGTGGGTGACAGCGGTGGCCAAGACAGCGCAGGCTTGTACTTCGCCATCCGCCAGCAGGGCCGGCCTACCGACCCGTCGCAGTGGTGCAGAGGCTAGGGTTTGTCCGAAAAACAACCCCGTTCACCTTTTTACGGCGTAGCCTGAATGCTGCGCCGATGCTCCTCACGGAGCGCCTTCAGGATCAGGAGTTCGTTCGACATGCTGCACTCGCCTCGTCTCACCCAGCTGGCCCTGTCCATCGCCCTGGCGGTCGGCGCGCCCCTGGCCATTGCCGCAGAGCCGGCCAAGCCAGCAGCGGTGCCAGCTACCGAGGTGACGGCCAAGGCGCCGCTGCCGCTGGAAGAGTTGCGCACCTTCGCCGAGGTCATGGACCGCATCAAGGCCGCTTACGTTGAGCCGGTGGACGACAAGACCCTGCTGGAAAACGCCATCAAGGGCATGCTCAGCAACCTTGACCCGCACTCGGCCTACCTCGGCCCCGAGGACTTCCAGGAGCTGCAAGAGAGCACCAGCGGCGAATTTGGTGGCCTGGGTATCGAAGTGGGCCAGGAAGACGGCTTCATCAAGGTGGTCTCGCCCATCGATGACACCCCCGCCTCCCGGGCCGGCGTGCAGGCCGGTGACCTGATCGTCAAGATCAACGGCGCTCCGACCCGCGGCCAGACCATGACCGAAGCCGTGGACAAGATGCGTGGCAAGGTCGGCGAAAAAATCACCCTGACCCTGGTCCGCGATGGCGGCAACCCGTTCGACGTGACCCTCGCCCGCGCGGTGATCCAGGTCAAGAGCGTGAAAAGCCAGCTGCTGGAAAACGACTACGGCTACATCCGCATCACCCAGTTCCAGGTCAAGACCGGCGACGAGGTGGGCAAGGCCTTGGCCAAGCTGCGTAAGGACAACGGCAAGAAGCTGCGCGGGGTGGTGCTCGACCTGCGCAACAACCCCGGCGGCGTGCTGCAGTCGGCGGTCGAAGTGGCCGACCACTTCCTGACCAAGGGCCTGATCGTCTACACCAAGGGCCGTATCGCCAACTCCGAACTGCGCTTCTCTGCCGACCCGGCCGACGCCAGCGAAGGCGTGCCATTGGTGGTGCTGATCAACGGCGGCAGTGCCTCGGCGTCGGAAATCGTCGCTGGCGCCCTGCAAGACCAGAAGCGCGCCGTGCTGATGGGCACCGACAGTTTCGGCAAAGGCTCGGTGCAAACCGTGCTGCCGCTGGCCAACGACCGCGCCTTGAAGCTCACCACTGCGCTGTACTACACCCCCAACGGCCGCTCGATCCAAGCCCAGGGCATCGTGCCGGACATCGAAGTGCGCCCGGCCAAACTCACTGCCGAAATCGATACCGACAACTTCAAGGAAGCCGACCTGCAGGGCCACCTGGGCAATGGCAACGGCGGCGCCGAGCGCCCGACCGGCAGCAGCAAGCGCAAGGAACGGCCGCAGGATGATGACTTCCAGCTGAGCCAGGCCCTGAGCCTGCTCAAGGGCTTGAACATCACCTCGGGTAAATGATCGCGCCCATGCGGTATCTGCTGTGTCTGCTGTGCTACCTGCTGGTCGGCGTCGCCCAAGCGGCGCCGGCCAGCAAGGCCTACATGAGCATCATCATCGACGACCTTGGCCAAAGCACCGAGCGTGACAGCCGCACGCTCGCCCTGCCCGGCCCGGTCACCATGGCAATCATGCCCGACACCCCGCACGCCAGCGATTTCGCCCGCCAGGCACACAAAGCACACAAGACCGTGATCCTGCACATGCCCATGGACCCGGCTACCGGTCCCTATGCCTGGCACCCAGGGCTACCGCTGCCCGAACTGGCCAGCCGGCTCGACGCAGCCTTGGCCAAGGTGCCGTACGCGGCCGGCATCAACAACCACATGGGCAGCCGCATGACCGCCCAACGCGAAGCCATGACCTGGCTGATGGGCGAACTGCAGCGCCGCCACTTGTTCTTCGTCGACAGCCGCACCAGTGCCGCCACGGTGGCCGCCGCCGAAGCTCAGGCGCAGGATGTGGCACACGTGTCGCGGGATGTGTTTCTGGATGACGTGCGCACCCCCGAAGCCATTGCAGGGCAACTGCAACTGGGTATCGCGATGGCCCGCAAGCAAGGCTCGGCCGTGCTGATCGGCCACCCCTACCCGCAGACCCTTGAAGTGCTGGCGCGGGAAATCCCGCGCCTGAGAAGCCAAGGCGTTGAACTGATCGGGCTCAAGCAGATGATTGCCGAGCGCGGCAACCAGGCCATGCCTGCCCACGGCAAACATGGCCGGTACAGCAACCGCTGAACGCCTCAGTCGAACGGGATGATGCCGCGCGCCTGTTCCAGGGTGAGTTTGCCTCTATGCACCCGCTGGGTTGAGCCTTCCTCGCGCCCACTCAAGCGACGCTGGCTCCAGGTTTTCAAATGGCCCAAGGTGAAGTCACGCGCCAGCGCGTCAGCGGCAGGCATGTGGAAGTGTGCGGCCCACAACGGCCGGCCTGATGCGGCACCCGGCTGCGCCAGACGCATGATCTTGTACTCGTCGAAGGTGCTGCCATTGGCCATGACTTGGCGCGGGGCGACGTACTGCACCTTGATCAGGTTCTGCTCATGCAGAAAACGTAACGCTGCGGCGCTGGGGTAGCGCGTGTCGGTGTACAGCATGGTCAGCTTGAGGTTTTTTTCCGAGCGCATCTGGTCCGAGGCGACCTCCAGGCGCCTGATGAGGGCGGCGTTGGCGCCCTCCTCGCCCAATGACGTCGCCGCCTCCCCCAGCTTGTTGATCTGAGTGTCGAACAAATGCGCAAGCAGGCTTCCTTTAAGGTCATTCACGACATATTCGTCAGCCTTCAACAGCAACTGCTCATTCTCATCCAGCAGCACCTGCACCCGGAAAGCCGTATCCGTTGACGCCGCCTCGTTTTCAACCGGCGATCGCTCACGATCTCGCTCTAACCATTGACCGTCCTTGTCGAAGGTGCCCAACACCGTATTGGTGAATGGGTCACGCACCTGATACACCACAAGCCCATTGGCATCCTCCTCTCTCTTTCCGATCAGTAACTGCCCTTGCGCATTGCGCACCACTCGTTGCGGCTCCTTTGAAACAGTGTAGGGAGCGTGCGTGACAGGCGGGCTAGCGCCCTCCCGCTCCCTCAACGCGACCAACCGGCGCCCCGCGTCGCATTTGAGCTTCTCCAGCTCCGTGCGGTAGCGGTCAAGCATTGAGACTTCGATCAACGCCCCACCCGTCCTGCGAATTCGCAGGCTGTTCACCAGCGCAGCCGCATACTCGTCCCAGGCCTCCTCCAAGATAGTGATGCGGTCTTCGAGCGACAGCTTGGCGAAATCGAGTTCACCATGGGCACCCGCCGCATTGCGCAGTGACAGCCCCGACAGCTCCTCCCGGAATACGTTGATTGTGCGCTGACCATTGATGTTATCCAGGTGTAAAGCCAGATCGGCAAGGTTCAACACCTGATGGAAACGGAACTGAACCGTGCTGAACGTACGCTTGGCAATAAGTGAATCAACGCTGCGGCTTTCCGGTTCGGAGGGATTGCTGATGATCTCCTCGCCTGGCACCTCGACCAATAGCTCGTCGAGATGTTCGAATGTAGCCAGCATGCGGTCCTGAAGCCCCACGACGCCTTCGAGCTTGCGGCGAAAAGCCTGATAGGCTTCAAGCACTTGTTGCCCAGGCTGCCCATGAAGGCGCTGTTGCATACTGGTCAGCGCCGGGTAATCCGCCAGATCCCAGAGCTCACTGAGGATGAAATCGCTGTTGCGGATCAGGCTGAGCTGAACATCACGCCGCTGCTGTGTCAGCCCCGCCTCCACCCCCGCCCGCCGTTCGCGGGCATATTTGGGTTCGAACATGGTCTCGATCGTGCGAAGAATTTCCTGGCAGTCCCGAACGACCTCTTCAACCTGCTCAACCGCTTCATTACGCTTGCTACGAATTTCCGTGTCCCATTCAGCTAAACGCATTTCGTACCGGCCAATCATTTCCCTGGAGGAGGCCTGCTCGCTGTCTGTGGCGGCCAACGCCAGCTTGGCCCGCTCTGTTTCCATCAGCGCCCCCAGCTTTGTGACCTTTTCTCGCAAGACCGGGATGCTGAAGCCGGCCTGAGCAAAACGGAGCGTTGCCGCTTTGATCTGCTCATTAAGTTTCGCAACAGTAGCGTGGAGCCTGTTGAAGCGATCGGTGATGTTCTCGCGTGTATGTCGCCTCATCCCGCCAGCGAGACGAAGCGAACCATCGATACGCCAAGCGCCTTGTACATGGCTCAACCATGGGCCGTAGCCGCCCTTGCCATCGACCACCCTTATACTGCCGTTGACCACTTCCACCCGATAAACATCGGCGTCCATGGCCGCGTACAGACGTCCGTCGACCTGATACAGGCCTGCGGTCTCGCCCGCGACCTGCAATGCCGAGTCGGGCAGCAACACACCCGTACGCATGGCGCGCAGCGCCTGCCGCTGCTCAGGCGCAAGCCAATTGAACCCCTGATTGCCACGCCATGAGAGATCCAACCGGCGTTGCGGCAGCGCTGCCAGCTCACCGATCCCCGCCGCCCCTGCGCCAGAGGGGGCCACCGAGACCTCGGCAAAAGCCCCTCGCTGCGGGGCGGGCCCATCGAACGCTGAAACGGCGGGTGCCGTACCGGCCGTTCCAGGGTGCGAAGCCGGTTGCCGCGCATGCAGCAAAACCATACTCAAGTTCAGCAACAGATCTGAAACAGCGGCGGGCCGGTCGAACTCGCCGCCCTGCTCAAGCGCCAGCAGGTCATTCTCCAGCGAGGTGATCAGTTGCACCAGCCACGCCACACTGGCCACCGGGCCACGCAGCGCCAACGACACCACATCGAACAGCAGCCAGGCGCCTTGGGACAGGGTTTCCCACCGTCGCTCGGCATTCGAGGTGGATTGCATGTCCGCCAATTCGATAAGCAGATCACGATTGGCGTTGTACAACTTTTCATCGATAGCGGTGGCCCAGAACACCGCCTCAATGACGGGCGGCTCCGGGCGCTCGGGTAGACTGGACGGGTCAATGCCAATGCTGGTGACGTGCGGCTCAAGGAACCCGCCATGGTCGTAAATATGGCGGACCTGCGGGTTCAGCCAGTCCAAAATGCTCGCTTGCAGTAGCGTGGACTCCTGGATGTGAGCGAGCAATGCCGCCAGGGTTGAATATTCACGAAGGGTGTCCTGCAGGTATATAGGCCGGTACAGCAACACCAGCTCAGGCTTGGCACAGAACAGCACATACATGCCGCGAACGAGGTCCTGTTGGCGGGAATGCGGCTGGCGTCGCAAGGTCAGCGGCATCAGGGTCATGCGGGGTGTTTGCGGGTCGAAATGGCCTGCACAGAAATCAATGACGCATTGCAGCCCAGCTTCCGTGATCTTGCCATCAAGCTTCGCGCCCAATGCGCTGAAACGCAGGGCGTTGCGCCACTCACGGGCGAAGCGCCGGACGCGTTGCGCACGCTGCAATGGGTCGTCCAGTTGACGGGCGACATAGGCGGGATAGTTGCCACCGACATCAATCTGGCTCACCAATCGACTGGCAGCATCGGCATCCAGCCAGACTGGGGCAGCAGAACCGTCGGCGCGCTGAATGCGCCGGATCGAGGCATTTCTGAGCGTTCCGAGGTTTCCAATGGCGAACTCGGTCAGGGTCTTGCTGCCCTCCAGCGCCACCGGCTCGCCACCGCCTGCGCCCGTTCCTGCGCCTCCGGGAATACCCAACGCCACGAAGAATTCGATCAGCAGGTCATCCGGGGAGATAGCCTGCGCGTTAGCGGATTGCATCTGTTCAGTGAGCCGCTGGCGGGTGTAATCCTTGAGGCTCAGGATGCCGTCCATGGCGCCAACCCCTTCGGCGTCGAGCTGATCGACTGCCAGCTGCAACAGACCCGCACGGTAGGCCACGCTATCGCTTCCAGAGCTGGCCCACAAAGCCGGTGGGGTCATGACCGCCGGGGTATCGTCCGGGTAGCTGTCGAACCACTGCGCGGGGTCACTGACCTGCGAGAACAGTCGCTCAAGCGCGGCGACATCGTCCAGGCGGCGGTAGCCCACCCTGTCGACCTGAGTGAACAGCGTTTCCAGCAACAATGTCACCTGCTGCGCAAACACATTGCCTTCGACCGGGTAAGGCTGCCATGACAGGGAGTCAAAGCTGTAACGCTGTGCCAGGTCATCACGCAGGGCCAAGGCGAACGCTGCCAACGAGGCAAAGCCACGCACCTCGCCAGACGGCGCGCACCACAGCACCACTTGCCGATCATCCCACTCTCCAGTCACCAGCAGAGGGCACAGCAGTTCCTCCGTTTCACGCCCACCCTTGCTCAGCAGAACCCGCACGAAGCTCGCCGTGGGCTGTTCGGCACCGCCGCGTATCAGGCCGCGAATGCAGGCCTGCTCCTGGGCATCCAAACCTTGCAAGGGCAGGCCGCGCAACAGGGCCGTGCTCAACAGCAACTGCAACCAATGATCACGGCTTGCACCGGTACTCCCGGCACTCGCCCAAAAGCCGAGCTGCGCCTCGCAAAAAAGCTGCGGCAGTTGCTCGATCAGGTCATTGAGCGGTTCGCTCAGGCCGCTGAGCTGGCGGGTGTCGAGCACGTTGTCGGAGCCGGCAAAGCGGTGAGGATCAACAAGGCCGAGGTTATGATGGCGGCCTTCGACAGGCTCCAGATCGAGAAAGCGCGACTCGAGCATGGCCTGCAGTACGCGATCGACCAACGGTTGAGTGGACCAGTAGGGTGTGGCCGGGTCCGGGCTGTCCAGTGTGAGCGCATCGGCAGACAGCAATGCAGGCTGTACCGAGGCCAGCCATGGCAGCTCTGCCAGCAATAACGTGAGCAATTGGTCGCTGACGACCTGGCGTAGCGTGGGACGGGCGGCGAACTGCCGGGCAGCGGCTCGCTTGAAATCGAATGTCGATGCGTCCGAGGGGGTCATACGAAGGCACTCCAGGTAAATGAGCTGGAAGCCTGTCGCGCGCGCTCTGCCACCTGGTGCTACTTATTGCAGGGCAAAAAAAAGCCCTGCTGTTCAGCAGGGCCCTTTTCACAACGATCAGCTGTACACACGCCCCAGCAGCTGGCGATGGCTCTCGAACTGGTCGAGCACATCACGCACGATCTGCTCCGGCGCGAAGCCCATCAGGTCGTATTCCTGGCTGCCATCGTGCAGGTACACCTCGGCGCGGTAGAAGCGCTGTTGCACTTGCGGCTCGCCCTCGACCGGCGCCTCGCTCGGCGCGGCCAGGTAGCCGTCCAGGCTCACTTCATAGACGAAGGGGTTGCCCTCTTCCATCATTACCCGCAGGCCCATCATGTTGCGCGACTGGCCCACACGGGTTTCAACCTCGAAGCCCAGGGTGCGCAGTTGCTCGGCCGCTTCTTTCAGGGCCGGGCTGACCTGCTTGTCCATGAAGCGCTGCACCACGGCCTGGGTCGGCTGCAGTTCCAGCTGGGTCAGGCGCTCGCTGAAGCCGCGGCGGCCACGGGCGGCCAGTTCGGAGCGCTCCTGCTCGACCGCAACGTCCTGCTTCATGGCCTTGTACAAGCCGAACATGAACAGCACCAGCACCACCGAGAACGGCAGGCCCGCCAGCACCACCATGGTCTGCATGGCTTCGAAGTTGCCAGCGAACAGCAGGCCGATGGTGACCAAGGTGATGATCACCGACCAGAACACCACCATCCAGTGCGGGGCGTCTTCATCCACCTTGCCGCCTTTGCACGACAGGTTGGCCATCATCACCGCGCCGGAGTCAGCCGGGGTGAGGAACAGCACGAAGCCGACGAACACCGCCACACCGATCACGATCTTGGCGGCCGGGAAGTATTCCAGCAGCTGGTAGATCGACATCGACGGCTGCTCAAGGGCCGTCTTGCCCAGCTCCACGGCGCCCTGGTTGATCACCAGGTCCAGCGCGGTGTTGCCGAAGATCGACAGCCAGGCCAGGGTGAAGCCCAGCGGGATCAGCAACACGCCCATGACCAGCTGGCGTACGGTACGGCCCTTGGAGATACGGGCAATGAACATGCCGACGAACGGGCCCCAGGAAATCCACCAGGCCCAGTAGAACACGGTCCACAGCCCCAACCAGCGCTCGGACTTGCCCGCCTCGCCTTCGTAGACGTACAGGTCGAAGGTCTTCAGCACGATGCCATTGAGGTAGTCGCCAACGTTCTGCACGAAGCCATTGAGCAGGTGCAGGGTCTCGCCGCCCAGCAGCACGAAAATCAGCAGGCCGCTGAACAGGATGATGTTCAGGTTGGACAGGCGGCGGATGCCGTTTTCCACGCCTGACACTGCGGCCACGGTCGCAACGCCGGCCATGACCAGGATGACCACCAGCAGGTTGGTCTTGCTGTGGTCCATGCCGAACAGGTACTCAAGGCCCGAAGACACCTGCATCGAGCCGATCCCCAGGTTGGTGACCAGGCCCAGCAGGGTGACGAACATGCCGAAGATGTCCACGGCATTGCCGGCAGCGCCCTTGACCCAACGCTCACCCACCAGCGGATACAGCGCCGAGCGCAGTGCCAGCGGCTGGTTGTGGCGGTAGGCGAAGTAACCCACGGCCAGGCCGACCAGGGCGTAGATCGCCCAGCCGTGCAGGCCCCAGTGCAGGAAGGTCAGCTGCAGGCCCTGGCGCGCGGCTTCGAGGCTGGCGGGCGTGCCTTCCGGTGGGTTGAAATAGTGGTCCAGCGGTTCGGAAGCGCCAAAGTACAGCAGCGAAATACCGATACCGGACGAGAACAGCATGCCGGCCCAGGCGCCGTAGCTGAAGTCGGGCTGGTCATCCTTGCCACCCAGCTTGAGCTTGCCGTAGTCGGAGAAGGCCAGGTAAACGACGAACACCAGGTATCCGCAGATCACCAGCATGTAGTACCAGCCGAAAGTGCGCGTCAGCCACTTCTGGGCCACGCCCAGCACTTGGCCTGCAGTTTCGGGTACAGCGATAAGCAAGGCAGTCAACGCAAGGATCAGCAACGCCGAGGTGTAGAACACGACGCTATTGACCCGGACCCTCTCGGCGGGGGGTTTGGTAAGGGAGGCAGAACTCATTGCACGAATGCTCCGGGCAGTACGGCTGTGGAGGCTAATCAGTCTTTTCCCGAGCAATTGGTGGAATACCCCCACTGCGTCAGGTGTTATAAAAGCACCCTGGAAACCGTGATCCCGAATCGATACGTTGCAAAAAAACAGACAGGTGGTCTGCAAAAAACGCCGCACCCAACACCGTGGTGCGCGCATTCGTCACAGAGCACCCCGCCCGCTCCAAGGGCCTGCCGCAGGTCGATGACCGTTCGGCAGATTCTGCATTTCGCATCGCACATGCCCGTCAACGCCTTGTATTCCGGGGGTTACGCGATTTCCTGGGGTGTCAATCCGTGCGCTCGAAACAGCCTGAAAAACTGTCAATGGCACAAATTGTCGCAGAGCTTATTCTTTATTGATTGAACGTTCAATCAAAACAAAATAGACTGGCCTTCGCCGAGTCAGCCGCTTGTCGTCTGCTTGTCAGGCCTGAGGAGAATGCAAGATGCCCAAGGTCGGTATGCAACCCATCCGCCGCCAGCAATTGATCGAAGCCACCCTGCTAGCGGTCGATCAGGTGGGGCTGGGAGATGCCAGCATTGCGCTCATTGCCCGTTTGGCCGGCGTGTCGAACGGCATCATCAGTCACTACTTTCGGGACAAGAACGGCCTGATTGCAGCGACGATGGGTTACATCATGAACATGCTCAACGAAGGCGTTGCAGCACGGCGCCAGGCACTGACGGACGACAGCCCGCGTGCCCACCTGAAAGTGATCATCGAGGGCAACTTCGATGCCAGCCAGGTGAACGGCCCGGCAATGAAAACCTGGTTGGCCTTCTGGGCGTCCAGCATGCACCAGCCCGATTTGCACAGGTTGCAGCGGATCAACGATCACCGCTTGTACTCCAACCTATGCTGTCAGTTCCGCCGCGTCCTGCCGCTTTACCATGCGCGCAAGGCAGCCCGCGGGCTGGCGGCCCTGATCGACGGCCTATGGCTGCGTGGCGCGTTGTCGGGAGATGCTTTCGACACCGACCAGGCGATACGAATCGCTTACGAATACATGGATCTACAACTGGCTAAACAGCAGTCCCTGGGCACAACCGACCAGGCTTCTGAACCACCGCGCACGGCCGTTGCCAACCCGGCAGGAGCGTGACGCGCTAGCCAACCACACACTGCACTTGCGAGGACACTATGGCCCGTTTCGGAACGCAAAAACTCTACATTGATGGTGGTTATGTCGACGCTGGCAGCGATGCCACCTTCGAGGCCATCAACCCGGCCAACGGCGAAGTCCTCGCGCACGTGCAACGTGCCACTCAGGCCGACGTCGAAAAAGCCGTTGAAAGCGCCGAGCGTGGCCAGAAAGTCTGGGCTGCGATGACCGCCATGCAGCGTTCGCGCATCCTGCGCCGCGCTGTCGAGATCCTGCGCGAGCGCAACGATGAGCTGGCTCAGCTGGAAACCCTGGACACCGGCAAGTCGTACTCCGAAACCCGCTACGTCGACATCGTCACCGGCGCCGACGTGCTGGAGTACTACGCAGGCCTGGTGCCGGCCATCGAAGGCGAGCAGATCCCGCTGCGTGAAAGCTCCTTCGTCTACACCCGCCGCGAGCCGCTGGGCGTCACCGTCGGTATCGGCGCGTGGAACTACCCGATCCAGATCGCCCTGTGGAAATCCGCCCCAGCCCTGGCCGCTGGCAACGCGATGATCTTCAAGCCGTCGGAAGTCACTTCGCTGACCACCCTGAAACTGGCCGAGATCTACACCGAAGCCGGCCTGCCTGATGGCGTGTTCAACGTGCTGACCGGCAGCGGCCGCGAAGTCGGCACCTGGCTGACCGAGCACCCGCGCATCGAAAAAGTCTCCTTCACCGGCGGCACCACCACCGGCAAGAAAGTCATGGCCAGCGCCTCGAGCTCCTCGCTCAAGGAAGTGACCATGGAACTGGGCGGCAAGTCGCCACTGATCATCTGCGCCGACGCCGACCTGGACAAGGCCGCCGACATCGCGATGATGGCCAACTTCTACAGCTCCGGCCAGGTGTGCACCAACGGCACCCGCGTGTTCATCCCTGCCGAGCTGAAAGCCGCCTTCGAAGCCAAGATCGCCGAGCGCGTTGCCCGCATCCGTGCTGGCAACCCGGAAGACGAAAACACCAACTTCGGCCCACTGGTCAGCTTCCAGCACATGGAAAGCGTGCTGGGTTACATCGCCAAGGGTAAAGAAGAAGGTGCCCGCGTACTGTGCGGTGGCGAGCGTCTGACCGAAGGTGACTTCGCCAAGGGTGCCTTCGTGGCCCCGACCGTGTTCACCGACTGCACCGACGACATGACCATCGTCAAGGAAGAAATCTTTGGCCCGGTGATGAGCATCCTCAGCTACGAGACCGAAGAAGAAGTCATTCGCCGCGCCAACGACACCGAATACGGCCTGGCCGCGGGCGTGTGCACCAACGACATCACCCGTGCCCACCGCATCATCCACAAGCTCGAAGCCGGCATCTGCTGGATCAACGCCTGGGGTGAATCGCCGGCCGAAATGCCGGTCGGTGGCTACAAGCAGTCGGGCGTTGGCCGTGAAAACGGTATCAGCTCGCTGGCTCAATACACGCGCATCAAGTCGGTCCAGGTCGAGCTGGGCGGCTACACCTCGGTTTTCTAAACCGCGTGTAGTCACGCCCGTGCCAGCGCGCACGGGCGTTCCCGCTCCCTGATCACCGCCAAACGAGGGTACTTAAATGTCCCAAGAATTCGATTACATCATCGTCGGCGCAGGTTCCGCCGGTAACACCCTGGCCACCCGCCTGACCGAAGACGCCAGCGTCACCGTGCTGCTGCTGGAAGCCGGTGGCCCCGACTACCGCTTCGACTTCCGCACCCAGATGCCAGCCGCCCTGGCCTTCCCGCTGCAGGGCCGCCGCTACAACTGGGCCTACGAGACCGACCCAGAGCCGCACATGGATGGCCGCCGCATGGAATGTGGCCGCGGCAAGGGCCTGGGTGGCTCTTCGCTGATCAACGGCATGTGCTACATCCGCGGTAACGCCATGGACTTCGACGGCTGGGCAGAACTGCCGGGCCTGGAAGACTGGACCTACCTGGACTGCCTGCCGTACTTCCGCAAAGCGGAAACCCGCGACATCGGCCCTAACGACTACCACGGTGGCGAAGGCCCGGTCAGCGTCGCCACGCCCAAGGCTGGCAACAACCCGCTGTTCCACGCCATGGTCGAGGCCGGCGTGCAAGCCGGTTACCCGCGCACCGAAGACCTCAACGGCTACCAGCAGGAAGGTTTCGGTCCGATGGACCGTTCGGTGACCAAGAACGGCCGCCGTTCCAGCACCGCGCGCGGCTACCTGGACCAGGCCAAAAAGCGCCCGAACCTGACCATCGTCACCCATGCCCTGAGCGACCGCGTGCTGTTCGACGGCAAGCGTGCCGTGGGCGTGACCTACCTGGTCGGCGACAGCGAAGAGCGCGTCGAAGCCCGCGCGCGCAAGGAAGTCATCGTCAGCTCCGGCGCCATCGCTTCGCCGCAACTGCTGCAGCGCTCCGGCGTCGGCCCACGCGCCCTGCTGGAAAGCCTCGACATCCCGGTCGTGCATGACCTGCCGGGCGTTGGCGAAAACCTGCAGGACCACCTCGAGCTGTACCTGCAGTACGCGTGCACCCAGCCGGTGTCGCTGTACCCGTCGCTGCTGTGGTGGAACCAACCGGCCATCGGCGCCGAGTGGCTGTTCAATGGCACCGGCATCGGCGCCAGCAACCAGTTCGAGGCCGGTGGTTTCATCCGCACCCGCCCTGAATTCGAGTGGCCGAACATCCAGTACCACTTCCTGCCGGTCGCGATTAACTACAACGGCTCCAATGGCGTGAAGGAACATGGCTTCCAGGCGCACATGGGTTCGATGCGTTCGCCAAGCCGTGGGCGCATCCAGGCCAAGTCGAAAGACCCACGCCAGCACCCGAGCATCCTGTTCAACTACATGGCCACCGAGCAGGACTGGCAAGAGTTCCGCGACGGCATCCGCCTGACCCGCGAAATCATGGCCCAGCCGGCGCTGGACCCGTACCGTGGTCGCGAGATCAGCCCGGGTGCCGACGTACAAACCGACGAGCAACTGGACAAGTTCATCCGCGAGCACGCCGAAACCGCCTTCCACCCGTCCTGCTCGTGCAAGATGGGCACCGACGACATGGCGGTGGTCGATGGTGAAGGCCGCGTGCATGGCATGCAGGGCCTGCGTGTGGTCGATGCGTCGATCATGCCGATCATCATCACGGGCAACCTCAACGCCACCACGATCATGATCGCCGAGAAAATCTCGGACAAGATCCGCAACCGCAAGCCACTGCCGCGCAGCACGGCCAAGTACTACGTGGCCAACGGTGCGCCGGTCAAAGGCAAGCCGATGCGTGAAGTGAAGCAAGGCTGATTGCCCTGAGGGCCGCTTTGCGGCCCATTCGCAGCACAAGGCTGCTCCTACCGGGGAACGCGCTCCCTTGTAGGAGCAGCCTTGCGCTGCGAAGAGGCCCACCCAGGCAACACAAAAGAAGGCACCCCTCGCGGTGCCTTTTTTTCATCTGCAGAAACGCTTTACATGCTGCCAATTCATCAGGTTAGAATCAGTTGGCACGCGACTTGCCAGTCAAGCCCCCTTCCCGCGATATCCCGGAGTACCTGCCTTTGGATGCCAGCACCATCAACAGCCTGTTTCTGATCGGCGCATTGCTGGTGGGTGCAAGTATCCTGGTCAGTTCGCTGTCCTCACGTTTGGGCATCCCTATTCTGGTCATCATTCTCGCCGTCGGCATGGTCGCCGGCGTGGACGGTGGCGGCATCATCTTCAACAACTACCCGACCGCCTACCTGGTGGGCAACCTGGCACTGGCGGTGATCCTCCTCGACGGCGGCCTGCGCACCCGCGTGGCGAGCTTCCGCGTGGCGTTGTGGCCGGCGTTGTCGCTGGCCACGGTCGGGGTGATGATCACCACCGCCCTCACCGGCCTGGTAGCGGCGTGGCTGTTCAACCTGAGCCTGATCCAGGGCCTGCTGATCGGCGCCATCGTCGGCTCCACCGACGCCGCGGCGGTGTTCTCGCTGCTGGGCGGCAAAGGCCTGAACGAACGGGTCACCGCTACGCTGGAGATCGAGTCGGGCAGCAACGACCCGATGGCAGTGTTCCTCACCGTCACCCTGATCGACATGATCGCCAGCGGCCAGACCGGGCTGCACTGGAGCCTGCTGACCCACCTGCTGCGCGAGTTCGGCATCGGTGGCCTGCTGGGCCTGGGCGGCGGCTGGCTGATGCTGCAACTGGTCAACCGAATCAACCTGGCCGGTGGCCTGTACCCGATCCTGGTGGTGGCGGGCGGCCTGGTGGTGTTCTCGCTGACCAACGCCCTGCATGGCAGCGGCTTCCTCGCCGTGTACCTGTGCGGCCTGGTATTGGGCAACAAGCCGATCCGCAGCCGCCACGGCATCCTGCACATGCTCGACGGCATGGCCTGGCTGGCGCAGATCGGCATGTTCCTGGTGCTGGGCCTGTTGGTCACGCCGCATGACCTGCTGCCGATCGCCCTGCCGGCCCTGGGCCTGGCACTGTGGATGATCCTCATTGCACGCCCGCTGTCGGTGGTCGCCGCGTTGCTGCCGTTCAAGGCCTTCCATGGCCGCGAGAAGGGCTTTATTTCCTGGGTCGGCCTGCGCGGCGCGGTACCGATCATTCTGGCGGTGTTCCCGCTGATGGCCGGGCTGCCCGATGCGCAGCTGTTCTTCAACCTGGCGTTCTTCATCGTGCTGGTGTCGCTGCTGGTGCAGGGCACCAGCCTGCCGTGGATGGCCAAGCTCCTGAAGGTCACGGTACCGCCAGACCCGGCGCCGATCTCCCGCTCGGCGCTGGAAGTGCACATCACCAGCGAGTGGGAGCTGTTCGTCTACCGCCTGGGCGCCGAAAAATGGTGCATCGGCGCGGCCCTGCGCGAGCTGAAGATGCCCGAAGGCACACGGATTGCCGCACTGTTCCGTGGCGAACAACTGCTGCACCCGTCGGGCAGTACGGTACTTGAGGTGGGCGACATGCTCTGCGTGATCGGCCACGAACATAACCTGCCCGCGCTGGGCAAGCTGTTCAGCCAGGCGCCGCAGCGTGGCCTGGACCTGCGTTTCTTCGGCGACTTCGTGCTCGAAGGCGATGCCGAACTGGGCGCCGTGGCTGCACTTTATGGCCTGAAACTCGACGGCCTGGACGCGAAAATGCCGCTGGCACAGTTCATCCGACAGAAGGTCGGAGGCGCTCCAGTAGTAGGCGACCAGGTCGAATGGCATGGCACGATTTGGACCGTGGCGACCATGGACGGGAACAATGTCCAGAAAGTGGGCGTCAGATTCCCCGAAGGAACGCGACCCGGACCAGGATTGTTCCTCTAAACTCCGTTTCTGCCTGATCCACAATGTAGTCTGCCTATGTCCCTGCGCGTGTACCTTCGCACAGCCCTGCTCGGGCTGTGCTTGTCCCTCTCGTTCGCGGCCACCGCGAACGCCGCGGCCGAAGCGCCGACCACCGCCAGCATCCAGCACAGCCTCGACAAGATCGCCGAGCGCAAGCTGCCCGAGGCCGATCAGAAGGCCCTGCAGCAGGTGCTCGAACAAACCCTGAGCCTGCTGGCCACCAAGGAAGACAACGAGCGCAAGTTGGCCGCGCTGAAGCAACAGCTGGCCGGCGCACCGAAAGAAACCAGCGACAGCCAAAAAGAATTGGCCCGGCTCAAGGAAAGCAAGCCGCAGCCCGTCGCCCAACGCTATGCCACCCTCTCGGTGCCCCAGCTGGAGCAACTGCTCAGCGAGCGCAGCACCCTGCAAGGCGAGCTGCAAAAGGCGCTGTCCGAAGCCAACAGCCTGATCATCAATTCCCAGACCCGCCCAGAGCGCGCCCAGGCCGAGATCAGCAACAGCCAGGCCCGCTCCCAGCAAATCAACAACGCCCTCAAATCCGGCAAGGACAACGGCAAGGCGCTCAACGCCGACCAGCGCAACCAGCTCAGTGCCGAGCTCGCTTCGCTCAACGCGCTGACCCTACTGCGCCGCCAGGAGCTGGCCGGCAACAGCCTGCTGCAAGACCTTGGCAATGCCCGCCACGACTTGCTGATCGAGCGCGCCGCACGCCTGGAGCAGGAAATCCAGGACCTGCAGACGCTGATCAACGACAAGCGCCTGGCCCAATCCCAGGAAGCGGTCACCCAGCAGTCGATCGAAGCCCAGAAGGCCGGCGGCAGCAGCCTGTTGGCCACCGAAAGCACGATCAACCTCAAGCTCTCCGATTACCTGCTTAAAAGCACCGACAGGCTCAACGAGCTGACCCAGCAGAACCTGCGCACCAAACAGCAGCTCGACAGCCTGACCCAGGCCGACCAGGCCCTGGACGAGCAGATCAACGTGCTCAAGGGCAGCCTGCTGCTGTCCAAGATCCTCTACAAGCAGAAGCAAACCCTGCCGCACCTGAAGGTCGACCGCGACCTCGCCGACCAGATCGCTGACACCCGCCTTTACCAGTTCGAGATCAACCAGCAGCGCGAGCAGATGAGCAGCCCGGTCACCTACGTCGACAAGCTGCTGGCCAACCAGCCGCCGGAAGACGTCACGCCGCAACTGCGCAAAGCCCTGCTGGAAGTGGCGATCACCCGCACCGACCTGCTGGAGCGCCTGAACCGCGAGCTGTCGGCGCTGCTCAACGAATCGATCACCTTGCAGCTCAACCAGAAGCAGTTGCTGGGCACGGCCCAAGGCCTGCGCACCACCCTCGACGAGCAGATGTTCTGGATCCCCAGCAACAAGCCGCTGGACTGGGACTGGCTGCGCTATGTGCCGGAGCGCTTTGCCAGCCAGGTCGCCGACCTGCCCTGGGGTTCCGGCCTCAAGGAGCTGGCCGATGGCTTGAGCCAGCGCCCGCTGCTGTTCCTGCCGCTGCTACTGGTGATTGGCGCCCTGTTGTGGCGGCGCAAATACCTCTACCTGCGCTTGAGCAAGGTCCACCAGGACATCGGCCACTTCCGCCGTGACAGCCAGTGGCACACGCCCCAGGCCATCCTGATCAACATTCTGTTGGCGATGCCGGTGAGCCTGGGCCTGGCCCTGTGCAGTTATGCCCTGCAGATCGACGCCCGCGGTCAAAACGCCAACCTCGGCGCGGCGCTGTGGCAGTTGGCCCAGGCCTGGCTGGTGTTCTACACCGCCTACCGCATCCTCGCCCCTGGCGGCGTGGCAGAAGTGCACTTCCGTTGGCACAAGCCGCAGGTCGAATTCCTCCGGGGCTGGGTGCGCAGGCTGGGCACCGTGGTGCTGGCACTGGTCGGCGTGGTGGCGGTTGCCGAGCACCAGCCTTCGGCACTGGCCGATGATGTACTCGGCATCGGCGTGGTGCTGACCTGCTACGCGCTGATGGCCTGGCTGCTCAGCCGCCTGCTGCTGAGCAGCCCGGCGCATCGCGACACGTCGCTGTTCCGCAAGGCCGTCGGCGTGGCGTTCACCGCCCTACCGATCGCCTTGTTCGTCGCGGTGTGCTTCGGCTACTACTACACCGCGCTGAAGCTGACCGACCGGCTGATCTACACCCTGTACCTGCTGCTGTTCTGGCTGGTGATCGAAGCGGCGTTCGTGCGGGGCCTGTCGGTGGCAGCACGGCGCCTGGCCTACCAGCGCGCCCTGAGCAAACGCGCAGCGGCAAAAGAAGGGCTGGATGGCGAAGTCATCACCGAAGAGCCGACGCTGGACATCGAGCAGGTCAACCAACAGTCGCTGCGCCTGATCCGCCTGGCCTTGCTGGGTGGCTTCATTGCCGGCCTGTACTGGGTGTGGTCGGACCTGATCTCGGTGTTCGCCTACCTCAACAACTTCACCCTGTACGAATACACCAGTGGCACCGGCACTGCCGCGAGCATGGTGCCTATCAGCCTGGGCGACCTGCTCGGCGCGCTGGTGATCGTCGGCATCACCTTCGCCCTGGCCGGCAACTTGCCGGGCTTGCTCGAGGTGCTGGTGCTATCACGCCTGAACCTGGCACAGGGCAGTGCCTACGCCACCACCACGCTGCTCTCGTACACCATCGTCGGTATCGGCATCGTCAGTACCCTGTCGACCCTCGGCGTGAGCTGGGACAAGCTGCAGTGGCTGGTAGCAGCCTTGTCGGTTGGCCTGGGCTTCGGCATGCAGGAGATTTTCGCCAACTTCATCTCCGGCATCATGATCCTGTTCGAGCGCCCGGTGCGCATCGGCGACACCATCACCATCGGCAACCTGTCCGGCACGGTGAGCAAGATCCGCATCCGCGCCACCACCATCACCGACTTCGACCGCAAGGACATCATCGTCCCCAACAAGACCTTCATCACCGGCCAGTTGATCAACTGGTCGCTGACCGACACGGTCACCCGGGTGACCTTGAAGCTGGGCATCGACTACGGCTCCGACCTCGACCTGGTGCGCGACCTGCTGCTCAAGGGCGCCCATGAGAACCCGCGGGTGCTCAAGGACCCGGAGCCGATCGTGTACTTCCTCAACTTCGGCGAAAGCTCGCTGGACCACGAACTGCGCATGCACGTGCGTGACCTGGGCGACCGTAACCCGACGCTGGACGAGATCAACCGCTACATCAACCGCGAGTTCAAGGCGCATAACATCAAGATCTCGGTACGTCAGGTCGAGGTGTTCTTGATGGATCAGAAGGGTGGCAAGCAGCAGTTGATTCCGCTGGAGCAGCCGAAATCGGATGGCACTGAAGCGGTATAAAGGGGCTCGAATACCGTATTCTGTTCTGAATCCTTGCGAGGGCTGCGCCCTCGATCGCAGGCAAGCCAGCTCCTACAGGGGCTGCGCCAGCCCCAAGCTCAGCGCTAATTCGGTAGGAGCTGGCTTGCCTGCGATGGGCCGCGAAGCGGCCCCCTTGGCACCGATTTCCAGGAGCAACCCGTGAAAGCCCTCGACCAACTCAGCTTCGACAACCGCTTCGCCCGCCTGGGCGATGCGTTCTCCACCCAGGTCCTGCCCGAACCTATCGCAGACCCGCGCCTGGTGGTGGCAAGCGAGTCGGCCATGGCCCTGCTCGACCTTGACCCCGCGCAAGCCGACTTGCCGGTGTTCGCCGAGTTGTTCAGCGGCCACAAGCTCTGGGAAGAAGCCGACCCACGCGCGATGGTCTACTCCGGCCACCAGTTTGGCTCGTACAACCCGCGCCTGGGCGACGGCCGTGGCCTGTTGCTGGCCGAAGTGCTGAACGAGGCAGGCGAACATTGGGACCTGCACCTCAAAGGCGCTGGCCAGACCCCGTATTCGCGCATGGGCGACGGCCGCGCCGTGCTGCGCTCGTCGATCCGCGAGTTTCTCGCTTCTGAAGCCCTGCACGCTCTGGGCATCCCGACCAGCCGGGCGTTGTGCGTGATCGGTTCGAGCACCGCGGTTTGGCGCGAAAGCCGTGAAAGCGCGGCCATGCTCACGCGCCTGGCACAGAGCCATGTGCGCTTCGGCCATTTCGAGTACTTCTACTACACCCGCCAGCCCGAGCAACAGCGCGTGCTGATCGACCATGTGCTGGAACAGCACTACCCCGAATGCCGCGAGGCCGAACAGCCCTACCTGGCCATGTTCCGTACGATCGTCGAGCGCAACGCCGAGCTGATTGCCCGCTGGCAAGCCTATGGTTTCTGCCACGGGGTGATGAACACCGACAACATGTCGATCCTCGGCATCACCTTCGATTTCGGCCCCTTTGCCTTCCTCGACGACTTCGACGCCAACTTCATCTGCAACCACTCCGACGACCGTGGCCGCTACAGCTACAGCAACCAGGTGCCTATCGCCCACTGGAACCTCAGTGCGCTGGCCCAGGCGCTGACCACGGTGATCGAGGTGGAACCGCTCAAAGAGGCGCTGGGGCTGTTCTTGCCGTTGTACCAGGCGCATTACCTGGACCTCATGCGCCGGCGCCTGGGCCTGACGACCGCCGAGGATGAAGACCTCGCCCTGGTCGAGCGCCTGCTGCAATGCATGCAAAAGGGCGGCGTGGACTACACCCTGTTCTTCCGCAAGCTGGGTGAACAGCCGGTCGCCGAAGCGCTGAAGGTCGTCCGCGACGACTTCATCGACCTGCTGGCCTTCGATGCCTGGGGCACAGACTACCTTGCCCGCTGCGCGCGTGAGGACGGCAACGGCGAAGGGCGGCGTGAACGCATGCATGCGGTGAACCCGCTGTACGTGCTGCGCAACTACCTGGCGCAGAAGGCCATCGAAGCGGCCGAGGCTGGGGATTACAGTGAAGTGCGCCGGCTGCACCAGGTGCTGAGCCGGCCGTTCGAGGAGCAGGCCGGGATGCAGGCATACGCCCAGCGGCCGCCGGAGTGGGGCAAGCACCTGGAAATCAGCTGTTCATCGTGATGCCTGGAAGGTGTTTGCCTTGAGGTTTTCTGTGCCTGTAAGACCGAGCGCCGCGCGGGCGGCGCTCGGTCTCTGCCCCACCACAACGCTCACGCCCTACCCTTGAACCCCTAAGCGTTTTCTTCCAACAACGAATGCAACGCCACAAACTGCTGGGTCAGCTTGTGCCGTGGTTCCAGGTGAATCAGCGGCAAGCTGGCGTGGTGCGACTCGCGCATCTTCACCGAACTGCCCAGGTACACCGGTAGCACTGGCAGGCCTTCGGCCAGCAGTTCGTCGAGCATCTGCTGGGGCAGGCTGGCGCGGGACTGAAACTGGTTGACCACGATGCCCTCGACCAGCAGGTCCTCATTGTGGTCATCTTTGAGCTCTTCGATTTCCGCCAGCAGGCCGTACAGGGCCTGGCGCGAGAAGCTGTCGCAATCGAAGGGGATGAGCACGCGATCGGCCGCGATAAGCGCAGAAACCGCATAAAAATTCAGCGCCGGCGGCGTGTCGATGTAGATCCGCTCGTAATCCTCGTCCAACTCGTCGAGCAACTTACGCAGCTTGTTGATCTTGTGCTTGGCCTCAAGCTTGGGCTGCAGGTCAGCCAGCTCGGCGGTGGCCGTCACCACGTGCAGGTTGTCGAACGGCGTTTCGTAGATATCGACCTTGTTCTTCTTGCTGAAAGGCCCGCTGGACAGGCTTTGCTTGAAGAAATCGGCGATCCCCATGGGGATATCTTCACCCGTCAGGCCGGTGAGGTACTGAGTCGAGTTTGCCTGGGCATCCAGGTCGATCAACAAGGTCCGGTAACCTTCGCTGGCACTGACCGCCGCCAGGTTACAAGCGATGCTCGACTTGCCCACGCCACCTTTCTGATTGAACACCACGCGCCGCATGAGAGACCTCCGTGTATCAACGAATGCCCGAGTATGTGGTGGCTCGCCAGCTAAGGCCAGCGGCAATTGTCAGGTGATGATGGCGAACTGATCGCGATGCCCGAGCGTGCCTACGAAGGCTTCGTGACCTGCCCGGTCAACAGCTCGGCAAACGCCTTGGCCATCGCTGAACTGCCGTGTTCGCGCTGCACCAGCCATACTGCGGTCATCGCGCCTTCATCCAGCAAGGTCCGGTACACCACACCCTCGATGCGCATGCGCTGGAACGAGGCCGGCAATACCGAAACCCCTAGCCCCGCCGACACCAGGCCGATGATGGTCATCGCCTCCCCCGCCTCCTGGGCGAAATGCGGGCTGAACCCGGCGTGCCGCGCCAGGCTGAGCAATTGCGCATGCAGCCCACTGCCATAGCTGCGCGGAAAGAACACGAACGGCTCATGCGCCAGGGAGGCGATGTGCACCCCCAGCTCCGTGCCCACGGCCAAGGGGTGCGAGGCATTGATCACGGCCACCAGCGGCTCGCGAAACAGCTCGGTCGCCACCAGCCCCTCCGGCAACGGCATGGGCCGCATCAGCCCCACCTCGATGGACTCGTCAAACACCGCTTCAGCCACATCACGGCTGCTCAACTCCTTGAGGTTCAGGTGCACGGCCGGGAAGCGCTGGCGGAAAGCATGGATGGCCTTGGGGATTTTCGACGTGAACGGTGCCGATGACGTGAAACCGATCTTCATCTCGCCGAGCTCCCCCAACTGGGCGCGCCGGGCCACATCGGCCGCTTTCTCGACCTGCGCGAGCACCTGACGCGCTTCTTCCAGAAACAACCGCCCGGCCTCGCTCAGTTCGACCCGACGATTGGTACGGTCGAACAGACGGGCACCCAGCTCTTGCTCCAGCGCCTGGATTTGCTGGCTCAAGGGGGGCTGCGAAATACCCAGTTGCTGGGCCGCGCGGCCAAAGTGCAGCTCTTCTGCCACAGCAATGAAGTAACGCAGATGGCGCAGTTCCATGATCGGCTCCAAACAAGTCGCTAGACGTCTTAAATAGGTCGAACAATATATTGGATCTAATCATTAGCCAGCTATATGCTTTTTTCATTGCGCCAGAGGTACCCGCCCGTGAAAACTGCTGTAGCTCCCCTTCCCGTCGACCCAGAACCTGCCCCCCTTAACGAAATGTGGATCGAGAAAGGCACCCCCGCCTTCATGAAGACCGTGCTGGCCCTGTTCAGCGGCGGCTTTGCCACCTTCGCCCTGCTGTACTGCGTGCAGCCGATGATGCCCCTGCTGTCGCAGGAGTTTTCCATCAACGCGGCACAGAGCAGCCTGGTGTTGTCGGTGTCGACTGCCATGCTGGCGTTCGGCCTGTTGATCACCGGGCCGATCTCCGACCGCATCGGGCGCAAGCCGGTGATGGTGTTTGCGCTGGTTTGCGCGGCCCTGTCGACCCTGGCCAGCGCGGTGATGCCGACCTGGGAAGCGGTATTGGCGACACGTGCACTGGTCGGCCTGTCGTTGAGCGGCCTGGCGGCGGTGGCCATGACTTACCTGAGCGAAGAAATCCACCCGCAGCACATCGGCCTGGCCATGGGCCTGTACATCGGCGGCAATGCCATCGGCGGCATGTGCGGGCGCCTCATCACCGGGGTACTGATCGACTTCGTCAGCTGGCACACAGCCATGCTGACCATCGGCGGCCTGGCACTGGTCGCGGCGCTGGTGTTCTGGAAGGTCCTGCCCGAATCACGCAACTTCCGCCCGCAGGCCGTGAACCCGCGCAGCCTGCTGGACGGCTTCGTCATGCACTTCAAGGACGCCGGGCTGCCTTGGCTGTTCCTCGAGGCATTCCTGCTGATGGGCGCCTTCGTCACGCTGTTCAACTACATCGGCTACCGCCTGCTGGCAGGGCCTTATCACATGAACCAGGCGTTGGTCGGCTTGTTGTCGGTGGTGTACCTGTCGGGTATCTACAGCTCTGCGCAGGTCGGCGCACTGGCGGACAAGCTGGGGCGGCGCAAGGTGTTCTGGGTCAGTATCGTGGTGATGGCGGGCGGCTTGCTGATGACCTTGGCCAGCCCGCTGTTGATGGTGATTCTCGGCATGCTGGTGTTCACCTTTGGCTTCTTCGGTGCCCACTCGGTGGCCAGCAGCTGGATCGGGCGGCGGGCGTTGAAGGCCAAGGGGCAGGCTTCGTCGCTGTACCTGTTCTGCTATTACGCGGGGTCGAGTGTGGCCGGGACGGCAGGTGGGGTGTTCTGGCATGCATGGGGGTGGAATGGCATCGGGCTGTTCATCGGCAGCCTGTTGGCCGTGGCGTTGCTGGTGGCGTTGCGCCTGAGCAAGCTTCAGCCGAAAACGGCTTGAGGGCCATTCGCGGGTAAACCCGCTCCCACAGGTATGGCGCTGGCCTCAAGGGTAGTGCAATCCTGTAGGAGCGGGTTTACCCGCGAAAGGGGCCTCGGATCAGTTTATGATCTCGACGATATCCACATCCACTTCACGGCTCATCAGGTGCTTCTCGACTTCGCCGGTCAGCTTGACCTTGGTCTTGTCGTTGAACGGGGTCGGTGGCAGGTCCTCATCGTCGATCTCGACGGTGATGGTGCCGGTGTTGTCCTTGAATTCGTACTTGTCGTCGTTGTTGATCTTCTTGGTCACATAACCCTGCAGCACCACCGGGGTGTCGTCGGCTGCGTCGTTGGCGGCGGCGACAGTAGTGACCGACTGGGCACCTGGGCCGGTATAACCAGCGGCCAGTGCAGCGGTGCTGAACAAAGGGGCGAGGATCAGGGCGAGGTAACGAGCTTTCATGGGGATCAGGTCCTGTTTCGGTTTCGATGGGACCAGATTAACGACGATCGCTGAATCTAAACTTAATCCAACAAAAAACCGGCACTGAGGCCGGTTTCCTGTTTGCTGCATCACCTCACTGGTGATACTGCGCCGACAACTCGTGCACGGCGTTGATGAACGCACCCGCGTGCTCTGGGTCGACTTCCGGGGTAATACCGTGGCCGAGGTTGAACACATGGCCGGTGCCCTTGCCATAGCTGGCCAGAATACGCGCCACTTCCTTGCGGATGGCTTCGGGCTTGGCGTACAGCACGGTTGGGTCCATGTTGCCTTGCAGCGCAACTTTGTCACCGACACGGCGGCGGGCATCGCCGATCTCGCAGGTCCAGTCCAGGCCCAGCGCATCGGCACCGGCTTCGGCGATGCTTTCCAGCCACATGCCGCCGTTTTTGGTGAACAGAATGACCGGCACCTTGCGCCCGTCGTGCTCGCGGATCAGCCCGCTGACGATCTTGCGCATGTAGGCCAGGGAGAACTCCTGGTAGGCCGCCGCCGACAGGTTGCCGCCCCAGGTGTCGAAGATCTGCACAGCCTGGGCACCGGCCAGGATCTGGCCGTTGAGGTAGCTGGTGACCGACTGGGCCAGCTTGTCCAGCAACAGGTGCAGGGCTTGCGGGTTGTCGTAGGCCATGGCCTTGGTCTTGCGGAAGTCCTTGGACGAACCGCCTTCGACCATGTAAGTGGCCAGGGTCCATGGGCTGCCCGAGAAGCCAATCAGCGGGACACGGCCGTTGAGCTCGCGACGGATGGTGCTGACGGCGTCCATCACGTAGCCCAGGTCCTTCTGCGGATCAGGGATCGGCAGTGCCTCGATGTCAGCCGGGGTGCTGATGACTTTCTTGAAGCGCGGGCCTTCGCCGGTTTCGAAGTACAGGCCAAGGCCCATGGCATCGGGGATGGTGAGGATGTCCGAGAACAGGATCGCCGCGTCCAGTGGGTAGCGGTCCAGCGGCTGCAGGGTGACCTCGCAGGCAAACTGCGGGTTCATGCACAGGCTCATGAAGTCACCGGCCTTGGCACGGCTGGCGCGGTACTCCGGCAGGTAACGGCCAGCCTGGCGCATCATCCAGACCGGGGTGACGTCTACGGGTTGCTTGAGCAGTGCACGCAGGAAACGATCGTTCTTCAGGGCAGTCATGTCGGCATCCGGCAAAAAAGTGCGGGCATTTTCTCAGACGCCAGCACAAAAGGCACGGCCAAGGCCATGCGTTTTGTCTATTGGGTGCCTTGGATCAAGCAATTTTGTATACAAAACGCCAAAGGGGCTGCTTTGCAGCCCATCGCGGCACAAGGCCGCTCCCACTGCAGGAATGCACTTCCCTGTGGGAGCGGCCTTGTGCCGCGATGGGCCGCAAAGCGGCCCCAGCATTCAATCAGACTTCCAGGTAATCCAGGATACCTTCAGCAGCGGTGCGGCCTTCGAAAATGGCGGTTACCACCAGGTCCGAACCGCGCACCATGTCGCCGCCCGCAAAGATTTTCGGGTTGCTGGTTTGGTGCTTGAACTTGCCCTTTTCCGGCGCAACAACGCGGCCCTGGGTGTCCATCTGGATACCATGCTGCTCGAACCATGGCGCCGGGCTCGGGCGGAAACCGAAGGCGATCACCACGGCATCGGCCGGCAGGATCTCTTCAGAACCCGGGATCGGCTCAGGGCTGCGGCGGCCACGGGCGTCCGGCTCGCCGAGACGGGTCTCGACCACCTTCACGCCTTCGACCTTGTCTTCACCGACGATGGCGATCGGCTGGCGGTTGTAGAGGAACTTCACGCCCTCTTCCTTGGCGTTCTTCACCTCTTTGCGCGAACCCGGCATGTTGGCCTCGTCACGACGATAGGCACAGGTCACCGACTTGGCGCCCTGGCGGATCGAGGTGCGGTTGCAGTCCATCGCGGTGTCACCACCGCCCAGCACCACGACCTTCTTGCCCTGCATGTCGACGAAGTCTTCCGGCGACTTCTCGAAGCCCAGGTTGCGGTTGACGTTGGCGATCAAGAAGTCCAGCGCGTCATGCACGCCCGGCAGGTCCTCGCCCGGGAAGCCGCCCTTCATGTAGGTGTAGGTGCCCATGCCCATGAACACCGCGTCGTACTCGGCCAGCAACTGCTCCATGGTGATGTCGGTGCCCACCTCGGTGTTCAGGCGGAACTCGATGCCCATGCCGGTGAAGACTTCGCGGCGGTTGCTCAGCACGGTCTTTTCCAGCTTGAACTCGGGGATACCGAAGGTCAGCAGGCCGCCGATTTCCGGGTTCTTGTCGAACACCACCGGGGTCACGCCGGCGCGCACCAGCACGTCGGCACAGCCCAGGCCCGCCGGGCCGGCACCGATGATGGCGACACGCTTGCCAGTCGGCTTGACCTTGGACATGTCTGGGCGCCAGCCCATGGCGAAAGCGGTGTCGGTGATGTACTTCTCCACCGAGCCGATGGTCACCGCGCCAAAACCGTCGTTCAGGGTGCAGGCACCCTCGCACAGGCGGTCCTGCGGACAAACACGGCCGCACACTTCAGGCAGGGTGTTGGTCTGGTGCGACAGTTCTGCCGCCGCCAGGATGTTGCCCTCGGACACCAGCTTCAACCAGTTGGGGATGAAGTTGTGCACCGGGCACTTCCATTCGCAATACGGGTTACCGCAGCCCAGGCAACGGTGCGCCTGCTCCACGGACTGCTGCGGCTTGAAGGGTTCGTAGATCTCGACGAACTCTTTCTTGCGCTGGCGCAGCAGCTTTTTCTTTGGGTCTTTACGCCCCACTTCGATGAACTGGAAGTCGTTGCTCAGACGTTCAGCCATTTTTCAAAACCTCTTTACCGCAGTCGCAAGCTACAAGCCGCAAGCTGCAAGTCGATCACTTGGGTCCGGCAAACCTCGCACTGCGTTTACTCGCAGTTTGAGGCTTGCCACTTGCAGCTGTTGTTACTGCGGGTTGGCACGGGTGCTGGACAGCAGTTGCTTGAGGTTGGCCGCCTTCGGCTTGACCAGCCAGAAGCGCCGCACGTAGTCGTCCAGGTTCTCGAAGAGCTCACGCCCCCACTCGCTGCCGGTCTCGTCCACGTATTCGCCAAGGACGCGCGCCAGGTGGCTGCGGTACGCCTCCATCGCTTCACCACTGATGCGCTGGATTTCCACCAGTTCATGGTTGAGCTTGTCGACGAAGCTGTTGTCCATGTCGAGCACGTAGGCGAAGCCGCCGGTCATGCCAGAGCCGAAGTTGTAACCGGTCTTGCCCAGGACGCAGACAAAGCCGCCGGTCATGTATTCACAGCAGTGATCGCCAGTGCCCTCGACAACAGCGTGGGCGCCAGAGTTACGCACAGCGAAGCGCTCGCCCGCGGTACCGGCGGCGAACAGCTTGCCGCCAGTGGCACCGTACAGGCAGGTGTTGCCGACGATGGCGCTGTGCTGGGTTTCGAACGGGCTGCCGGCAGGTGGCACGATGGTGACCTTGCCACCGGTCATGCCTTTGCCGACGTAGTCGTTGGCGTCGCCTTCCAGGTGCAGGTTCAGGCCACCGGCGTTCCACACGCCGAAACTCTGGCCCGCAGTGCCCTTGAAGCGGAAGGTGATCGGTGCAGCGGCCATGCCCTGGTTGCCGTGCAAGCGGGCGATCTCACCCGAGATGCGCGCACCGATGGAGCGGTCGCAGTTGCAGATGTCGAGGCTGAACTCGCCACCGGACTGGTCGCGGATCGCCGGCATGGCCATTTCGACCATTTTCTCGGCCAGCTCGCCCTTGTCGAACGGCGGGTTCTTGTCGACTTCGCAGAACTGCGGCTTGTCCGCCGGAATGTGCGAACTGCCCAGCAGCGGCGACAGGTCCAGGTACTGCTGGCGCTCGGTGTCGCCTGGCAGGATGTCGAGCAGGTCGGTGCGGCCGATCAGCTCGCCCAGGCTACGCACACCCAGTTTGGCCAGCCACTCGCGGGTCTCTTCGGCGACGAAGGTGAAGAAGTTGATCACCATGTCGACGGTGCCGATGTAGTGGTCCTTGCGCAGCTTGTCGTTCTGGGTGGCGACGCCGGTGGCGCAGTTGTTCAGGTGGCAAATACGCAGGTATTTGCAGCCCAGGGCGATCATCGGCGCGGTGCCGAAGCCGAAGCTCTCGGCGCCGAGGATGGCCGCCTTGATCACGTCAAGGCCGGTTTTCAGGCCACCGTCGGTCTGCACCCGCACTTTGCCGCGCAGGTCGTTGCCGCGCAGGGTCTGGTGGGTTTCGGCAAGGCCGAGCTCCCACGGTGCGCCCGCGTACTTGATGGAGGTCAGTGGCGAAGCACCGGTACCGCCGTCGTAGCCCGAGATGGTAATCAGGTCGGCATAGGCCTTGGCCACGCCGGCGGCGATGGTACCCACGCCTGCTTCGGCGACCAGTTTGACCGAGACCAGCGCCTGCGGGTTGACCTGCTTGAGGTCGTAGATCAGCTGGGCCAGGTCTTCGATCGAGTAGATGTCATGGTGCGGCGGTGGCGAGATCAGGGTCACGCCCGGTACCGCGTAGCGCAGCTTGGCGATCAGGCCGTTGACCTTGCCGCCTGGCAGCTGGCCGCCCTCACCCGGCTTGGCGCCTTGGGCTACCTTGATCTGCAGCACTTCGGCGTTGACCAGGTATTCCGGGGTCACGCCAAAGCGGCCGGTGGCCACCTGCTTGATCTTGGAGCTGCGCACGGTGCCGTAGCGCGACGGGTCTTCACCGCCCTCGCCCGAGTTGGAACGCGCGCCCAGGCGGTTCATGGCCTCGGCCAGCGCCTCGTGGGCTTCTGGCGACAAAGCGCCCAGCGAGATACCGGCGGAATCGAAGCGCTTGAGGATGGCCTCCAACGGTTCGATCTGCTCGATCGCCAGCGGCTGGTCAGCCACTTTGACCTTGAGCAGGTCGCGGATCATGGACACCGGGCGCTGGTCGACCAGCGAGGTGTATTCCTTGAACTTGGCGTAGTCGCCCTGCTGCACAGCCGCCTGCAGGGTGTTGACCACATCCGGGTTGTAGGCGTGGTATTCGCCACCGTGGACGAATTTGAGCAGGCCACCTTGCTGGATCGGCTTGCGCGCGCTCCAGGCTTCGGCTGCGAGCAGCTTCTGGTCGCTTTCCAGGTCTTCGAAACGCGCACCCTTGATGCGGCTCGACACGCCCTTGAAGCTCAGGCCGACCACTTCCTCGGCCAGGCCGATGGCTTCGAACAGCTGCGCACCCCGGTACGAAGCGATGGTGGAGATGCCCATCTTGGACAGGATCTTCAGCAGGCCCTTGGAGATGCCTTTGCGGTAATACTTGAACACCTCGTCCAGATCGCCCAGCACTTCGCCGGTACGGATCAGGTCGGCCAGCACTTCGTACGCCAGGTACGGGTAGACGGCCGAGGCACCGAAGCCCAGCAGCACAGCGAAGTGGTGCGGGTCACGGGCGGTAGCGGTTTCGACCAGGATGTTGCTGTCGCACCGCAGGCCCTGCTCGGTCAGGCGGTGGTGTACGGCACCCACGGCGAGCGAAGCGTGCACCGGCAACTTGCCCGGGGCGATGTAACGGTCGCTCAGCACCAGTTGAGTCTTGCCACTGCGCACCGCTTCTTCGGCTTGGTCGGCGATGTTGCGGATGGCCGCTTCCAGGCCGACGCCTTGCTCGTAGTTGAGGTCGATCAGTTGGCGGTCGAAGCCTTCGCGCTCCAGGTTCATCAGCGAGCGCCACTTGGCAGGCGAGATGACCGGCGAGCTGAGGATGACCCGCGAGGCATGCTCCGGGGATTCCTGGAAGATGTTGCGCTCGGCGCCCAGGCAAATCTCCAGCGACATGACGATCGCTTCGCGCAGCGGGTCGATCGGCGGGTTGGTGACCTGCGCGAACTGCTGGCGGAAGAAGTCATACGGCGAACGCACGCGCTGCGACAGCACAGCCATCGGCGTGTCGTCACCCATCGAGCCGACCGCTTCCTGGCCCTGCTCACCCAGCGGGCGCAGCACCTGGTCACGCTCTTCGAAGGTGACCTGGAACATCTTCATGTATTGCTTGAGCTGGTCAGCATCGTAGCTGGCCGCGCCCTGGTCGTCGGTCAAGGTCGCCTGGATACGCGTGGCGTGCTGACGCAGCCAGCGCTTGTACGGGTGGCGCGACTTCAGACGGTTGTCGATGGCGTCGGTGTCGAGGATCTGGCCGGTTTCGGTGTCCACGGCGAAGATCTGGCCCGGGCCGACACGGCCCTTGGCGATGACGTCTTCAGGCTTGTAGTCCCATACGCCGATTTCCGACGCGATGGTGATGTAGCCATTGGTGGTGGTCACCCAACGCGCCGGGCGCAGGCCGTTACGGTCGAGCAGGCACACCGCGTGGCGGCCTTCGGTCATGACGATACCGGCCGGGCCATCCCACGGCTCCATGTGCATGGAGTTGTATTCGTAGAAGGCGCGCAGGTCGGCGTCCATGGTCTCGACGTTCTGCCAAGCCGGCGGTACCAGCATGCGCACGCCGCGGAACAGGTCGATGCCACCGGTGACCATCAGCTCGAGCATGTTGTCCATGCTCGACGAGTCGGAGCCCACACGGTTGACCAGCGGGCCGAGTTCTTCGAGGTCAGGGATCTGGTCATTGGCGAACTTGGTGCGACGGGCCATGGCCCAGTTACGGTTGCCAGTGATGGTGTTGATCTCGCCGTTGTGGGCGAGGAAGCGGAACGGCTGCGCCAGCGGCCATTTCGGCAGGGTGTTGGTGGAGAAGCGCTGGTGGAACACGCAAATCGCGGTCTGCAGGCGCTCGTCACCCAGGTCTGGATAGAACGCCGCGAGATCGCGCGGCATCATCAGGCCTTTGTAGATGATGGTCTTGTGCGAGAAGCTGCAGATGTAGTGGTCGGTGTCGTGAGCGTTGGCCACGGACGAACGACGACGGGCACTGAACAGCTTGATGGCGAATTCCTGATCGCTCAGGCCTTCACCGCCGATGAACACCTGCTCGATCTGCGGCAGGCGCTCCAGCGCCAGGCGACCCAGCACGCTGGTGTCGATCGGCACCTTGCGCCAGCCGACCAGCTTGAGGCCAGCGGCGAGGATCTCGCGGTCCATGTTGGCGCGGGCGGCTTCTGCTTTGACCGGGTCCTGGTTGAAGAACACCATGCCGACGGCGTACTGCTTGGGCAGCTCGACGGCAAACTGTTCCTGGGCCACGGCCCGCAGGAATTGATCGGGCTTCTGCATGAGCAGACCGCAACCGTCACCGGTTTTGCCGTCGGCGTTGATACCGCCGCGGTGGGTCATGCACGTCAGTGCCTGCATGGCGGTTTGCAGAAGGTGGTGACTTGGCTCGCCCGTCATATGGGCGATCAGGCCAAAACCACAGTTGTCCTTGAATTCTTCGGGATGGTACAGACCTGTTTTCATAGACACTTTCTCACCAGGTTCACCTCTCAACGGAGGCAAATCTCTTTTTTAACAACCACTTACCATCCACGCCGATCAAACGCCAGCTTTTTTGCGGTGGTCATGGAAAACCATTGTTGCACAGCGACAGCGATGCCCACAAATTTTCATGTCTCACCATTGAAAATTTATGTCGCGAATTTGAATGTTTTTGCGCCATGCGCCGTGATAGCGGCTTGGCTCGAGTCTGAAGCGTTTCAGCCATGACTGCAAGAGAGGCTTGTGGCCGGCAGCCTGGGACAGAAAAGCCTGCCGCGCTCGGGCGCAGCAGGCTAGTCGAAAGCTAGAATTCGCTCAGCAACTGGGCGGCGGGGTGGTGCCGCCCGGCAGGTATCAGCGGGCCGTGGCCAGCTCTTGTTGGACGCTGGCGACGGTACGTGGCCAAGGTTTACCAGCCTGGACCTTCGCTGGCAAGTTCTTGATTGCCGCAACCGCTGCGTCACGGTTGGCGAAGCTGCCGTAAGTCACGACATACAACGGCTTGCCCTGCAGGTTTTTCTTGAAGTAGCGATAGTCGCCACCCTGGGCTTTGACGAAGGCCTGGGCCGAGGCTTCGGAGCTGGTGCCGAGGATCTGCACCACGTAATTGCCCGGTTTCTGGCCTGCATACCAGCCACCGCCGCTGCTGGCGGTAGCCGCAGGCTTCTCGACAGGCTTGGCAGCTGGCTTGGCTGAGGCGACCTGGGTTGGCGCAGGCGCAGGCTTAGCAGGTGCAACCGGTTTTGCAGGCTGGGTTGCGACCGGTTTTGGCGCAGGCGCAACCGGCTGAACCGGTGCACTGGCAGTCGGCTTCGACAGCGTCGGGGCTGGGCCGGCAGGCACGCCTTGCGGCGGAGCGATGGTGGTCACGGTCGGCGGGTTGCCAGGCTGCAGCGCGGTATTGCCGGCCGGGCTGCCCTCTTCGCCATCCCCCATGCCAGCGGCCTGGGCCAATGGTTCGCGCATCACCGGCTGCGACTGCCCTACCAGCGGCAGTGGCATCGGCTGCGACGAGCCGGAGAATTCGATGGCTGGGTTGCCATTATTGGCCTGGGCGGCGCCCGGCTGGCCTTCACCTAATGGCAATTGAGCCTGGGCGGCCGGCACCTCGGCAGGTGCCTTGTCGCCTTTCTTGGGCATGAGAACCGCGGCAGCAACGGCGACCACGACCACAGCGGACAGCGCGAGCACATGTTTCTTAGGCATTTTCAACCCCATGGATGGTCGCTTGGCCGTCGAGCGGCTGGCGATCATGGCTTCGATCAAAGTGTCACGGGCGACCTGGTTGATTGTGCCAGGCCAACCGTCGGAGTGTTCATGGATATCGACGATCTGTTCGCGGGTGAACACCTCGATGCCCCGGCCAGCGCCATCCAGACGCTGCTCCAGGTACTCGCGGGTCTCCTCTTCGCTGTACGGGGCAAGCTCGATAACGTGGAAACGCTCTTCCTCGATACTCAGCTCATCCAGCCCGGCAATCAGCGACGGTTCGCCGAACAGGAACACGTGCGGGCGCCCTTCCGGAACACCCGCCGCCAGCTCCAGCAACGCTTGGAGTGCCGACTCGTCGAGTTGTTCCGCATCGTCCACCAGCAAATAGACTTCCTGCCCGGTCAGCGCCAGTTGCACCACCTTCGACAGTATGGCCTGGACCTCAGGCTGGGCGACCTCAAGCGACTGCGCGACCTGGGCGAGCACGCTGGCCGCATCGCTGGCGCCACGGGCAGACACCACCACGCTCTGCACCGATTGCTTGTTGGTACTGGCCACCAGGGCCTGGCGCAGCAAGGTCTTGCCGCTACCCAGGGGGCCGGTGACCACCAGCATCAGCTGGCTGTAACGGGCCAGGTGATGCAGCTGGCCCAGCACAGGCTTGCGCTGTGCCGGGAAGAATTTGAAGCCGGGCACGCGGGGCGCGAACGGATCGTGGCTCAACTGGTAATGGTCGAGAAAGGCCTCATCGGCATGCAAACTGGTCATTGCGCTGTCACAACCTCAAAGCTGGGCCACGATCGCGCGGTAATCCGCCGACAGCGTGGCCTGAAGAATCTCTTTCGGATAGTCGTCGGTGATCACGGCTTCGCCCATCTGGCGCAACAGCACCAGACGCAGACGCCCGTCGAGCACCTTCTTGTCGACCGCCATGTGCTCCATGAAATGCGCCGGGGTCATTTCCTGTGGTGGCACCACCGGCAAACCTGCATCCTGCAACAGGCGGATTCCGCGATCGCGCTCGGTCTGGTCGATCCAGCCGAGCCGCATGGACATTTCCAGGGCCATCACCGTGCCCGCCGACACGGCTTCGCCGTGCAGCCAGACGCCGTAGCCCATATGGGTTTCGATGGCATGGCCGAAGGTATGCCCAAGGTTCAGGGTCGCCCGCACGCCGGATTCGCGCTCATCGGCACCGACCACCGCAGCCTTGGCTGCGCAGGAACGGCGGATGGCTTCGGTCAGGGCCGTGGAGTCCAGGGCACGCAGGGCCTTCATATTGTCTTCGAGCCAACCAAGGAACGGCTTGTCGCAGATCAGGCCGTACTTGATCACTTCGGCCAGGCCTGCGGACAGCTCACGCGCCGGCAGGGTCTTGAGGCTGGTGGTGTCGATCAGCACCGCGTTGGGCTGATAGAAGGCACCGACCATGTTCTTGCCCAGCGGGTGGTTGATACCGGTCTTGCCGCCGACCGAAGAGTCGACCTGGGACAACAGGGTGGTCGGCACCTGGATGAAATCGACGCCGCGCTGGTAGCAGGCAGCGGCAAAGCCAGCCATGTCGCCAATCACACCGCCACCAAGGGCCACCACGGTGGTACGACGGTCGTGCCGGGCAGTGAGCAGGCCATCGAAGATCAATTGCAGCGTTTCCCAGTTCTTGTGGGCTTCGCCGTCAGGCAACACCACGGGCAGCACCGAATAGGCACCCAGGGTCTTGGCCAGGCGTTCGAGGTACAGAGGCGCGACGGTTTCGTTGGAAACGATGGCGACCTGCCGCCCGGCAATGTGCGGCGCCAGCAACTCGGGCTGGTCCAGCAGGCCTTCGCCAATGTAGATCGGGTAGCTACGCTCGCCCAGGTCGACCTTTAGTGTCTGCATGTATCCCCACAATGTACTTGGGCGCGGCGCCGCTTGGGCGACGCACGCGGTAAGTTGAACCTCGCCTCGGCGCTGGTGGCCGAGAATAGTCCCGGCTTATCGGGGCGGCAACTGCTGCAAGCGTTCGAGAATATCGATCACCACCATGCGCGGTGGCCGCTCGTCGGTTTCAACGACCAGGTCGGCGATCTCGCGGTAGAGCGGATCACGCGCTTCGAGCAGGGCGCGAAGGGTCGCTTCCGGGTTGGCGGTACGCAACAGGGGGCGATTGCGATCACGTGCGGTGCGACCAACCTGCTGCTCAACCGAAGCATGCAGGTAGATCACCCGGCCGCCCTGGCGCAACGCCTGGCGGTTGGCATCGCGCATTACCGCGCCGCCGCCGGTGGCCAGGACCACGCCGTCGAGCCCGCAGAGCTCGGCGATCATCGCCTGCTCACGGTCACGGAAGCCCGGCTCGCCTTCCTTGTCGAAGATCCACGGGATGTTGGCGCCGCATCGCAGTTCGATTTCCTTGTCGGAATCTTTGAACAGCAGGCGCAGCTCTTTGGCCAATAGGCGTCCAATGGTGCTTTTACCAGCGCCCATTGGCCCCACAAGTATCAAATTTCGCACAGAATCAACGACTCACAGCAATCGCCTGGTCACTCATGATACGCGGAGTCAGGAAGACCAGCAGCTCGGATTTTTTCTCTTGTAATACATCGCGTCGAAACAGCCGCCCAACATACGGCAGATCGCTGAAAAATGGCACCTTGTCGACCACATTGTTTTGCGTGGTCGAGTAGACGCCACCGATCACGATCGTCTCGCCGTCCGCCACGCGAACCTTGGCATTGACCTCGTTCTTGCGGATCGGCGGTACGTTGTTCAAAGCATTGACGTAATCAGGCTCGTCCTTGGTCACCCTGACCGTCATGATGACCTTATTGTCCGGGGTAATCTGCGGGGTGACTTCAAGCGACAGGGATGCTTCGCGAAACGACACGGACGTGGCGCCGCTCTTGCTGGTTTCCTGGTAAGGCACCTCGGTACCTTTGAGGATCCTGGCCGTTTCCTTGTCGGCCGTGACCACCTTGGGCTGCGAGATGATTTCGCCATTGCCGCTCTTTTCCATGGCGCTGAGCTCAAGGTCCAGCAGGATGCCCCCACGCAGCAGGCCCAGGCCGACACTGGAGCCGGCACGCTCCACCCCAAGGTCGACGAACAGCTCCTTGCCTGGCCTTACGTTCTCACCATACAAGGGCCCACCCCAACGCACCCCAAGGCTCTTTTCGTAATCGACATTGGCCTCGACGATGCGTGCCTCGATTGCCACCTGACGCACCGGCACATCCAGCTGCGCCACAAGGTGGCGCAGCTCGGCAAGGCGGTCAGCGGGCTGGTAGGCCACCAGGGTATTGGTGCGCGCATCCACGCTCAAACTGCCTCGCCCAGTGAGGATGCCGTCGTCTGCCAGGGTTGCCAGCAACAGCTCTGCGAGCTCGGAGGCTACGGCATGGTGGATCGGCATCAGTTCACGCTGCAGCGGCTGCAATTGCGCATCCAGCGCCTGGCCTAGTCGGGCGTCGAGTGATTGCCCGGCAAGCTCCGCCGCCGGCGCCACGAGCAGTACATTGCCCTCTTCACGCCGTGCCAGGCCCTTACTGCGCAGCACCAAATCCAGCGCCTGCTCCCAGGGCACATCCTGAAGCCGCAAGGTGATATTGCCCTGCACCGAATCGCTGGCAACCAGGTTCACGCCGGCATGGTCTGCCAGCACCTGCAATACGGCGCGCACCTGCACATCCTGAAAGTTCAGCGACAGTGGCTCACCCCGAGTGGGGGCTGCCGTCGCCAGCGGGATCGACAAGACGAACGCCGCCGCCCCTCTCCATAGCCTTTTCATCCTTGTCCATGACCTCCTTGTCCAGGGGTTTTCGGAGGGTGAGTACAGCTGTGCGCTCATGCCACTCACGCGCCACGAACCACCGCTCGCGCACGTCGACCCGCTGCTCGTCGATGTGCACCACAACACCCTCATCGCGCCCGAGCCGGTCGCCCAGGCGCACGCGATACAACTGGCCTGCAGACAACAACAGCGCTTCATGCGCGCCGCCTTGCGCCAGGCTCCCAACCATTTCCAGCTGCGCCAAGGGCACACGGCCCAATTCGCCAGGTGCCACTTTCGCCGGGGCTGCGGAGAACGGATCGACCAACGGCGGCACGGCCACTGCCCGAGCGGGCAAATCTGCCAACGACGCAACGGCCGGCGTCGTAGCATCGGCATGATGCGCGTGAACCCTCAGGCGAACGCGCAACAATCCAGGCCGCCCATCGACTTCGTTGATGCTCAGGTCACTCACGCGCAGCAGCCGCAGCTGCCCAAGCCATTCATCCAACCACAGGCGCAGTGCTGCATACCGGCCCACCACCTGAACATCGAGGGGAATGGTTCGGTAGTGCGCCTGCTCCACCGCCTCATGCACATCGAGCCGCTCGAACAGCAGGCCAAATTCATGCCCTGAGGCGGCAAGCGAATCGAGCAGGTCACTCATGCCCTCGCCTGCGGCCAGACGCCACCGGGCAACGTGCAGCGCCTGCTGTGCGGCGGCCAGCGCAGCGCGCATGCGTGCCAGCTCCCGCACCTGCGCTGCCTTGGCCGAATGTTCCTCGCTCAACTGCTCATGCTGCGCATTCACTTGCCCATGGGCGTGCCGCAACTCCGGCAGGCGTAGCCCACACCCCAGCGCCAGCACCAACACACCCAAACCGACCGAAGCGCCCCACCTGAAGCGAGCGGAACGTTCGGCCATGCCCTGCCAGCTCCCCCACCAGACTGCATTCACGACCAAAACGCCGACACACGCGCTGTCAGGACAAACTCATCGCCCGAAGGCAGGTGCTTCACATGCTTTAGCTCCAGGCCTTGCAGCACCGCGGACCGCTCGAGGTCGCGCATGAACTGAGCGACCACAGCACCGGACGCGGCCTGGCCGGTCACCTGCAAACGGCCGCCTGCCAACGTGAGCTCAGTAAGCTGCAGACCAGCAGGCAACGCGGCCTCCAGGTCGCTAAGCAACGCGGGGAATACACCTTGATCGGCGCGCAGGCTGGCCAACACCGCAGCGTGTGCCTGGGCAGCATCGTGGGCGGCACGCACTTCAGCGTGCTGCTCCAATTGTTCATCCAGCAGCGCAATGGCGGATTGACGGCTAACAGTGCTCAACCCTTGCTGCTGCGCACGTTGGCGTGCCAGTTGATCGATCAGCATCACGGCGCACAGGGCCAGCGCCGCACTGCCAAGCAACATCCACTGAAAGCGCCGAAGCATCGACCGGCGCTGCCGCTCGCGCCAGGGCAAAAGGTTCAGACGCATCATGGCTGCATGCCTCCGAGCGCCAAGGCGCATGCCAAGAGCATCTCGCCCCCACCAGGCTCCAACCCCACAATAGAAGGCAGGGGCCGACAGGGCAGCTTCACCTCTGCACTCAGGTTATCCAGCCACGCTTGCTCGATCGGTGAACTGCCAGCGACCAGCACGCATTCCAGTTGACTGTCGTCGCCCAGAAGCACCGGCCATTGGCCAAGTGCTTGGCCAAGGTGCACTTCGCGGCGCTGCGCGGGCATACCCTGCCGCCAACAATGCAGCGTCGCGCCTTGCGCTTCGATGCGCAGCAATGCCGAACCCGCAAGCGCGCCCTGCGGCAACATCCGCCGCAACGCGATACTGTCGACCTCCATCGCCTCGGCCTGCAGCCCGGCTGCATCAAGCAGGGCTTCAACGGGCTCCAGCGCACGCTGGCGACAGGCAGCCACCATGACCTCCTGGCAATCGGCCTGGGCCTCGGAGGCCCCGAGCAACTGGAAGTCCAGCGCCAGATCATCAAGCGGAAATGGAAACAGGCGATCCGCATCAGCCAGCAACTGGGCCTCGATGTCGGCTTCACTCAGGCCCGCTGGCAGTTGGCACACCTTGCAGATCACCTGATTTGCCGGCAGCGCCACC
Source organism: Pseudomonas sp. PAGU 2196 (assembly GCF_022179005.1). Lineage (NCBI taxonomy): Bacteria > Pseudomonadati > Pseudomonadota > Gammaproteobacteria > Pseudomonadales > Pseudomonadaceae > Pseudomonas > Pseudomonas sp. PAGU 2196. Next base: position 30,984 of record NZ_BNTL01000020.1, on the reverse strand, counting down.
GCAACGCGCCGCTGCCGACTGCCGCTGCGCCTGCAGGCACGGCGCAACGCAGCCACTAGCCGGGCAGGGTCGGTCGCCCAATCAGCCCCACTGTACGGTTCATACGGCTCGTGCGCCCAGGCCGCGACCTGGCAACGCCCCTTGCGTCGCTGCAGCTGCACAATCCGAACGGAGTCGGGGGCAATTTCCACCCCCAAGAGTGAACCGGCATCCATGCCGAAACGTCCAAGCATCGCTGTTCCTTTGCTGTATGCCGCAAACCCGCGTCAGCACTAGGCCTCAGCGGCCAAACGGTTCGACGGGCCACCTGGCCGGTCACCCGGCAAGGCGAAAAAATGCTTATAATGCCCAGCGTTTTTGGTCCGCCGGACCCGTACGCAATTCACTTATCAACCTGGACGCCCAAAAGCCTTGATACGTCTGCTGAAGTTCTTCTGGTGGTCTTCCGTCGCAGTCATTAGCGCGCTCGTACTCGGTGTGAGCGGTGCGTTTCTGTATCTTAGCCCTAGCCTGCCCTCGGTCGAGTCCCTCAGAAGCATCCAGTTGCAGATCCCCCTCAGGGTGTACAGCAGCGACGGCAAGCTGATTGCCGAGTTCGGCGAAATGCGCCGCTCGCCGATCCGTTTCGCGGAAATCCCCCCACAATTTATCCAGGCGCTTCTGTCAGCCGAGGACGACAATTTCCTCAACCACTACGGCGTTGACCCCAGCAGCCTGATGCGCGCCGCGACTCAGCTGGTAAAAACCGGCCACATCCAGACCGGCGGCAGCACCATCACCATGCAGGTGGCGAAGAACTTCTTCCTCACCAGCGAGCGCAGTTTTTCGCGCAAGACCAACGAGATTCTGCTGGCCCTGCAGATCGAGCGTGAGCTGACCAAGGACGAAATCCTTGAGCTGTACGTGAACAAGATCTACCTGGGCAACCGGGCGTACGGCATCGATGCCGCCGCACAGGTTTATTACGGCAAGTCGATCCGCGACGTGAGCCTGGCGCAAATGGCGATGATCGCCGGCCTGCCCAAGGCACCTTCGCGCTTCAACCCCCTGGCCAACCCGGTGCGCGCCAAAGAGCGTCGCGACTGGATTCTTGGCCGCATGTACAAGCTCGGCAAGATTGACCAGGCCAGCTACCAGGCCGCCCTGGCCGAGCCGCTCAACGCCAGCTATCACGTGCCGACACCTGAGGTGAATGCCCCGTACGTCGCCGAGATGGCCCGCGCCGAGATGGTCGGCCGTTATGGCAGCGATGCCTACACCGAGGGCTTCCGCGTCACCACCACCGTGCCGAGCGACATGCAGGAGATGGCCAACAAAGCCATTCTCACGGGCCTTTCCGATTACGATGAACGCCACGGTTACCGTGGCCCCGAGGCACGCTTCCCAGGCAAGACCCACGCGGCCTGGCTGCTGGAACTGAGCAAGCAGCGCACCCTGGGCGGTCTTGAGCCGGCCATCGTCACCCAGGTCGACAAGACCGACCTCAAGGTGCTGACCCGCAGCGGCCAGGAAGAAACCGTCGCCTGGGACACCATGAAGTGGGCGCGCCCGTTCCTCAATAGCAATTCCCAGGGCCGCGCACCGCAAAGCCCCGCCGATGTTGCCCAGGTAGGTGACCTGGTGCGCCTGCAGCGCCTGGACGACGGCAAGCTCAAGTTCAGCCAGGTGCCGGGCGCACAAAGCGCGCTGGTCACCCTCGACCCTTACAACGGCGCCATTCGTGCGCTGGTAGGCGGCTTCTCGTTCGAGCAAAGCAACTACAACCGTGCCATGCAGGCCAAGCGCCAACCTGGCTCGAGCTTCAAGCCCTTCATCTATAGCGCGGCGCTCGACAGCGGCTACACCGCGGCCAGCCTGGTCAACGATGCACCGATCGTGTTCGTCGACGAGTACCTGGACAAGGTCTGGCGGCCGAAGAACGACACCAACACCTTCCTCGGCCCGATCCGCATGCGCGAGGCGCTGTACAAGTCGCGCAACCTGGTATCGATCCGCCTGCTGCAGGCCATGGGCGTCGACCGCACCATCGACTACATCGCCAAGTTCGGCTTCAACAAGCAGGACTTGCCGCGCAACCTGTCGCTGGCACTGGGCACCGCAACCCTCACGCCGATGGAAATCGCCACGGGCTGGAGCACCTTTGCCAACGGCGGTTACAAGATCACCCCGTACTTGATCGACCGCATCGAGAGCCGCAGCGGCGAGACCCTGTTCACCGCCAACCCACCCCGCGTGCCGCAAGGCGCCCAGGACCAGGCAGGCCTTGCCGCGCCAGAGCAGCCGATCAGCACCGCAGCCATGCCGGGCGAGGCGCCGGCCGCCTTTGGCCAAGTCACGCCAGCACCGCAAACGCCGGCAGTGGCGGAACAGATCATCGACGGCCGCACCACCTACATCCTCACCAGCATGCTGCAGGACGTGATCAAACGGGGCACTGGCCGCCGTGCGCTGGCCCTGGGCCGCACCGACCTGGCCGGCAAGACCGGTACCACCAACGAGTCCAAGGATGCCTGGTTCTCCGGCTACAACGCCGATTACGTGACCACGGTATGGGTCGGCTTCGACCAGCCCGAGACCCTGGGCCGCCGCGAATACGGTGGCACTGCAGCGCTGCCGATCTGGATGAGTTTCATGGGTGCTGCGCTGAAGGACAAACCCAACCACGTACCGGCTGAGCCGGAAGGCATCCTTAGCCTGCGTGTCGACCCGGTCAGCGGCCGCGCGGCCTCGCCGGGCACGCCTAACGCCTACTTCGAGCTGTTCAAGGCCGAAGACTCGCCACCATCCGGGGATGAACTGGGCAACGGCGCGGCACCGGGAAGCCCGCTGCCGGCGGATGAAGCGGCGCCGATGGACCTGTTCTGATCGGAGATAGGGATCTCATCCGAGATTGACGTACGCCGTATCAGTGCTTATATTTGGCACTTCGAAGCGACTGACCGGATGAGATTGAGCGCTTCCCAGCGGCCTAGGCCGTAATCGCGCAAGGCGGTTCGCAAGTGGTGTCCGGATCTGCTTTAAGCAACAAAAGAAGACGCCTTGAGCGTCTTTTTTTGTGCCCGAAGCTTCAACGCCTAGTCGCTGTCGGTTGCTGCAAGTACACCTTGCTGCAAAGCAGGGTGAACAGCATGCGCCCCCTCAATACGGGACCACCCTGCTCACCTTGATGGTAAGCACTTTCGACAACCAGCCTAAGCTCCTGCCACTGCTTTTGACCCCCTGTTGCGCGCCGTACTTCGAAGAACACATGGTACGGCCCCTGTGGGTCTTCCACGAGTATCGAGTAGCACCAATTCCGCCCCGTGGCTGTTTCATAGACTCGCACTCCTGACGCCTGCAAACCCTCGATTACACCCCTGAGCCTGAAAGAGAGACGGTAACGAACCAAACAAAATGTTCGCTCCTGACGGCCATCGCGAATAATCGGACCTACCAGGGGCTGGGCCTTAGGATCATATGCCTTACTGAAACAGTGGTTAGAAAAAGTCACTCTCACCCGCAGCTGCCGATTGGCTCGCTCACTGTGAAACATGAAGGTGAAAGGCTCAAGGTGAGCAAAATGAAAGACCTGACCACAGATGGTAAGGGAGGGGAAATAGGCTGGCACAACAGATCCTTTGGAAAGCTATCCGATCACGTTATGCACCATATTGATTGATACTCCTCGGCAAGAGCTGGGGGCACACTCAAAACAGAAACGTCTGACACCCCATTACACGAAAAAGCCCCGACTCTCACGAGCCGGGGCTTTTTGTACTTACGACCAGAATCAGCCGTTGAACACTTCATCCACGCTGTTCAGCGGGTAGTGCTTAGGATACGGCAGGGTCGCCACACCGGACTCGATAGCAGCCTTGGCGACAGCATCGGAAACAACGGTGATCAGACGGGCATCCAGAGGCTTCGGAATGATGTACTCACGGCCGAATTCCAGGCCTTCTACGCCGTAGGCTTCGCAAACTTCCTTAGGCACCGGCAGCTTGGCCAGGTCTTTCAGGGCGATGGCGGCGGCAATCTTCATTTCTTCGTTGATGCGCTTGGCACGTACGTCCAGGGCGCCACGGAAGATGAAGGGGAAGCCCAGTACGTTGTTGACCTGGTTCGGGTAGTCGGAACGACCGGTGGCCATGATCACGTCGTTACGGGTGGCGTGAGCCAGCTCTGGGGAGATTTCCGGATCGGGGTTCGAGCAAGCGAACACGATCGGGTTGGCCGCCATCGACTTCAGGCCTTCTGCGCTCAGCAGGTTCGGGCCGGACAGGCCAACGAACACGTCAGCACCGTTCAAGGCGTCAGCCAGGGTGCGCTTGTCGGTCGCGTGGGCGAACTGCGCCTTGTACTGGTTCAGGTCGTCGCGGCCAGCGTGGATCACGCCGCTGCGGTCGATCATGTAGATGTTCTCGACCTTGGCACCCATGCTGACCAGCAGCTTCATGCACGAGATGGCGGCAGCGCCGGCACCCAGGCAGACGATCTTGGCTTCTTCCAGCTTCTTACCGGCGATTTCCAGGGCGTTGATCATGCCGGCCGCGGTGACGATCGCGGTGCCGTGCTGGTCATCGTGGAAGACTGGGATGTCGCACTGCTCGATCAGGGTGCGCTCGATTTCGAAGCACTCTGGAGCCTTGATGTCTTCGAGGTTGATGCCACCGAAGGTGATCGAAATGCGGCGAACGGTGTCGATGAAAGCTTGCGGGCTTTCCGACTCGACTTCGATGTCGAACACGTCGATGCCAGCGAAACGCTTGAACAGAACACCCTTGCCTTCCATGACCGGCTTCGAGGCCAGTGGGCCGAGGTCGCCCAGACCGAGGATGGCAGTACCATCCGAAATCACCGCAACCAGGTTGCCTTTACCGGTGTATTTGTAGGCCAGCTCTGGATCACGGCCGATTTCGCGCACGGGTTCTGCAACACCTGGGCTGTAGGCCAGGGCGAGGTCACGGGCGGTGGCGGTGGGCTTCGAGAGCTCGACGCTCAGTTTCCCCGGACGAGGTTGAGCGTGGTATTCGAGAGCGGCGGTTTTCAGGTCTGACATGGTGGGCATTCCGCTATTTACTGTTCTGACGGACCGCCGAGGATACGCAAAGAGCCGGGGAGTCACAAGACTGGTCGGTCACTTGTGTCAAGGCCTTTAGCCTACGACTTTACGCTATAACCCACGGGGCATACGAATCACAGTGTGTACAATCCAATACCGAAATGTCTACATCTTTTCAGCCTGAAATGCGTTCTAACATGCTCGGATCGGTCAATGGCAACACCCAGCGTCGCTGACCGGGCTTCAGGCCACCCTTGCGGGAACGATCCAGCACCCAGCCACGCGCTTCGACTTGGCGCCCTTTGAGATTATCGAAGAAGCTGGCCGGGAAGTTGCGTTGCAGACGAGCGGGAACCTGCAGCACCACGGTGCTATCCAGGGTCAGCCAGACGCCGCCGCGGTTACGTTCAACTGCCTCGATTCGGCCACCGATGACAGCGAACCCAGACTGCCTGACATCCCGTGCGCGCAGCACCGGGGAGCTGCGCCACAGCCCGACACCCGCCTTACGCGCCGCTTGCTCGGCCAATTGTTGGCACCCCACCAGGCGCACATTGGGGGCAACGGCAACGCGGTAGCCGAGCCCCTCGCTGAGCAGTTGTGCTTCTAGATTGTTGCCAGTGCGGCCGTAGATGTGCGCCAGTGTGCGGCCGTATTTGTCTTTGCCCTCGACGCCTTGCACCAGCCCTACACGCCCGTCACTGGCTTTGACCAGGGCTTGCAAGCGCCGCTTGGCCGCCTCGGCATAGGGCTCGCTGGTCCGCCCTTTGCGACCAATCTCCGGGGCGTTGATGCCGATCATGCGCACGCTGCGGCCGTCGGTCAGGCGCAGGGTATCGCCATCCACCACCTGCCGCACTGCTACCTGCTGAGGATTGGCCGGCAGCGGACAGAACGCCAGGGCAGGAAGATGCCAAATCGCACCCACAAAAAAAGCGCCCACAAGGGGCGCTTTTTTTTGCAACAGCGCGAAACCCGAGGGATTCGCCATGCGCATTATTACTTCTTGGCACCGAACATGCCGAAGCGATCGGCAAACTTCTGTACGCGACCACCGGTGTCCAGGACTTTCTGCTTACCGGTGTAGAACGGGTGGCACAGGTTGCAAACGTCGATCGACAGGGTGCTACCCAGGGTCGAACGGCTTTCAAACTTGTTGCCGCAGCTGCAGGTGACTGCAACTACTTCGTAGTTCGGATGAATATTTGCTTTCATGGTCACTTCCTCGAGCTGCGTGCCGCCACCCAACACCAATTGTTGAATACCGCACGTAATTAGGCGGCGAATAATACCAGAGCCCAGCCTCAGCGCAAGTTGTCGCTTGCACCGACTGTCGTCTGCTAGGCTCGCCAGTCTTTGAAATGCCCTTGCGAGACCTTCCGCGTGTCCGACGTCATCCTGCGCCTTGCCCTGCCCTCCCCGCTGCGTCGCCTGTTCGACTACAGGGCGCCGGCGAGCATGGCGCGCCAGCCCCTCACACCGGGCATGCGCATTCGTGTGCCATTCGGGCGCCGCGAGATGATCGGCGTGCTGGTGGAGGTGTGCGACCAAAGCGAAGTGCCCGCCGACAAGCTCAAGCCGGCCATTGCGCTGCTGGACCCGGTGTCGCCGCTGCCGCCGGCCCTGCTCAAGCTGTGCCTGTGGACGGCCCAGTACTACCAGCACAGCCTGGGCGATACCCTGAGCTGGGCCCTGCCGACCCTGCTGCGCCAGGGCGAACTGGCCGAGATGCGCCAGGAACGCTTCTGGCACGTCGCCGCCGATGCCCGCCACGATGACCCTCGCATCGCCCGCGCACCGCGCCAGCGCGATGCCCTGAAAACCCTGGCGCAGCACCCACACGGCGTGGCCCACAGCCTGCTGGGCAAGCTCAACCTGAACAAGGACAGCCTCGACCTGCTGCTGGCCAAGGAACTGGTCACCGTCGAAGTACGCCGCCACCTGCCGACGCCGCGCCACGAGCACTGGCTGGCGCAGCCCGAACTGCCCCTCAACGAAGAGCAGCGCAACGCCTTCGATGCCGTGTGCCTGGGCCTTGGCAGTTTCAACGCGTTTCTGCTGGCCGGGGTTACCGGCAGCGGCAAGACCGAGGTCTACCTGCAGTTGATCCGCGAAACTCTGGAGGCCGGCAAGCAGGCGCTGGTGCTGATCCCGGAAATCAACCTCGGCCCGCAAACACTGGCGCGCTTCGAGCAACGCTTCAACGCCCGCATCGCCTTGCTGCACTCGGCGGTCGGCGACCGCGAGCGGCTGGACGCCTGGCTGGCAGCCCGTGACGGCGAGGCCGACATCATCATCGGCACCCGCTCGGCGCTGTTCACGCCGATGAAAAACCCCGGCCTGATCATCATCGACGAAGAGCACGACGGCTCTTATAAACAGCAGGAAGGCCTGCGTTACCACGCCCGCGACCTGGCCCTGGTGCGCGCCCACCAGGAGAACATCCCGATCCTCCTCGGCTCGGCCACGCCGTCGCTGGAAACCCTGCACAACGCCCAGACCGGCCGCTACACCTTGCTGCGCATGAACCAGCGCGCCGGCGGTGCGCGCCCGCCGCGCATGCTGCGCCTGGACGTGAAAAGCCTGCCGCTGGACAGTGGCATCAGCGGCCCGTTGCAGCAGGCCATCCGCCAGACCCTGGAAGCAGGCCAGCAAGTGCTGGTGTTCCTCAACCGCCGCGGCTTTGCCCCGACGTTGCTGTGCCACGATTGCGGCTGGTTGTCCGAATGCCCTCGCTGTGATGCCCGCATGACCGTGCACCAGCGTTCCGGCGTGCTGCGTTGCCACCACTGCGGTTATGACGAACGCCTGCCGCACCAGTGCCCGCAGTGCAACCATGTCGACTTACGGCCGGTGGGTGCAGGCACCGAGCGTGCCGAAGAGCGCCTTAAGGTGCTGTTCCCGGACTACCCGATCCTGCGCGTGGACCGCGACAGCACGGCGCGCAAAGACGCCATGCACAACCTGTTCGGCACCATCCAGCGTGGCCAGCCGAGCATCCTGGTGGGCACCCAGATGCTCGCCAAGGGGCACCACTTCCCACGCGTGACCCTGGTGGCCATCCTCGACGCCGACGGCGGGCTGTTCTCCGGCGACTTCCGTGCCAGCGAGCGCATGGCGCAATTGATCGTGCAGGTTGCCGGGCGTGCCGGGCGCGCCGAAGAGCCCGGCAAGGTGATCATCCAGACCCACCTGGCCGACCACCCCTTGCTGGTACAACTGACCGAACAAGGCTATTTCGCCTTCGCCGAGCAAGCCCTGGACGAGCGCCGCGCCGCCGGCCTGCCGCCTTTTTCGCACCTGGCCTTGCTGCGCGCCGAAGCGCACAAACCGGGCCAGGCCGAAGGCTTCCTCGATGAAGCCTGCAGCGCAGCAGAGCGCCTGGTGGCCGAACAGCGCCTGCCAGGCATTGAACTGTTGGGCCCGGTACCGGCTCCCATGGAGCGCCGAGCAGGCCGCTTCCGCGCCCAACTATTGATACAGGCCAACACCCGGGCACCCCTGCATCGACTGATCAGCGCCTGGTTGCTAGTGTTGGAGCAAATGCCGAGCGGCCGACAGGTTCGCTGGTCGCTGGACGTGGACCCGGTAGACCTCTACTGACACCCTGAGCCTTGGCAAAGGTTGGCAACCCGCTCCCGGCAACGGATAATGCCCAGTTTTTCCACCTGCGCATCGAAGCGCTCCACCGCGCTTGCGGTCGAAAAGAGAACCCCATGAAAGACACCATTCGCCAGCTGATCCAGCAAGCCCTCACCCAACTCGTCACCGACGGTGTGCTGCCTGAAGGGCTATCGCCGGCGATCCAGGTGGAAAACGCCCGGGACAAGACCCACGGCGACTTCGCCAGCAACATCGCGATGATGCTGGCCAAGCCTGCCGGCATGAAGCCGCGCGACCTGGCCGAAAAACTGATCAACGCGCTGCCCGCCAGCGACGACATCAGCAAGGTCGAGATTGCCGGCCCAGGCTTCCTCAACTTCTTCCAGAACACCAGCGCCCTGGCCGACCGCCTGGACGCCGCCCTGGCCGACGGCCACCTGGGCGTGCGCAAGGCAGGCGCCGCCGAGAAGGTGGTGATCGACCTGTCGGCGCCGAACCTGGCCAAGGAAATGCACGTTGGCCACCTGCGCTCGACCATCATCGGCGACAGCGTCGCCCGTGTGCTGGAGTTTCTCGGCGACCAGGTCATCCGCCAGAACCACGTGGGCGACTGGGGCACCCAGTTCGGCATGTTGATGGCCTACCTGCAGGAAAACCCGATCACCAGCGACGAACTGTCGGACCTGGAAAACTTCTACCGCGCCGCCAAGAAACGCTTCGACGAGTCCGAAGAATTCGCCACCCGCGCCCGCGGCCTGGTGGTCAAGCTGCAGGCCGGCGACCCTGAGTGCCTGGCCCTGTGGACGCGTTTCAAGGACATTTCCCTGTCCCACTGCCAGAAAACCTACGAGCTGCTCAACGTCAAGCTGACCATGGCCGACGTCATGGGCGAAAGCGCCTACAACGACGACCTGGCCAACGTAGTCAGCGACCTCAAGGCCAAGGGCCTGCTGGTCGAGGACCAGGGCGCGCAGTGCGTATTCCTCGAAGAATTCAAGAACAGCGAAGGCGAGCCGCTGCCGGTAATCGTGCAGAAGGCTGACGGCGGCTACCTGTACGCCACCACCGACCTGGCCGCCGTACGCTACCGCAGCAATGTGCTCAAGGCCGACCGTGCCCTGTACTTCGTCGACCAGCGCCAGGCGCTGCACTTCAACCAGGTGTTCGAAGTGGCGCGCCGTGCAGGCTTCGTCGGCCACCCGATGCAAATGGAACACATGGGCTTCGGCACCATGAACGGCGCCGACGGCCGCCCGTTCAAGACCCGTGACGGCGGCACCGTGAAGCTGATCGACCTGCTCACCGAGGCCAAGGAGCGTGCCTACGCCCTGGTCAAGGAGAAGAACCCGAGCCTGGCCGAAGACGACCTGCGCCACATCGGTGAAGTGGTCGGGATCGGCGCAGTGAAGTACGCCGACCTGTCCAAGCACCGCACCAGCGACTACAGCTTCAACTTCGAGCTGATGCTCAACTTCGAAGGCAACACCGCGCCCTACCTGCTGTATGCCTACACCCGCGTGGCGGGCGTGTTCCGCAAGCTGGGCAAGGGCTTCGACGAGGTCGACGGCAAGATCGTGCTGCAGGCCGAGAAGGAGCTGGACCTCGCCGCGCGCCTGGCGCAATTCGGCGAAGTGCTTAACAGCGTGGCCGACAAGGGTACGCCGCACGTGCTGTGCAGCTACCTGTACGACCTGGCTGGCCTGTTCTCGAGCTTCTACGAGAACTGCCCGATCCTCGCCGCCGAAACCCCGGAACAGCAACAGAGCCGCCTGCGCCTGGCTGCCCTGACCGGTCGTACCCTCAAGCAAGGTCTGGAACTGCTCGGCCTGGAAACCCTGGAGCGCATGTAAGTTGGCTGCCAAGAAAAAACCTGCTCCAAAACGCGGCGCCAGCCGCCAACAGGCGCCGGCCAAGCAGCCGATCCCGGGTTGGGTATGGCTGGCAGTCGGGTTGACCGTGGGCGCTTTCATCGTCTTTTTGATGAAGCTCGAACCAGGAGGCGCGGACATCAAGCGCACCAAGCCTGAACAGCAAAAACCGGAAAAGGTGGCCGAAGCCAGCAAGACCACCCCGGCCACCCCGCAGCAGCCGGTGAAGCCGAAGTATGACTTCTACACCCTGCTGCCGGAGTCCGAGGTCATCGTGCCGCCGGAAGCCGTGCCAGAGAAGACGCCACCGGTGCCTGCCCAGCCAGTGACCCCGGTCACCCCGGCAGAAGCAGCGAAGATCGACACGGCACGCGCCCAGGCCGCCTTGCTGGGCCAGACGCCACCACCGGCACCGCCGGTGATCAAGCCTGCGGCCACCACGCAGTTCTTCCTGCAGGCCGGCTCGTTCCGCAAGCAGGCGGATGCCGACAAGGTCCGTGCGCAAATCATCCTGCTCGGCCAGTCGGTGAAGGTGGAGTCGGGGACGGTCAAGGATGAAACCTGGTACCGCGTACTGGTCGGCCCGTTCAGCAACCGCGAACAACTGACCGGCGCGCAGAAACAGCTTGCCGGCGCAGGCTTCAGCAACCTGCTGCTGCAACAGCGCCAGACCCGCCAGTAAAACCCGGTAGGCGCAGCCTTGTGCTGCGCCTACACGATCTGCAATCAGCGACGATCGCTGTTGGCTTCGGAAATCTGACTGTTCAAAGTCCAGAAGTCGTACAGCACGCCGACCAGGAACAGGCCGCCCGTGAAGAAGTAGATGATCGCGGTGATCCACTTGCCCTGGTACAGGCGATGCAGGCCAAAAATGCCCAGGAAGGTCAGCAGAATCCAGGCGATGTTGTAGTCGATCCGACCGGACCGGAAGCGCAGGTCCGCCTCCTTGTCCATCGCCGGGATCAGAAACAGGTCGATCAGCCAGCCGATGCCCAGCAGGCCCAGGGTAAAGAACCAGATCGTCCCAGTGATCGGCTTGCCGTAGTAGAAACGGTGCGAGCCGGTGAAGCCGAAAATCCACAACAAGTAGCCGATGACCTTGCTGTGGGTGTCGTGAAGCGGCTCACCCTGTTGATAACTGTTCATTCATAGCCCTCGTGGGTTATCCGAAAATTTTCTAAGAAAAAATGTGACTTTCTCGTCGCAGGCCGACGTATGGCACCCTGCCAATCGACCAACGGATCAGAAATTGATCAAAAAGCTGTTATAAAGTTGCGCGCCTAACACATAACTATTCATAAAGAGCTTCATCTATGCCGCCTTTACTCAAGACATGGCTGACCCTCTGTCTATTATTGCCCCTGGCCGCCCACGCCACCAATCGTGAGCAACGTCTTCCCAATGGTTTCACCGGCTATACCACCAATGCCTCGGTGAAACACGCGCCTGCCAAGCACACCACGCTGCGCGCACGCCCAAGCAACGCGGCCAGCAGCCGTGGGCTGCCGGTTGCCTCCATGTCGCCGAAGCAGAGCAGCGATGTGCTCAGCCGTGCGGTGAATGTGCTCGGTACGCCCTATGTCTGGGGCGGCAGCAGCCCGAAAAAGGGCTTCGACTGCAGCGGGCTGGTGAAATACGCCTTCAATGATGTGGCCGATGTCGACTTGCCACGCACCTCCAATGCCATGGCCCAGGGCCACGGTGTGAAGGTGGCGAAGGGCGACCTCAAGCCTGGCGACCTGATCTTCTTCAACATCAAGAGCCGACGGGTCAACCACGTTGCCATCTACCTGGGCAACGACCGCTTCATCCATGCCCCCCGTCGCGGCAAGCGGGTGAGCATCGACACCCTCAGCAAGCCTTACTGGCAGAAGCACTATGTCGTGGCCAAGCGGGTGTTGCCGAAAGAACAGCAGCAGCTGGCCCTGGCCAAGCGCTGATCGAGCCTCGACCACGGCTCTGGTAGGAGCAGCCTTGTGCTGCGAAGAGGCCAGTGAAAACACAGCGGATCGTCGCTGACGTCACCGGCCTCTTCGCAGCACAAGGCTGCTCCTACACCCATCCCATTACTTTCAGCCTTTGCATCGCCCCTTCCATCGTCCGCATCCCCTCCGCCGCCCCCGTCTGCATCACCGAACTCAGCTGCGCCATCCGCCCTTCGCGAATCAGGTTACGCACTGCCGTGTTAGCCACCAACACCTCCCGCGCCGCTACCCGCCCACCGCCCCCGCGCTTGACCAGCACTTGCGCCACCACCAGGCGCAGCGACTCGGCCAGCATCGCCCGCACCAGCGGTTTTTCCTCGGCGGCAAACACCTCCACCAGCCGATCGATGCTGCCTGCAGCCGAGCGCGTGTGCACGGTTGCCAGCACCAGGTGCCCCGTTTCTGCCGCCCGCAATGCTAGGCGAATCGTCTCCAGATCGCGCAACTCGCCGATCATGATCACATCCGGGTCCTGACGCAGCGCACTGCGCAGCCCTTGCGCAAACCCGCGGCAATCGCGGCCCATCTCGCGCTGGTTGATAAGGCTCCGTTGGCTGCTGTGGATAACTTCCACAGGGTCTTCCAGGGTGATGATATGCAGTGACCGCTCGCGGTTGAGCTGATCGAGCAGCGCCGCCAAGGTGCTGGACTTGCCACTGCCGGTGGGCCCGCCCACCAGAATCAGGCCATCGGAACACTGCGCAACAGCTTGAAACACTTCCACAAGGTCGAGCTCGTCCAAAGTCGCAATGCGTCTGGGTATCAGGCGAAAGGTCGCCGCAACCCCATTCAACTGGCGGAACAGGTTCAGGCGAAAACGGCCTAACGCTGGCAGCGCCAACGCAAGGTCCAGCTCATCCCCCTGCGCCCATTGCCGGCAAGCGTCATCGCCCAGCAAGGGCGCCATGGCATCACTCAGCGCCGCTGCCGTCAGCGGCGGCAGGTCCATGCGTTGCAGCTCGCCATCCAGGCGCAGCATCGGTACCTGGCCCGCGGCCAGGTGCAGGTCCGAAGCCCGCGCATCCACAGCACGGGCCAACAGGTCGGTCACATCCATGAGACTCCCCAAAGGCGATCAAGCAGGTAGAATGCCGCAGACCCTTTCGCCGCCGGCATCGATCCATGTCCACCATAGCAGACAACCTATCCGCCCTTGCCGCCCGCATCGCCAGCGCCGCCCAGGCCGCCGGGCGGGACCCGGCCAGCATCCAGTTGCTGGCTGTGAGCAAGACCAAGCCCGCCAGCGCCATCCGTGAAATCTACGCCGCTGGCGTGCGCGATGTCGGCGAAAACTACCTGCAGGAAGCCCTGACCAAGCAGGAAGCGTTGCGCGACCTGCCCTTGATCTGGCACTTCATCGGCCCCATTCAGTCGAACAAGACCAAAGCTATTGCCGAGCATTTCGACTGGGTACATTCCGTGGACCGCCTGAAGATCGCCCAACGCCTCTCGGAGCAACGCCCTGCTGCACTGGCACCGCTGAACATCTGCCTGCAGGTGAATGTCAGTGGCGAAGACAGCAAGTCCGGCTGCGCACCGGCCGACCTGCCAGCGCTGGCCGAGGCCGTCGCGAAACTGCCCAATCTGCGCCTGCGCGGGTTGATGGCCATCCCGGAGCCCAGCGATGACCGCGCCGCCCAAGAGGCCGCTTTTGCCAGCCTGCGCACCTTGCAGCAGCGCCTGGGCCTTGGCCTGGACACCTTGTCCATGGGCATGAGCCACGACCTGGAGGCGGCGATTGCCCAGGGAGCGACCTGGGTGCGTATCGGCACCGCCCTGTTCGGTGCCCGCGACTACGGGCCCGTCTGATTCCATGCTTTACTCACTCTTTCCTACAAGGACCTGACATGAGCAAGACACGTATTGCCTTTATCGGCGCCGGCAACATGGCCGCCAGCCTGATCGGCGGCCTGCGTGCCCAGGGCCTGGAGGCTTCGCAGATCCGCGCCAGCGACCCGGGCGCCGAGACCCGTACCCGCATCCAGGCCGAGCACGGCATCGAAACCTTCGAAGACAATGCCCAGGCAATCGCTGACGCCGACGTGATCGTACTGGCGGTCAAGCCGCAGGTCATGAAGGCCGTTTGCCAAGCCCTGCAAGCCCACCTGCAGGAAGGCCAGCTGATTGTTTCCATCGCCGCCGGCATCACCTGCGCCAGCCTGCAGAGCTGGGTAGGCCCACGCCCGGTGGTGCGCTGCATGCCCAACACGCCAGCGCTGCTGCGCCAAGGCGTCAGCGGCCTGTACGCCACCCAGGAAGTCAACGCAGAACAGCGGCAACAGGCCGAACAGCTGCTGTCTGCCGTGGGCACCGCCCTGTGGCTGGACCAGGAGCAGCAACTGGACGCAGTGACCGCCGTCTCCGGCAGCGGGCCGGCGTACTTCTTCCTGCTGATCGAAGCGATGACCGCCGCAGGCGAAAAGCTCGGCCTGCCTCGCGAAACCGCCTCCCAGCTGACCCTGCAGACCGCGCTGGGCGCGGCGCGCATGGCCGTGGCCAGCGATGTCGACGCTGCCGAACTGCGCCGCCGTGTCACCTCGCCAGCCGGCACCACCGAAGCTGCGATCACGTCGTTCCAGGCCAACGGCTTCGAAGCCATCGTCGAGCAAGCGCTGCAGGCCGCAGCGACGCGCTCCGCCGAGCTGGCCGAACAACTGGGCAAATAAGGAGCTTTAGATGAATGCACTGTCTGGCGCCGCGATCTTCGTGGTGCAAACCCTGGTCAGCCTGTACTTGGTGATCGTCCTGCTGCGCTTCGTGCTGCAACTGGTCAAGGCCAACTTCTACAACCCGCTGTGCCAGTTCGCGGTACGCGCCACCCAGCCGCTGCTCAAGCCGATCCGCCGGGTCATCCCCAGCGTTGGCGGCCTGGACACCTCGTCGCTGCTGCTGGCAGTGGTCATCCAGGCGCTGCTGATGGGCTTCGTGCTGATGGTCACCTACGGCACCTTCGGTGACGTGCTGCACCTGCTGATGTGGGCCATCATCGGCATCACCTCGCTGTTCCTGAAGATCTTCTGGGTGGCGATGATCGTCATGGTGATCGTCTCCTGGGTCGCGCCCAACAGCCACAACCCGGCTGCGGAGCTGGCCTACCAGATCAGCGAACCGGTGCTGGCACCGTTCCGCCGCCTCGTGCCTAACCTGGGCGGCATGGACATCTCGCCCATCTTCGCCTTCCTGGCGATCCAGGTGATCCAGTCGTTCGTCATGCCGCCGCTGGCTGCCTATGCCGGCATGCCTCAAGAACTGTGGCGGATGATCTGATCCAACGCCCTTGAACATCGACGCCCCCTGCGGCAAGCCTTTGCTTGCCGCAGGGGGTAGCGCTCTTTAGACTTACGCCTCCGTCAAGCGTGAGCAGGGTCGATGTCCACTGTCCTTCCCGAAGATTCCGTCGGTCTGGTTACACCGCAAACAGCCCGGTTCGAAGAACCGCTGGCCCTGGCCTGTGGCCGCTCGCTGGCCAGCTACGAGCTGGTCTACGAGACCTATGGCACCCTGAACGCCAGCGCCAGCAATGCCGTGCTGATCTGCCATGCCTTGTCCGGCCACCACCATGCCGCCGGCTACCATGCCGCCACCGACCGCAAGCCGGGCTGGTGGGACAGCTGTATCGGCCCCGGCAAGCCAATCGACACCAACCGTTTCTTCGTGGTCAGCCTGAACAACCTCGGCGGCTGCAATGGCAGTACTGGCCCGAGCAGCCTCAACCCGGCTACCGGCAAGCCCTATGGCGCTGACTTCCCGGTGCTGACCGTGGAAGACTGGGTGCACAGCCAGGCACGCCTGGCTGACCGCCTGGGCATTGGCCAGTGGGCGGCGATCGTGGGCGGCAGCCTTGGCGGCATGCAGGCGTTGCAATGGACCATCACCTACCCCGACCGCGTGCGGCACTGCGTCGATATCGCCTCGGCGCCCAAGCTCTCGGCACAGAACATTGCCTTCAACGAAGTAGCGCGCCAGGCCATCCTCACCGACCCGGAGTTCCACGGCGGTTCGTTCCAGGACCAGGGCGTGATCCCCAAGCGCGGGCTGATGCTGGCGCGCATGGTGGGCCATATCACCTACCTGTCCGATGATTCGATGGGTGAAAAATTCGGCCGTGAGCTCAAGAGCGACAAGCTCAACTACGACTTCCACAGCGTCGAATTCCAGGTCGAAAGCTACCTGCGCTATCAGGGCGAGGAGTTTTCCGGCCGTTTCGACGCCAACACCTACCTGCTGATGACCAAGGCCCTGGACTACTTCGACCCGGCCGCAGCCCACGGCGGCGACCTTGCCGCCACCCTGGCGTCTGTCACCGCAGACTACTGCATCATGTCGTTCACCACCGACTGGCGCTTCTCGCCTGCCCGTTCACGCGAGATCGTCGATGCGTTGATGGCAGCGCGCAAGAACGTGTGTTACCTGGAGATCGATTCACCTTATGGGCACGATGCCTTCCTGATCCCCACACCTCGCTACATGCAGGGTTTCTCGAACTACATGAACCGCATCGCCATCTGAGGACAGCATGAGAGCCGATCTGGAAATCATCCACGACTGGATTCCCGCCGGCAGCCGGGTACTCGACCTGGGCTGCGGCAGTGGCGAACTGCTTGCCTCGCTGCGTGACCGCAAGCAGGTCACCGGTTACGGCCTGGAGATCGACGCCGACAATATCGCCGCGTGCGTGGCCAAGGGCGTCAACGTCATCGAACAGGACCTGGACAAGGGCCTGGGCAACTTTGCCAGCAACAGTTTCGATGTGGTGATCATGACCCAGGCCCTGCAGGCCGTGGAGTACCCCGACCGCATCCTCGACGAGATGCTGCGCGTGGGCCGTCAGTGCATCATCACCTTCCCCAACTTCGGCCACTGGCGCTGCCGCTGGTACCTGGCGACCAAAGGCCGCATGCCGGTTTCGGACTTCATGCCGTATACCTGGTACAACACGCCGAACATCCACTTCTGCACCTTCGCCGACTTTGAAGAGCTGTGCCACGAGCGCCACGCCAAGGTCCTCGACCGCCTGGCCGTCGACCACTTGCACCGTAATGGGTGGGGCGGCCGGCTATGGCCTAATCTTCTAGGTGAGATCGGCATCTATCGCGTCAGCAGCCCTGGCCTGCAGGAGCACCAGCTCGCGGTCTGACGCCCACCGGAGGAATCGCACCATGCGTCGCCTAGCCCTGTTCCTGATCAGCCTGTGCCTGGCCCTGCCTGTACTGGCTGCCGATGCCGCCCGTCCCGAGCGCAAGGAAGTGTTTGGCGACGTGACGGTACACTACAGCGCGTTCACCTCAAGCATGCTGACGCCGGAGGTGGCCGCGGCCACGGGCCTGGTGCGCAGCAAGAACCAGGGCGTGCTCAACATTGCGGTGATCAAGGCCAACAAGCCGGCCATGGCGGTCGTCAGCGGCACGGTGAAAGACCTGACCGGGCGCAGCAGCCCGTTGTCCTTCAAGCAGATCACCGAACAGGGCGCGATTTACTACATCGCCCAGTTCAAGATCGAACAGCCAGAAACCGTGACCTTCGACATCAATGTCGAAACCGGCGGCATCAGTAACTCTCTTAGCTTCAACCAGGAAGTGTTCCCAGGCGAATGATGAATTTCCAGCAACTCGTATTGGCCAGCCACAATGCCGGCAAACTCAAGGAACTCCAGGCCATGCTTGGCGCGTCCGTACAGCTGCGCTCGATCGGTGAATTCAGCCAGGTCGAGCCAGAGGAAACCGGCCTGTCGTTCGTCGAGAACGCCATTCTCAAGGCACGCAATGCCGCGCGCATCTCTGGCCTGCCAGCACTGGCCGATGACTCGGGCCTGGCCGTGGACTACCTCGGCGGCGCGCCGGGTATTTATTCTGCTCGCTATGCCGATGGCAGGGGTGACGCGGCAAACAACGCCAAGCTGCTGGACGCCTTGAAAGACGTGCCCGAGGCCGAGCGCGGCGCTCAGTTCGTCTGCGTGCTGGCGCTGGTGCGTCACGCCGACGACCCGCTGCCGATCCTGTGCGAAGGCCTGTGGCACGGGCGCATCATGTTTGAGGCCAGCGGTGAGCACGGCTTTGGCTACGACCCGCTGTTCTGGGTGCCAGAGCGCAATTGCTCGAGTGCGGACCTCGCCCCTGTCGACAAGAACCAGCTCAGCCACCGCGCCCGCGCCATGGTCCTGCTGCGTCAACGCCTGGGCCTGGCATGATCGAAACGTTGTCCATCCAACCGCACCCGGCGGGTGCGGCTGGTTTCGCCGTGCTGCCGCCCTTGGCGTTGTACATCCACATCCCGTGGTGCGTACGCAAATGCCCTTATTGCGACTTCAATTCCCACGCGGCGGGCCCGGAGCTACCTGAAGAGGCTTATGTCGACGCCCTGCTGACCGACCTCGATCAAGAGCTGGCAGCCGTACAAGGCCGCCCGATCAGCTCGATCTTCTTCGGTGGCGGTACGCCGAGCCTGTTCAGTGCCAACGCCCTTGGGCGGCTGCTGCGTGGCGTTGAACAACGCATCCCGTTCGCGCCGGACATCGAGATCACCCTGGAGGCCAATCCCGGTACGTTCGAGCAAGAGAAGTTCAAGGCGTACCGGCAGACGGGCATCAATCGCCTGTCCATCGGCGTGCAGAGCTTCCAGCCCGCCAAGCTGGAGGCGCTCGGGCGCATCCACAATGGTGACGAAGCGATCCGTGCCGCCGACATGGCGCGCGCCGCCGGGTTCGACAACTTCAACATGGACTTGATGCACGGCCTGCCCGACCAGTCGCTGGACGACGCGCTGGGTGACGTGCGCCAGGCCATCGCGCTAGGGCCGACCCACTTGTCGTGGTACCAGCTGACCGTAGAGCCGAACACGGTGTTCTGGAACCAGCCGCCCGAGCTGCCCGAAGACGACATCCTGTGGGATATCCAGGAGGCCGGCCAAAGCCTGATGGCCGAGCACGGCTACCGCCAGTACGAAGTGTCGGCCTATGCCCAGCCAGGCCGTGCTGCCAAGCACAACCTCAATTACTGGCGCTTCGGTGATTTCATCGGCATCGGCGCGGGTGCCCACGGCAAGCTGACCTTCGCTGACGGGCGCATCCTGCGCACCTGGAAAACCCGCCTGCCTAAGGACTACCTGAACCTGGCC
The DNA here is from genome assembly GCF_022179005.1 of Pseudomonas sp. PAGU 2196. Lineage (NCBI taxonomy): Bacteria > Pseudomonadati > Pseudomonadota > Gammaproteobacteria > Pseudomonadales > Pseudomonadaceae > Pseudomonas > Pseudomonas sp. PAGU 2196. Next base: position 11,374 of record NZ_BNTL01000020.1, on the reverse strand, counting down.
AAACCGTTCAAGGCTGGCGAAAAGCGGCTGCCGGCGGACGAGCTGCCCTTCGAGTTCCTGATGAACGCCTTGCGCCTGACCGATGGCGTCGAAGCCGAACTGTTCACCCAGCGTACCGGCCTGCCGCTGGCGCAACTGGCCGAGGCCCGTCGCGCGGCCGAACAAAAGGGCCTTTTGCAGGTCGAACCGGATCGATTGGTGGCCACGCCGCGCGGCCAGTTGTTCCTCAATGACCTGCTGCAGTATTTCTTGACCTAAGGATGACCCATGGACCTGGTACTTGATCTGCTTGCAACGGCTTCCCGCTGGAGCCGCAGCAACCTGTCGGAGATTTCGCTGGCCTTGGTAGGCTGCCTGCTGGTGCTGTTCGGCACCGATATCAAAGCCACGGTGGAACAACGCCTAGGGAGCCTGGCCGGCGCCCTGCGCGTGCCGTTCATGGCCCTGCTGGTGATGATCGGCAGCGGTGCAGCGCTGATCTATGCCACGCCGTGGGTGGTGAAGGGGCTGGGCCAGTTCAATAATTATGCGTTGGCACCCGTGCTGCTGGTGGTGCTGGTGTTGATCGGCGTGGTGGCTGATCGGCGGGGGTAAGGCACGACTACAGCATTTCACTTTCCCTGTGGGAGCGGGTTTACCCGCGAACACGGGCGAAGCCCGTGCCATGTACCGCGTCGCATTCTTCGCGGGTAAACCCGCTCCCACAGAATCCCTCGCGGTCTTGAGTACAAACAAGGATCCTCAGTCTGATCGCTTCAATAAAAAAACCGCCCTTCTCAGGCGGTTTTTTTGTCTGTCATTTCAGCAGGCTGAGCTCGAAAGGCTCAAGCGCCCAATCAATCCACCTTCTCGAACTTCAAATCCCAAACCCCATGCCCCAAGCGCTCACCACGGCGCTCGAACTTGGTGATCGGCCGCTCTTGCGGGCGTGGCACATACGCGCCATCCGCCGCCTGGTTACGGTAACCGGGCGCAGCGCTCATCACTTCCAGCATGTACTCGGCATACGGTTCCCAGTCGGTCGCCATGTGGAACACGCCACCCGGCTTGAGCTTGCGGCGTACCAGCTCTGCGAACTCCAGCTGCACGATGCGGCGCTTGTGATGGCGCGCCTTGTGCCAAGGGTCTGGGAAGAACAGCATCAAACGGTCGAGGCTGTTATCGGCCACGCAGCGGTTGAGCACTTCGATGGCATCGCAGTCATACACCCGCAGGTTCGTCAGCCCTTGGGTCAGCACGCCATTGAGCAGCGCGCCAACGCCCGGACGGTGCACTTCGACACCAATGAAATCCTGCTCAGGCGCGGCAGCGGCCATCTCCAGCAGGGAGTGGCCCATGCCGAAACCGATCTCCAGGGTGCGCGGCGCCGAACGGCCGAACACCTGGTCGTAGTCCACCGGGCTGTCGGCCAGGGGCAGGATGAACAGGGGGCCACCCTGGTCCAGGCCGCGTTGCTGACCTTCCGTCATGCGCCCGGCGCGCATCACGAAGCTCTTGATACGGCGGTGTGGGCGCTCTTCGCCTTCGGCGGTGATCGGCGTTTCTTGCGATTCAGTCATCAGGAGCTCTTACTTGATCAGACCATCCAGCGGCGAAGAGGCGCTGGCATAGAGTTTCTTCGGCATGCGGCCGGCCAGGTAGGCCAGGCGACCTGCCACGATGGCGTGCTTCATGGCTTCAGCCATCAACACCGGTTGCTGGGCATGGGCGATGGCCGAGTTCATCAGCACCGCCTCGCAGCCCATCTCCATGGCGATGGTGGCGTCGGAGGCAGTACCCACGCCGGCATCGACCAGCACCGGCACCTTGGATTCTTCGAGGATGATCTGCAGGTTGTAGGGGTTGCAGATGCCCAGGCCGGTACCGATCAGGCCAGCCAGCGGCATGACCGCAATACAGCCCGCTTCGGCCAGCTGACGGGCGATGATCGGGTCGTCGCTGGTGTAGACCATCACGTCGAAACCGTCCTTGACCAACACTTCGGCGGCCTTGAGGGTTTCGATCACGTTGGGGAACAAGGTTTTCTGGTCGGCCAGCACTTCCAGCTTGACCAGGTTGTGGCCATCCAGCAGTTCACGGGCCAGGCGGCAAGTGCGCACGGCTTCGACAGCGTCGTAGCAGCCCGCAGTGTTCGGCAAGATGGTGTAACGGTCGGGTGGCAGCACGTCGAGCAGGTTCGGCTCGCCCGGGTTCTGACCGATGTTGGTACGGCGCACAGCGACGGTGACGATCTCGGCACCCGAGGCCTCGATGGCCAGGCGGGTTTCTTCCATGTCACGGTATTTGCCGGTGCCGACCAGCAGGCGCGACTGGAAAGTGCGCCCGGCCAGGGTAAAGGGCTTGTCGCTACGAACGTTGCTCATCGTTGTTCCTCGGGAAAAGGTTACTGGGCTTGCGTGTGAACCGCCGAGTCGCTATCAGCCGCCGCCGATGGCGTGGACCACTTCGACCTGGTCGCCTTCGTTCAGCGCAGTGCTGTCGTGCTGGCTACGCGGCACGATATCCAGGTTGAGTTCCACTGCTACCCGGCGCCCGGTGAGGTCCAAGCGCGTCAGCAGGGCCGCGACGCTTTCGCCAGCGGGCAGTTCGTAAGGTTCACCGTTCAGTTGAATGCGCATGCGCACGGCCACCATTGTGCTTTGGGGCACGCATTCTAGCGCCGAACACCCCGTTTACCCAAGGCCGGTGCACGCCATTAGTCGCGATTGTGGACCACTCGGTCAGCCCAGCCGCCAGGCTGCCAGGCCCAGGCACAGCCACCCGGCGAGGAAGCACAGGCCGCCAAAGGGCGTGATGATGCCGAGCTTGCTCACGCCTGTCAGGGTCAGCAGGTACAGGCTACCGGAGAACAGCAGGATACCCAGCGCGAACAGACCGCCGGCCCAGCCCACCAGGCGCCCCGGCAAATGCGCTGCCAGCACGGCAACACCGAAAATCGCCAAGGCATGCACCAGCTGGTAGGTCACGCCGGTGTGGAAGATGGCCAGGTAGTCTGGCGTCAGGCGGTTTTTCAGCCCATGCGCGGCGAAAGCGCCCAGGGCCACACCGGTAAAGCCGAAAAAGGCGGCAAGCATGAGGAAGCTGCGAAGCATGGGACGACTCCTTGTATCGGGTCTGTATAATGGCCCGTTCCACCCGCCCGGCCAAGCCATCGACATGCTGCCATCCCTTATCCGCCGCCTCACTCGCGCCCTGCTCTGGTTCGCTGCCGGCAGTATCGTATTGGTGCTGGTGTTTCGTTGGGTGCCGCCCCCTGGCACGGCGTTGATGGCCGAGCGCAAGGTCGAGTCCTGGCTGAATGGCGAGCCTATCGACCTGCAGCGCGACTGGGAACCGTGGGAGAACATCTCCGATGAGCTCAAGGTCGCAGTCATTGCCGGTGAGGACCAGAAGTTCGCTACCCATTGGGGTTTTGACATCCCGGCCATTCAGGCAGCGCTGGCCTACAACGAACGCGGCGGCAACATTCGCGGGGCCAGCACGCTGACCCAGCAGGTGGCCAAAAACCTGTTCCTGTGGTCGGGCCGCAGTTGGTTCCGCAAGGGCCTAGAGGCCTGGTTCACAGCGCTGATCGAGCTGTTCTGGTCGAAGGAGCGCATCCTCGAGGTCTACCTGAACAGCGCTGAGTGGGGCAATGGCGTATTTGGCGCCCAGGCGGCGGCGCGCTACCACTTCGGGGTCGACGCCGGCCGGCTCAATCGGCAACAGGCCGCGCAACTGGCTGCGGTATTGCCCAGCCCGATCAAGTGGAGCGCCAGCCGGCCCAGCGCCTATGTGGCCAGTCGGGCCGGGTGGATTCGGCGGCAGATGAGCCAGTTGGGTGGGCCTAGCTACCTGATGCAGCTGGATGCTTCGCGCAGGCTTTGAATCATCGATGGGCTTTACGGGCCCTTTCGCAGCACAAGGCTGCTCCTACAGGTATTAGCGCAAGACCTGTAGGAGCAGCCTTGTGCTGCGAAAGGGCCCGCAAAGCCAACACAAACAAAAAAGCCGCCAACCCTCTTCAGGCCAGCGGCTTTTTGGTACAGCCAAACGTGAATCACACCGTGATCAACGCCTTGACCTTGTTCATCGCATTCTTTTCCAGCTGACGAATACGCTCAGCCGACACGCTGTACTTGTCCGCCAACTCATGCAACGTCGCCTTCTCTTCCGCCAACCAGCGTTGGTAGAGAATGTCACGGCTGCGCTCGTCCAGGCCTTGCAGCGCTTCATGCAGGTTGCTGGTGGAGTTGTCGCTCCAGTCGGCATCCTCAAGCTGTACGGCCGGGTCGTAGCGGTGGTCTTCCAGGTAATGCGCAGGCGACTGGAACGCGCTGTCATCATCGGCTTCCGCCGCTGGGTCAAAGGCCATGTCCTGACCACTCAGTCGGCTTTCCATCTCGCGCACTTCACGCGGTTCGACGCCCAGGCTCTCTGCCACGCGATGAACTTCATCGTTGTTCAGCCAGGCCAGACGCTTCTTCTGGCTGCGCAGATTGAAGAACAGTTTGCGCTGGGCCTTGGTGGTCGCCACCTTGACGATGCGCCAGTTGCGCAGGATGAATTCGTGGATTTCGGCCTTGATCCAGTGCACGGCAAAGGACACCAGGCGCACGCCCATCTCTGGGTTGAAGCGTTTGACGGCCTTCATCAGGCCGACGTTGCCTTCCTGGATCAGGTCAGCCTGGGCCAGGCCGTAGCCTGCATAGCTACGGGCGATATGTACGACGAAACGCAGGTGGGCCATCACCATTTGCCGAGCGGCCTCAAGATCCTGCTCGTAATAGAGACGCTCGGCCAGATCACGCTCCTGCTCGACCGTCAGCAACGGGATGCTGTTGACCGTGTGCACATAGGCTTCCAGGTTTGCACCGGGCACCAGGGCATAGGCAGGTTGCAACGATGTGGTCATTCAAGAACCTCCGACTTACTAGACTCGCGCCTTGTGGGCACTGCCAACATTGACCGGAAACCGGCAAACAAGTTCCCAAAACGGTAATAAAGTCAATGCTGGCACGGGAAAAACTATCGTGGCGCCAGCTCGTTCAAATGGCGAGCGACCGCGATCCATGCACCGATATACCCCAACAGTACCGCTCCAATCAAGAGCGACAGACCATCGGACGCCGGCACCCCACCCAGGGCGAAGTCACTGCCATACAGCCCGGAGAGCCCGACGACCGCCTGGTTCAGCCAGTTCAGGCCGAATGCCAGGATGCCCCAGGCCAACAGCCCCGCGCCCAGGCCATACAAGGCGCCCATGTACAGGAACGGCCGGCGTACATAGCTATCGGTGCCGCCGACCAGCTTGATCACTTCGATCTCGGTACGACGGTTTTCAATATGTAGACGAATTGTGTTACCGATTACTAACAGCAGCGCAGAAATCAGCATGACAGCCAGGCCGAAGACAAAGCGATCGCCCAGCTTCAGGATTGCCGCCAGGCGCTCGACCCAGACCAGGTCCAGCTGTGCCACTTCGACCTTTGGCAGCTCCGACAGGCGCTGACGCAAGGCTTCAAGTGCTGGCTTGTCGACCTCGGTCGGGGTCACCACCACCACGCCAGGCAGCGGGTTCTCGGGGAGCTCGCGCAACGCCTCACCCAGGCCGGACTGCTGCTGGAACTCTTCCAGCGCTTGGTCGCGGCTGACATACAGCGCGTCGGCCACCCCGGGCATGTGCTTGATCTCGTCGCGCAGCGCTTCACCTTCCTTGCTGCCAGCGTCGAGTTTGAGGTACAGCGAAATCTGCGCGGCGCGCTGCCAGGAGCCGCCGAGCTTTTCGACGTTCTTCAGCAGCAACGACAGGCCCATGGGCATGCTCAACGCCACTGCCATTACCAGGCAGGTGAAGAAGCTGCCGATCGGCTGCTTGCCGAGGCGACGCAAGCTGTCGGCCATGCTCGCGCGATGGCTTTCCAGCCAGGCGTGCAGCAGTGTGCGGAAATCTGGGCCGTCATCGTCGTCGCGCTTTTTCTTCGCCGGTTGCGGGTCGGCGGGTTTCGGCGCAACCCGTTCGGAAACCTTCGGCGTACGTGTAGTGCTCATTGCCCGGCCTCCCCATCGCCGATCAAACGGCCGCGCTGCAGGGTCAGCATGCGATGCCGCATGCGCGCGATCAATGCCAGGTCGTGGCTGGCGATCAATACCGTGGTGCCCAGGCGGTTGATGTCTTCGAACACGCCCATGATCTCTGCGGCCAGGCGCGGGTCAAGGTTGCCGGTGGGTTCGTCGGCCAGCAACAGGGCCGGCTGATGGACGATGGCACGTGCGATACCGACCCGTTGTTGCTGCCCCGTGGACAAATCGGCCGGGAACAGTTCGCCTTTGTCGGCCAGCGAGACACGCTCCAAGGCCGAGTCGACGCGTTTGGTGATCTCGGCCTTGGACAGGCCGAGGATCTGCAGCGGCAAGGCGATGTTGTTGAACACCGTGCGATCGAACAGCAGCTGGTGGTTCTGGAACACCACACCGATCTGCCGGCGCAGGAACGGGATCTGCGCATTGCTGATCTGGCCCAGGTCCTGCCCTGCCAGCAGCAGCTTGCCGCTGGTCGGGCGCTCCATGGCCAGCAGCAGGCGCAGCAAGGTGCTCTTACCGGCACCCGAGTGCCCGGTGACGAACAGGAATTCGCCCCGGCGCGCCCGGAAACTCAGCTCATGCAAGCCTACATGGCCATTGGGATAGCGCTTGGCAACCTGTTCGAATCGGATCATGGATGCTCTCGCTCGGCGAACAGCGCTTTGACGAACGGCTCGGCTTCGAAGGTGCGCAGGTCGTCGATACCTTCACCCACACCGATGAAACGGATCGGAATGCTGAACTGCTTGGCCAGGGCGAAGATAACGCCGCCTTTGGCGGTGCCGTCCAGCTTGGTCAAGGCCAGGCCGGTCAGTTCGACGCTCTGGTTGAAGTACTTGGCCTGGCTGATGGCGTTCTGGCCGGTGCCGGCGTCGAGCACCAGCAGCACCTCGTGCGGCGCCTCGGCGTCGAGCTTGCCGATCACTCGGCGCACCTTCTTCAGCTCTTCCATCAGGTTGTCTTTGGTGTGCAGACGGCCGGCGGTATCAGCGATCAGCACGTCGACGCCACGGGCCTTGGCGGCCTGCACGGCGTCGAAAATCACCGAGGCCGAGTCGGCACCGGTGTGCTGGGCGATTACCGGGATCTGGTTGCGCTCACCCCAAACCTGCAACTGCTCGACCGCCGCGGCGCGGAAGGTGTCGCCCGCAGCCAGCATGACCTTCTTGCCTTCCAGCTGCAGCTTCTTGGCCAGCTTGCCAATGGTGGTGGTCTTGCCGGCGCCGTTCACGCCGACCACCAGGATCACGTAGGGCTTGTTTTGCGCCTGGATCTTCAGCGGCTGCTCGACCGGACGCAGCAGTGCGGCCAGTTCTTCCTGCAGCGACTTGTACAGCGCATCGGCATCGGCCAACTGCTTGCGGGCGACCTTCTGGGTCAGGTTCTGGACGATGGCCGAAGTCGCTTCCACGCCAACGTCGGCGGTCAGCAGGCGGGTCTCGATCTCGTCGAGCAGGTCGTCATCGATGACTTTCTTGCCCAGGAACAGGCTGGCCATGCCTTCGCCGATACTGGCGCTGGTCTTGGACAGGCCCTGCTTGAGGCGGGCGAAGAAGCCGGGTTTGGACTGTTCAGTGGCGACCGGCGCGGCAACGGGTTCGGGTTCGACCGGGGCCGGAGCTGGAGCTGCTGGAGCTGGAGCTGGAGCTGGAGCTGGAGCCGCCACCGAGGCGGGCTCGGCAACCACCGGCGCTGGCTGGGGTGCGGCTGCCACCGGCGCGGCGGGCTCGACCGCTGGTCGCTCGGGAATTGCAGGCGGGGCCGTGGGTTCAAGGTCCGGCACGAGGGCCACAGGCTCTTCGGCAACTGGCAATACCAGATTGCTGACAGGCGGCTCGACGGCGCGAATTACCGGGGCTTCGGGGGCAGTCACCACCGGCGCTGGGCGTTCGACCTGCGGCGCGCTGGCTTGCGCGTTCGCGGGCATGCTCGCCGCCACAGGGGGCTGGCCAGGCTGAGAAGGCTCTGGGTCAGCCAGGGCCGGCACAGGTTGAGGCGGCTCGGGCGCAACAGGGGCTTGTGCGGCCACCGGCTCGACCGGCGCCACAGCAGGCTGCTCGACGGCAGGCTGCGCTGCTACCGGCGCTTCAGCCTGTGGCTCGGGTGTTTGCGGCTGTTCGGCGACAGGTTGCTGCGGCTTCTTGCGAAACCAGCTGAACAGGCCTTTCTTTTCGCCAGACTCGGCCGGCGCTTTTTTGTCGTCGTTGGAACCAAACATGGAGGACGGCTATCTCAGGGTAGCGATGCGCCAGCAATGACGCATCGGGAATTCTCTATACGCAGAACAGACTATCTTGAAGCCGGCTGGTTCATGCGCAACGTTTTGTCTTAGTGTCCTGTGGGCCAGAACGGCGACAGGCATGGTCGCCAGGCAACCGGATCAGTATCCTAGCACCTCCTGGCCCGCCGACGCTAAACCCTGCGGGCCGCCGAACAGGTTAAACACCGTATGAATGCTCTAGCCCGCCGCGCCGCTGGCCTGTTGCTCGGCACGCTCTGCCTGCCGCTCGCGGCCTTCGCCGCCGATGTGCAACCGACCCACGAATTCATCCTCGACAACGGCCTCAAGGTGGTCGTGCGCGAAGACCACCGCGCGCCGGTGGTGGTCTCGCAGATCTGGTACAAGGTGGGCTCCAGCTACGAGACCCCGGGCCAGACCGGCCTGTCCCACGCCCTTGAACACATGATGTTCAAGGGTAGCGCCAAAGTCGGCCCCGGCGAGGCCTCGCGCATCCTGCGCGACCTGGGTGCGGAAGAGAACGCCTTCACCAGCGACGACTACACGGCCTATTACCAAGTGCTGGCCCGCGACCGCCTGCCGGTGGCCCTTGAGCTGGAGGCCGATCGCCTGGCCAGCCTGCGCCTGCCCGCCGACGAGTTCAGCCGCGAAATAGAGGTGATCAAAGAGGAGCGCCGCCTGCGCACCGACGATCAGCCCAATGCCAAGGCGTTCGAGCTGTTCCGCGCGATGGCCTACCCTGCCAGTGGCTACCACACCCCGACCATTGGCTGGATGGCCGACCTCGATCGCATGAAGGTCGAAGAGCTGCGCCATTGGTACGAATCCTGGTATGCGCCCAACAATGCCACCCTAGTGGTGGTCGGCGATGTCACCGTCGATGAGGTCAAGGGCCTGGCGCAAAAGTACTTCGCCGGCATTCCCAAGCGTGCGGTGCCGCCCGCCAAGCTGCCGCTTGAGCTAGCCGAGCCCGGCCAACGCCAGTTGACCTTGCACGTGCGCACCCAGTTGCCGAGCCTGATCTACGGCTTCAACGTACCTGGCCTGCCGACCGCCAAGGACCCGCGCACGGTGCATGCCCTGCGCCTGATCTCGGCCCTGCTCGATGGCGGCTACAGCGCACGGATGCCAGCCCGCCTGGAGCGCGGCCAGGAACTGGTGGCCGGGGCGTCGTCCAGCTACAACGCCTTTACCCGTGGCGACAGCCTGTTCCTGATCTCGGCCACGCCGAACGTGCAGAAGCAAAAAACCATGGAAGACGTGGAAAAGGGCATCTGGCAGTTGCTTGAAGAACTCAAGACCACCCCACCCAGCGCCGAAGAACTCGAACGCGTGCGCGCCCAGGTGATCGCCGGCCTGGTCTACGACCGCGACTCCATCAGCAGCCAGGCTACCACCATCGGCCAGCTGGAGACCGTGGGCCTGTCCTGGAAGCTGATCGACAGCGAGCTGGACGAGCTCAAGCGCGTGACCCCACAAGACATCCAGAACGCTGCGCGCACCTATTTCACCCGCGAACGCCTGAGCGTTGCCCATGTATTGCCCGAGGAGTCCGCTCATGAGTGATCGCAGCGCACCACGCCGCACCCTGCTGGCCACGGGCATACGCGCCCTGGCGCTGGCGGCGGTATTGACGGCCCCGGCCCTGGCCGACAACGCGGCCAAGGCTGACAGCACCGCGGCCCGCCCCGCCAACACCCTGCAGTCGCTGGCCGAGCTGGACGGCAAGGCCCCCAGCCGACGTCAGCTGAACATCCAGCACTGGAACACCGCCGAAGGCGCCCGGGTACTGTTCGTCGAAGCCCGCGAACTGCCGATGTTCGACCTGCGCGTCACCTTCGCCGCCGGTAGCAGCCAGGACGGCGGCACGCCAGGCCTGGCCGCCTTGACCAACGCCATGCTCAACGAGGGCGTGGCCGGCAAGGACGTGACCGCTATTGCCGAAGGCTTCGAGGGCCTGGGCGCAGACTTCGGCAACGGCTCGTACCGCGACATGGCCGTGGCATCGCTGCGCAGCCTGAGCACCAAGGACAAGCGCGAACCGGCGCTCAAGCTGTTCGCTGAAGTGGCAGGCAAGCCGACCTTCCCCGAGGACGCCCTCAAGCGCATCAAGAACCAGATGCTGGCCGGCTTCGAATACGACAAGCAGAACCCCGGCAAGCTCGCGGGCAAGGCCTTGTTCGGCAAGCTGTACGGCGACCACCCGTACGCCCACCCGAGCGACGGCAGCGCCGAGAGCATCAACGGCATCACCCTGGCACAGCTGCGCGCCTTCCACGCCAAGGCCTACTCGGCCGGCAACGCGGTCATCGCCCTGGTCGGCGACCTCAGCCGCGCCGAAGCCGAAGCCATTGCCGCCCTGGTATCCGCCGGCCTGCCGAAAGGCCCGGCGCTGGCCGCACCGGCACAACCGACCGACCCCAAGGCGGGCCTGACCCACATCGACTTCCCGTCCAAGCAGACCCACCTGATGCTGGCCGAGCTGGGTATCGACCGCCAGGACCCGGACTGGCCGGCCTTGTCGCTGGGCAACCAGATCCTCGGCGGTGGTGCGTTCGGCACCCGCCTGATGAGCGAAGTGCGTGAAAAACGCGGGCTCACTTACGGCGTCTACTCGGTGTTCAGCCCGATGCAGGTACGTGGTCCGTTCATGATCAACCTGCAAACCCGCGCCGAACTCAGCGAAGGCACCCTCAAGCTGGTCCAGGACATCCTGGCCGATTACCTCAAGAGCGGCCCGACCCAGCAAGAGCTGGACGATGCCAAGCGCGAGCTGGCCGGCAGCTTCCCGCTGTCCAATGCCAGCAACGCCAGTATCGTCGGCCAACTGGGGGCCATTGGCTTCTACAACCTGCCGCTGACCTGGCTGGAGGACTTCATGCAGCAGTCCCAGGCGCTCACCGTCGAGCAGGTCAAGGCCGCCATGAACAAACACCTGTCAGCCGATAAACTGGTGATCGTCACCGCGGGCCCCAAGGTGCCGCAAAAACCGCTGCCAGCCCCCACTGACAAGCCTTCCGAGCAACCGCTCGGCGTACCGGAGCACTAATGCCAAGATCCACCCCTCCCGCC
>NZ_BNTL01000019.1:71313-71453 GCF_022179005.1 Pseudomonas sp. PAGU 2196 | reverse complement strand
GCGGAGTACTACAACCGCGAGGCGGGGTTGATTTCGCGGACGATCCTGTTGTCGACCGTGGCTTCGTTGGTGACCCTGACCGGGTTGTTGTACCTGCTGGGGTATGCGGGGTGATTCGTGGGCGCTTTGCGCCCCATTCG
>NZ_BNTL01000019.1:0-71284 GCF_022179005.1 Pseudomonas sp. PAGU 2196 | reverse complement strand
TTCGCAGCACAAGGCTGCTCACAGGGAACGCGTACCTCCTGTAGGAGCAGCCTTGTGCTGCGAATGGGCTGCAAAGCAGCCCCGGCGATCTCAAGCCTCGCTCATCTCTTCCAACCGGTGCGACACTCGCCCGCTCAACCCCACCCGCATGTCATTGCCACTCGGCTGCTGATACAAGCTCAAGCCAAACTCCGGCAACACCGCCAGCAGATAATCGAAGATATCCCCCTGAATCCGCTCGTACTCCGCCCACACCGTGGTGGTGGTGAAGCAGTAGATCTCCAGCGGCACCCCTTCGGCGGTGGTCTGCATCTGCCGGACCATGCAGGTCATGCCTTGATGCACATTGGGGTGGTTCTTCAGGTAAGCCAGAGCAAACGCGCGGAAGGTGCCGATATTGGTCAGCTTGCGGCGGTTGGCGGACAGCTCGGCCACCGGCCCCAGCGCTTCGTTCCAGGTTTGCAGTTCCTGGCGCTTGCCAGCCAGGTAGTCGCCCAGCAGGCGCACCTGGGTCAGGCGCTGTTCCTCTTCGCGGGTCAGAAAACGCACACCCGCCGCGTCGATGAACAGGCTGCGCTTGATGCGCCGGCCGCCTGACTGCTGCATGCCGCGGTAGTTGCGGAACGATTCGCTCATCAAGCGCCAGGTCGGGATCGAGACGATGGTCTTGTCGAAGTTCTGCACCTTCACCGTGTGCAAGGTGATGTCCACTACATCGCCATCGGCACCGACCTGGGGCATTTCGATCCAGTCACCCACATGCAGCATGTCGTTACTGGTCAATTGCACGCTGGCCACGAACGACAGCAGGGTGTCCTTGTAGACCAACAGCAGCACCGCCGACATGGCACCCAGGCCCGACAGCAGCAGCAACGGCGAGCGGTCGATAAGCGTGGCGACGATGACGATGGAGGCGAAGATCCACAGCATCATCTTGGCCAGTTGCACATAGCCCTTGATCGAGCGGGTGCGGGCATGCTCGGTGCGCGCGTAGATGTCGAGCAAGGCATCCAGCAGGCACGACAGGGCCATGGTCATGAACAGCAGGGTAAAGGCCAGGGCAACGTTGCCGAGGAAGTGCTGCGCCGTGTCGGACAGCTCTGGCACCAGCTTCAGGCCAAACTGCAGCACCAGCGACGGTGTGGTCTGGGCCAGCCGGTGCAGCACTTTGTTGTGGCGCAGGTCATCCAGCCATTTCAGCGCCTGTTGGCGCGCCAGCAGGCGGGTGCCGTGCAGCATCAGGAAGCGCGAAAGGCGGCCGACGACTAAAGAAATCAGCAGCAGGACGGCCAGGCCGATGGCGGCGTGGAGCATGGGATGTTGATCGAGGGTGCCCCAGAGGTCGAGGGAGTCACGCCAGATTCGTTGGATATCCATGGGGTTTTGAACAGTCTGTATTGCCAAACGAAGCGCCATTAGAGCGCGGATGCCGATAAAGTTGCCAAAAGAAATTCGGCTATGGCGGCAGAAAACGTTACCCTATGCAACTGAATTTCCCGCACTTGCCTGAGGTTACCTCCGTGTTTTCCCAATTCGCCCTGCACGAACGCCTGCTTAAAGCCGTGGCCGAGCTTAAATTTGTCGAGCCGACCCCGGTGCAGGCAGCGGCCATCCCCCTGGCCCTGCAAGGGCGTGACCTGCGTGTGACCGCGCAGACCGGCAGCGGCAAGACCGCGGCATTCGTCCTGCCAATGCTCAATCGCCTGGTCGACCTGAGCGGCCCGCGCGTGGAAATCCGTGCGCTGATCCTGCTGCCCACCCGTGAGCTGGCACAACAGACCCTCAAGCAGGTGCAACTGTTCTCCCAGTTCACCTACATCAAGGCCGGCCTGGTTACCGGCGGTGAGGACTTCAAGGAACAGGCCGCCATGCTGCGCAAGGTGCCGGACGTGCTGATCGGCACCCCGGGCCGCCTGCTCGAGCAACTCAACGCCGGCAACCTGGACCTGTCCCACGTCAAGGTCATGATCCTCGATGAAGCCGACCGCATGCTCGACATGGGCTTTGCCGAAGACATGGAGCGCCTGTGCAAGGAGTGTGAGAACCGTGAGCAGACCCTGCTGTTCTCCGCCACCACAGGCGGCGCGGCCCTGCGCGACATCATCGGCAAGGTGTTGAAAGACCCTGAGCACCTGATGCTCAACAGCGTCTCGCAGCTGGCCGAAGGCACCCGTCAGCAGATCATCATGGCTGACCACGACCAGCACAAAGAGAAGATCGTCCAGTGGTTGCTGGAAAACGAGACCTACCAGAAGGCGATCATCTTCACCAACACCCGTGCCCTGGCCGATCGCATCTATGGTCACCTGGTGGCCAAGGACGTGAAGGCCTTCGTCCTGCACGGTGAGAAGGACCAGAAAGACCGCAAGCTGGCCATTGAACGCTTCAAGCAGGGCAGCTCCAACGTGCTGGTGGCAACCGACGTCGCCGCCCGTGGCCTGGACATCGACGGCCTGGACCTGGTGATCAACTTCGACATGCCACGCAGCGGTGACGAGTACGTGCACCGTATTGGCCGTACCGGCCGAGCGGGGGGCGAAGGCCTGGCGATCTCGTTGATCACCCACAACGACTGGAACTTGATGTCGAGTGTCGAACGCTACCTCAAGCAGCAGTTCGAGCGCCGGGTGATCAAGGAAGTCAAAGGCACCTACAACGGGCCTAAAAAGGTCAAGGCTTCGGGCAAGGCTGCCGGTACCAAAAAGAAAAAGGTCGAGAAGAAGTCGGGTGACAAGAAAGCTGGGGCCAAGCGCAAGCCGACCGCTAAGCCAAAGGCCAATGCGCCACTGGCCAGCTCCGACGGCATGGCGCCGCTGAAAAAGCGCACGCCAGCGGCTGAGTAAGCCGTCTGCAGCCCTATCGCCGCCTTGCCGGCGATAGGGCCTTTACCGCCTCTGCGTCACTCCGCTTTTTTCTCCGCTGTCTTCAATTCCTTGATTCGCGTATCGATCAGCTGGCACTTGTCCGGCAAATGCCGGCTGCACAGCTGGTAGTTACTGGAAAGCCCCGTGTTAAGGGCTTCGGCACAAGTGGGCGGGCTAGTGCTGGTCGCAGCTCTATACAGTTTCGGTCACGGTATTCAGGGGCAGGGAAGGGCGGGGTAGTGGCATGGCCCAGATCGTAATCGGCAATCAGTAAGTTAGCACAGGCTGGAAATTACTGATTAGCACAGGGGTGCCGTGCTAGAGCGGTTGCACAACGTTCATAATCAGTAAATCAGTAAATCAGTAAATATACATACATACGCTGTGACCGTATGGGGTGCTTTGACTGTTAAGTGAAAAAATTACTGATTACTGATTACGGGGGCTTGGAGCCGCTCTATAGCGCACCTTTCAGCGTAATCAGTAATTTTTTCAATTACTGATTATTGTGCTGGCTCTGTGCCATCCCTGGCGCCCAGCTCCCGATCACCCAGCATTCCAGTAGCGCTTCACGGTCGTCAGGCTCAGCCCGGACAGCTTGGCAACTTCGCTCTGTGACCGCCCCTCCTTGAATGCTTGGACCTTTTCCACTGTGCTGGTAGCCACCGGTCGCCCCAGCTTCTTGCCTTCGTTCTTCACGCGCTGCAGGCCCGCCTGGGTGCGTTCAATGATCAGGTCGCGCTCGAACTCGGCAACAGCCGTAAGAACACCCATTGTCATCTTGCCGGCTGGGCTGTTCAGGTCGACACCACCTAGTGCCAGGCAAACCACCTTGATCCCACGCTTCGCCAGCTCCTTGACCGTTGACTGCACGTCTATGGCGTTCCGTCCAAGGCGGTCGAGCTTGGTGACCAACAGGATGTCGCCTTCTTCCATGCGCTCCAGCAGCTTCGCGAACTGCGGTCGCTGAGCAGCCACTGTGCTGCCCGATACTGTTTCAGTGACTATGCGCTTGAGCTCCACAGCGAAGCCTGCGGCCGTGAGTTCCTGCACTTGGTTCTCCGCGGTCTGGTCACTGGTGGATACCCTGCAATACGCAAACGTCCTCATGGTGATCACCTCTCTAGCTAGTGCCAACAAACGTAGTGCCAGGCTAGGCTAGCACCAACAAACGGTCAATGCCTATTTGTTGGCACCGACATGCAGGCCGATCAGTGGTAGCGTTTAGCGCTCGATTGTTGGCACCAGTCAGAGCCCAGCAAATAAGGGGGCAAGCTGGAGCCTGTGGGTGATCATCACCGAATGATGATCGTTGCAAATAGGTGGGTCAGGCGCAGCGAGAGAGACACATGCAGGGCGAGGCGGTGGTCGACTTGCCAGGAAAAGAGTGACAGGGGGCTGAAATACTTGACCGTGGGTGGGTGGGGTATCGTCCCCGAGCGTCGCTCTGTACGTAAATAGGCTTCTGTGATCCCGAGCTCGTTTTTCAAAAATCCGAAAAATATATTCCGACAAACGGCAATCCGAAAACTGTGCCACCCCTTTAGAAACCGTGTAACCGTGAGTCTATATAAAACTTAAATATTCAATAAAAACAGTTATCTATGAATGCGGATTCACACCATGGCAAAAAACGCGCCAAATACCCGACAGGCGGTACTTCCGAGTCCCTCATAACCGCATAACGTGAAGGCATCACGAAATCACTCGGGGGGAGCGATAAGTGAGCCAATCCACGACCGCCGCGCTGTGCACCGTCCGAGAGCTAGCCAAACTCGCAGGCCTCGACGTTTCTACTTTCGCCAAGCATCCCGAACTGCTGCCTGCCACCACTGTGCGCACCGGCAAGAGTGGCCGCCCGCCCAGGGTGTGGACCACCGCGCAGCTTGCCGAGCTGATCCAGAAGCGCACCGCTGGCTGGACCGACTTGGAATTGCGCCTGCGAGCCGCATTGCTCGACCCACGTCCAGCGGAGGCCGCCATGGGGAACCCGTTCCCAGGTTACCGGCACATCGCGGGCTCCCTCTACTTCGTGCCCAACCGCGACGGTGTAGATCACCCCGAAGATGCACCTGAACATGAGCGTCCTGCCATCACCGCTGCGCTGATCCATGAGCGCCATCTGGACGCCGAACGCCGTGCCGCTGCCCGTGCTCGCTCTCGCGCCCGCAATCACAAACCGACTCCAGCCTGAGGCCACCGCCATGAAATCGAACCTTCTGAACTTCCCTGGCCCGATGAGTCGTGCCATGGCGCAAGTCAGCGCCGACGACCTGGGTACGGTGGCACCGCTTGGTGGAGCTTACAGCCTGCTCGGTTCGCAGTGCCAATACCTGCCGCCTGCGCCCGTTGACCCTCGGTGCCGCTACTACGGGCCGCGTGTGGGGATGGCCGGCTACCTCATGACCGATGAAGAACTTTTGATTGCCGCCGCCATGGCTGAGAAAGCCGCAGGCGTGACCGCACACTGATACCGGCGGCTGCCGGGGGAGCATCCGAAATGGCATTTGCAGACCTGATGGCCCAACTCAACCAAGGCGTTGGCAATCTCACCGGCACGCCGATGGGTCAGCTCGGCATGAGCCTGTTGGCCGCCTCCGGCCCTCAAGCTGGAAATCCTGGTGGTGCTGCCCGGTTCGGTCAGGCGCTGGCCGGCATGAGCGAGCTGCAGCGTGCACAAGCGCTGAACGAATATCGCCAACAAATGGTTGCTACACAGCAGGCTGACCATCAGATGCGTCAGCAACAGGCCCAGGCCCGCATCGACCAGCAGCAACGCCAGCAGGATGCGTTCAGTGACCCGGAATTCCTCGCCACCTTGGGGCCGATGGCGCGGCTGATGGCCCAGCACGGGCTGGATCCGCAGCAAGTGATCCGTGCCCAGCAAGCCGACAACCTGCAGCAACACCGTGCCGCCCAGCTGCAGCAGCAAGCCTCCCAGTTCGACCAGCGCCAGGCCCGTATCGGTGCCGGTGATAGCGGCGCCCAGTCGAGCGGTCCACGCCAGCGTGCACTGCCAACGTTGATCCCCGAGCACCTGCCAAACGGCATGATTCAGGATCACCGCCTGAACCCACAAACCGGCGAGTTCGAGCCTTGGGGCAGTCCGTACAGCAAGTACGCACCCGGTCGCGCCAAGACCAACAAGGCCGTGGATGCCGTCGCGGATGAACTGGCCCCGGCGCCGGAGCAAAGCGGTCTGGATGCCTTGCCTGGTAACGGCAATTTGCAGAGCTACGCGCCGCAATCCGGCCCGGTCGGTGTCATGCCGATGTCCGCTGCCGGCTCCTTGGCGCGGGCGAAGACCAAACCTGCCGGCAGCGCTGACGACAACCTCAAGGCAGCCAATGCTGCCATCGCATCGGGCAAGTCCCGGCAGGCAGTGGTAAGCCGGCTGATGCAGGCGGGCTACACCGCTGAGCAGATCCAGGCGGCGGGTATCTGACCATGGCCATGTCCTTCGACGACTTGCCGGATGAAGCGGCAACCCCTGTGCCGAAGGTTCAGGCCAAGCCATTGTCGGCAGGCCTGAACTTCGACGACTTACCGGATGAAGCCCCAGCCGCTGTGCCGAATGCTGCCCCCGAACTGGGTGGCATCGCTGGCTACATGAGCCGATTCAATCCCGGCGAGCTGTACCGTGGCGCCGCGCGGTCGGTGGACTACATGGGTCTTGCCGCTGCTCGCGTCCTTGGCATCCCTGCCGCGCAAGCATTCGACGCGGCGCACGGATTGGTCACCGACGACGCGCCAAACATGGCGCAAAACGCCTTGAGCCAACATGTGCTGAACCCGCTGCAGCAGCGCGCTGACTCGCTTGCACCTGCGGCTGATGCCTCCATGGCGGACAAGGTCATGCACGGGGTCGGTGGCCTCGGTGGCAACCTGTTGGCGATGCTGGCGACTGGCGGCTTGTCCCGCGCCCCGGCCATGGCTGAAGCCGCCGCGACGACCCTGCCGCGAGTTGCCGGCGAAGTAGCCCAGGCGGCTCGCACCATGGCCGTGCCAGCGGCAACCGATGCGATCAACACCGGCCACGACATCGAGGCGCAGACGGGATCGCTCCCGCAGGCGCTCGGAGGTGCGGCCGCTGCTGGTGCCGCGAACATCGGCATGGGCCTGCTGCCCGCTGCGCTGCCTGGCAACCTGGCAATGCGTGTCGCGACTGGCGCGCCCGTTGGCGCTGCTACGGGGGAAGTCACCCGGCACCTGCGCAACCTGGCGATGCCAGAAGGTATGCAGCAACCTTTCGACCCGTCCAACCTAGCGGTGGATGCGCTGACTGGCTCTGTGCTGGCAGGCGCTATGGGGCGCAATCCAGAAGCTCGTGCATCGGTGGTCGACCGCATGACCAGCCTCCAGCAGGACGCCATCAACCGCACCGACCCAGCCGCCCTTCAAGACCCCGCAGCACAGCTGCCAGCAGCCCAGCCCGAAGCGCAGCAGGCCATGCCGGTGGAAACCCCAGCACCTGCGCCAATTGCCCCGAAAACGCCGTTCGCAGGCTCCAGCAATGTGCGTCCGTTGTTTGAGTCGATGGGCATGGACCAGAGCCAGATGGACAGCAGCCTGGCCCTGCTGGCAGATGATGCCCCGGATATCGACGCAGCCCGCCGTGGCACGATCAGCTGGGAAGAAACTGGCCGACTCGCCGCCCTTACCGGGACCACTATCGACAAGCTGCGCAAGCACCGCGCAGGCGCGGCATTCAATGCCGAAGAACAGATCGCGGCAACACGTCTGCTCAAGGATCAAACAACCAAGACTCTGGACCTTGGCGCCAAGATCAGTAGCGGCAACGCCAGCGAGATCGAGCAGGCCAACTTCCTGCAAAGCCTCAACGACCTGCGCACCACGCAGAAGGCTGTCATGGCCAGCCGAGCTGAAATCGGCCGCGCCTTATCTATCATGCGTGCCGACGTGACGACGATGAAACAGGCGTCTCACTTGCTCGATGGCGTGGGCGGTGCCCAAGGCGCCAAGGCCATTGCTGATGCCCTGACCAATGCTGCCCGCGTGGGTGGTGTTGAGGCCGCCAACAAGCTGGCCCGCCAGGCTGGAAGCGATGGTTTCTGGACCGCGTATAAGTCGCTGCTGCTGTCCAGCCCGGACACCCATGCGGTGAACATCATCAGCAACCTGGCCACCAGCCTGATGCAGGTTCCAACCCGCGCAGTTGCCGGTGGCATCGGTGCAGCCAAGCGCCTTATAGGACTGAACGGCGAAACCCGCTTGGGAGAATCCGTCTACCAACTGGGCGGCATGCTCGAAGGCGCCGTCAACGGTGCCCGCGGCGCGGTCGATTCGTGGCGCACCGGCGAAGATGCGTTCGGCGGTGAGAACAAGGCCGAGGTCTACCGCACTGATTACCCAGGCCAAAAGGTGTGGGGTGTGCCACTGCGCCTGCTCCAGTCGGAAGACCAGTTCTTCAAGTACTTGAACGACGGGATGGCTCGCTACTCGGGCGCTTACCGCATGGCCGCCAGCGAAGTGAAAGGCCAAGGCCCGCTGGCCGTTAACAAGCGTGCGCGAGAAATCCTCGCCGACCCGCCCAAGGAACTGATCGAAGCCGGCGAAGACGCGGCCCTGTTCCACACCTTCAACAACCAGGCCGGCAAGATCACCCAAGCCGTGAACAACCTGCGCCACTCTCTGCCGTATGGCACTGGCAACCTGGTTGTGCCGTTCCTCAAGACACCGGCCAACCTGATCACCTACGCGGCCAAGCACAGCCCCGCCGCGCCGATCTTCAAGCAGGTGCGCCAGGATTTGCGCGCAGGTGGCCATGTGCAGGAAGAGGCCCTGGCGCGCATGGGCATCGGCTCGCTGCTGATGTCGTTCGGTGCCATCGGGCAAATGGGCGGATGGCTGAACGGGGGTGGCCCCTCGGACGAAGAAAAACGCAAGGCTTGGCTCGCGGCGGGCAACAGGCCGTACACAATCCGCGTCAATGATGAGTGGTACGACTACAGCCGGATTGAGCCACTCGCCACCCTGGTGGGCATCAGCGCCGACATCGCCAGCGGTGTCGAAGATCAGGCCCTTGGCTTCGCCACCATCATGAAAGCGATTGGCCGCAACTTCACTTCGAAAACCTGGCTCCAGGGCCTGAGCGGTGTGATGCAGGCCATGAGCGATCCAGACCGCTATGGTGACGCCTGGGTCAACCGTACTGCCGCCACCCTGGCGCAGCCTGCCACGATCCTGAGTCATGTCGGTCGGTACATGGACCCCTACCAGCGCGAAACCGACCGCGCCAGCTTCGTCGACCAGCTCAAGTACCGGTTGCCGGGCCTGCGCGAAAGCCTGCCCCAAAAGCTCGACGTCTATGGCGAACCGGTCATGGAAGCTGATCGCCAGATCGGGCGGGCAGGTCCGTTCCCAATCTCCAAGCCGAGTGATGACCTGGTGCGCAAGGAAGCAAGTCGCCTTGGCTGGGCGCCTGGCAAGCAGCAGGACTCTTTCATCTCCGGCAAGCAGAAGCATGTGCTGACGGCCGAGCAGGTGCACGAACGCGACCAGATCACCGGCCAATTGATCCACCGCGACGCCGCTGCGCTGATGCGCAGCAAGGCATGGCAAGCCCTGGATGACGAACAGCGCCGGCAGGCCCTGGACAAGGTTGTCACCAAGGCGCGCAACGCCGTGAAGGTCGCGCTGATTCCCTACGTGGTCAACGGTAAACGTGGCCCGCTCGACCGCCTGAAATCCAGCATCCAACAGAGCGAGGCTCGCCGATGAACACCGCCATTCAAGACGCCAAACGCGCAGTGGCTGACGCCCAGCACCGGGTCGACGCACTTGTGCATCAGCGCGACAGCATCGCCGCTGAACTTCTAGTTGCAGAGGCTGCACTGCGTACCGCACACACCGCGCTCAACCAGATCAAGGGCGCCGATCATAAGGCGCTGATCGCTGCCCGCAAGGATGAGCTCCAGCAACTGCGTGACCGCATCACTGTTGCCAAGCAGCCACTGACCGCGAAGGTCGACCAGGTACAGGAATGGCTCGACCATTTGAACTGGGTGCCAATCAGCCTGGGTGTGCACCTGGCGAGCATCGGGCAGATTGGCCTGGCCGCCGACCAGATGGCCGAACTGGACGACAACGCCAACGCCCGCTTCCGGGTGCAAGCCGAGCGCCTGATAACCAACAAGGCGTGGCCTGGCCTGAGCGACGACACCCGATTCGATAGCCTCAATGCCGCACTGTCCGCTGCCCGCGACGAACAGCTGCGCATCTTCGCTGACGCGGTAGGAGCACGATGACATGGCCTTTTATTCCCGCGAACACCTAGAGCAGTTGCGCAACGACGCGACCTTCAACCAGGTTGACACTGCCCGCGCCCGGATCGAACGCACCGCTAACGATGCGTTCATGGTGATACTCGACGACCCGCTGGTGGACATCACCACGGTGCTCGGTATCGCCGCACCGCGCGCGATTCTGTGCACGTCTATAACCGAAGCCGAAGGCGAACTGCTGGTTCAGTGCCTGCGCATCCAGCGCGCCGAGCGTCAGAAGGTCCGGCAAGGGCGCGTCTTTGGCTGGAGCCCCGAACAAGTATGCCGCCGCCCGCTGACCGATGAAGAACTGAGCACCTACCGTGCCGAGGTCAAGCACCGAGCAGAGACGGCGCGACTGATCCAGCAGCTGAACGAAGCGCTTGAGGGTCAGAAACGCGACGCCGCGACCCAGGCCGGCATCGACCACCTAACCGAGCGCTACGGCCTGGTACAGGCCAAGCCCACTGTGCCGAACGCCAACACTGTGAAGGCCGACCCCAGCGCTGCGCCGATCTATGCCGGTCGGCACGCACCCACTGCGCGCAAAGGAGCACGAAAATGAGCGAATACCTTGAAGAGCTGGGCGCCGAGTTGACTGGCGGTGCAGGCGTGCCGAACGAAATCGACGACGACACCCCGCTGCCGAACGAGCTGGCGGCTGCCGTCGAAGAATACGACGCCTACGCCGAGCTGCGTGACGCACATGTGGTGAAGGAAGACGACACCGACGACGACCAGCAACAGCACCGCGGCCCCAGAAGTGTGCCGCTGGGCGCCCTGCAGGAAGAGCGCAGGCGGCGCCAGGCAATCGAAGCCGACCTGGCCCAGGCTCGTGCGCAGCAACTGGCCCAGCAACAACAGTTCGAACAGATGCTGTTGCAACAACAGCAAATGGCGCAGCAACAGCAGGAACAGCCCATCGACTTCGCCGAGGATCCCGAAGGCTACATCAAGCAGAAGGAGCGTCAGTTCGAACAACGTCTTGCCGACGTGCAGGGCCAGCAGCAGGTGGCGGTGCAGCGCGCACATGTGCAGCAGGTCATCCAGGCAGGCACCCAAGCTGAGCAGTCATTCATGGCCGAGGTGGGCGAGGACAACTACCGGCAGGCGTTCGACGCGGTGAATGGGCAAGTGCTCCAGGCCCTGCGCCAGTCGTATCCACAGGCGACTGAGCAGGAGCTTCAGCAAGTACAGCTCCACGGGCTTATGACTCACGCGCAGCAGTGTCTGGCGCAGGGTAGAAATCCTGCTCAAGCTTTATATGAGCGCGCACAGGCGCTCGGGTTCAAGCCTGGCCATCGTGTGCCTGGCCAGGCCCGCCCAGCCGCACCGACTAGCTTGTCGAGCCTGCCGTCTGGTGCCTACGACGAAGGCGGCGGCCGGCTCACTGCAGCCAAGGTCAACGCGATGAGTGACGCTGAGTTCGCTGCCCTGGTCGACGGCATGAAGCGGTCGGCACACAGTGGGCCGGGGGTTTGATCATGTACGAGGACAGGCTTTTTCGTATCGACAAGGTGCTGTTTGCGCTGCAGTGCGTAGCGGAACGCACTGGCACACGCGATCAGAAGTTGCGGGCTCGCGCTCTGTGCCGTGGTTTCCGGGCCGGCGTGCAAGCGATGGCCTTCTCGCCCCAGCTTACCCCCGACCAGATCGCGGAGATGCTGCAGGCTGAACTGAAAGGCACCCAACCGGTGCTTTAACTTAAGGTGAGCAAGATGATTGATAAACGCGATGGCACCACCAGACGCCCGGTTCCGACCGGAGACACCATGTTCCCCAGGTCCGAGCCGCAGAAGCCTGGGCGCGGCAAAGGCAGCAGCGGTGTGCCGGAGTCGCAACGCCCGGCACCACACAGGAAGGTTACTGACTGATGCGCAGCAGTGGCAGGGATGCCCTTAATTCGCCGGGCCAGTACGAAACGCGAAGCGCTTCCAGCGCTCCCACCGGCTGAGGCTCTCCGTTTTAGGTGGCGCCTGAAACCCCGAAAGCCAGCTTTCGTAATCTTCATCTTTAGGGAGTAAGCCTTCCCGCTCTGCCTTGCTCCAGTCGAAGCTACTTACCCCTGGAGCTTCATCGCGAAAATCCTTTTTGTACTTCTTCACTACATGCAGGCCGTGTTCGCGCAGATCATCAGTTAGCTTCATGCTAAAAAATATTGCGTCATTCGTGTAAAGCGAAAGGGCTTCAACATAGCAGCCATATTCAAGGTTAGCTTTCCCCTTTGCATAAGGGATACCGAAGTAGAAATGCTCCACCTGGGCACCTAATGGCAGCTTCTCTTCCTTGATCTTATCAATAAGTCCGTTTCGCCCCCGGAGCGCGGTGTTCAGATTCTCGACGGCGTCAGCAAGCGCCGTGAAAGAGGCAATGGCGCGGCCAGTGGTCGTGATTTTCCCCATCACGATGTCTTGAAGGGCGGCGATCTGTGGCCTGATTTCGTCGAGCCGGTCGAGGTTGGGTGCCATCTCGAACGCTTCTTTCCCACGACCTGCTGCCCTTTCTTGTTTGTACAACTCGAATGCCATGCAGTCCTTATCATAAGAATCTTTCAATGGCTTAATGTGCTGCTTCTTAAATGCATACGCGACGTTTGCAATCGTGTGGGACAGCATGATGCCTGCGTTAGTACTGCGCAGTTCGCCCCGTAACTCATCACGAAGTTTATTCCTGCCTGCAATCCGTTGGGCCGCCCAGGCACCCAGCCATGCACCCGCCAGAGCGCCCACAACGGTCGTAAATAAATCCCAGTAGTCAACCGACCAGCCAAAACTAGGCAGCCACGACGACGAGGCTGTAAAAACTCCACCTACCGGTTTCCACAAACTCGTCATTACAACCCCCTTCGCTCTATCCGTGGCAAATAGCCAGCGATCATAGCGAGAGGGGCAGGTGGCCGCTATCCATGGTCGCGACGGAAGTCGTGCAGGGTCTTGAGGGTTTCGGCTGCCTGTTGGCGAAACACAGGGTCATCTGCGTTCTCCGCAATTTCCTTCAGCACTGCCGCTGCAGCAGCGATGTGCTGGCGCGCCAGTTCCTGCACAAGGGCCGGGTCTTCGAGGTCGAGCAGTTCATTGGCAAGCTCAAGCGCCTCTTCTGCGCTGGTTGCGGGGTCGTTCATGCGCTCGATCAGGGCTTTCTTTCGTTCCAGGTCTGGGTCGAACATGGTCGTCATCCTCCTTGTGGACCATGCTCAGCGTAGTTTATGCAGCTCCATCCACAACTTCCGCTAGCGCCTCGACGATATCGTCAGGGCTGGCACACGCGGCGTCGATGCGCCCTGATGCGATGTTCAGCACACGCAGCTGCTCGCCGACAGGGTGCCGGGCCAAGTACTGCTCGCAGCGCTCGCGAGCGGACAGCAGCGGCGCGTCAGGGTCGACCAGGCCTACTACATGGCGTAGGCCCAGCTGCTTCTTGATGTGCATCAGCGCGCCTTGCGCTGTAGTGGGGCGGCGATTTATGGTCTTCCACCCTTGGTGATGTCTTCCATCAGTTGATCGAAATCCATGTCCTCATCGCTGATAGGCGCTGCCTGGTGTTGCACGACGGCCACCGGTTCGGGTCGGGTAGCTTCGTGCTCGATAGTCTCGTGACGCGTGTGCCCGAGCTGCGGCTTGCGGCTGGCCTCGACGATGACGGGACCATGGTTGAACGCCGCCAACATCTTGAGCCACTCCACCATCGGCGATTCGTCGGGCTTCTTCTTGTCCGGGTTTTCGGGCTCTGCCACCTTGCCGATACCCCGGTTCAGCACGTCGTTCCGCAGATCCCGCCGTAGGCGTGCATCCGTCGCCGGGTTGAGCGCCTCGTCGATGCTCTTCTGCATCATGATCTTGGCATACTCAATCGCGAGCATGTCCACCTCGTGTTGTGCCCTGCGCTTGGCTGAATTGCGCGCAGCCGCTTCCGTACTGCGTTGAATGGCGGTGTCGTTATCAGCTACCCGCTGCCGTACTGCACCGTAGGTGCACAAGGAGAACGTGGGCGGGGTTAATGGGGCGGTGCTGCTGGTTGTACTGGGCATGGCCTCAATCCTCCGAGAAGTCCCACGGTTTAAAGTCGGCTGGTACGGCATACTGCTTGAGGGCTTCACGCGCCCTGGCCACTTCGGCGTCGGTCATCCGTCGTGGGGCTGGACCCGTAACTGGTTTCTGCAACCGAGCCAGGTGCCCTCGGGATTCGGCATCCTTGAGGAACTGGTAGAGCATCAGCACCTTGAACACCGCCGTGTTGCCGCGTGGGTGATCTTCGAAAACCCTGAACATCTCGCGCAAAGACTCCAGCTTCTTCACCGGGATGCTCTCCAATGTCCTTTCCAGCCAGTCGAGGTCCATCACCGCTGACTCAGGGTCGGCCTTGGCGGCTTCGATGAGCGGGCTGCCGGGGCGAAAGCAGCCGACAACGCCGGTCCTGGCCTGACGCTTTTTGTATGCCGCCAGTGCCGCCTCCCCGAACACGTTCGGTCGCTTACTCATGATCCACCCCCTCGACTTTCGGGAGGTCGTCAGGGACGGTGTTCTCCATGAGGTAGGAATAAACAACCTCTGGCTTTTTGCCTTGCCAGTACGTTTGTCTGCGCCAGCACAGTGCTCTACGGCTGGCATTGGTGGGGCTACCTACCTGGACGGCACCTGCTTTGCGCGCTGCCCGGCTCACCGACGATGGGGTCAGGTCCAGGCCTCTAGTTGCGGTGGAATAGAGGGTGCCCAGCTGTGCGCATATGTCCTGAGCGCGACCAATGTCTTTGGCAAAGAAATCTTTGCCCTCGGCGAAGCATTCCGCGAGGAGTGCCACCAGCGGATTGCGCGATTCCTGCTGCATCTCCAGTGCGCCGGCTGTCTGCGGCACGTCATCAAACGGGTTGTAGTGGTCGGGGTGCTGCCAGTTAGCGAATAGGCCAGCCACCAGCTCCGGACCTTCCTCACCTGAACAGAAATTCTCCCAGGCGACCCGTTCTGCCAGGGTTAGCGGCTGCCCATGATCCACCATCACCAGAGCACGGCGATCACCCTGCGCGAGGGGCAAGCAATCGAGGTTGTTCGTCGAGATTACATAGTGCGTGAAGTTGCGTACCTGCTTTGACCCGATGCGCATCTGCCGCGAGGCCACGTATTCCTCGGTAGTCCGGCTCTTGAACCGCTCGTACCCAATCGCTGATCGGCTTGCGGATTGCGGCATCTCATGCACGAAGACCACCCGCTTGTGGTCCGTCAGCTCCGTGAACTTCTCGTTCAGGTCTTCGCCCGTGCAGGACGAGACCAAATCCGCGCCGAACACACGCATGAATAGCTTGAAGAGCTTCGACTTGCCGGTGCCGCCGTACTCCGAGTACATCACGGTGAACCACGGCAACCTGACCTCAGGGTGTTGGTAGATCCAGGCATACGCGGCGAGGAAGAACGTTACAGTGCGGTTGCAGTCCGGGGCGAACCCGCAGAAGCGGCGTAGCTGGTTTATGAATATCTGCACGCGTGGGTCATCCAGGGTGACGCCCTCGGCAGGGGTTGCCATGTCTTCTTTGTAGACGTACCAAAGATTCAGCACTTCGGGGTCACGGTACTGGTAGCCGAACCTTGCGTCTCCAGTGCGCTCCGGGTCGTTGGTGGGTTCCATCGTGGTGCGTCTCACCACCCGGCGCCCAGGCCACTTGTGCCCAAGCCACCAATCACCAATGGGAACGGTCTTCTGCATGCGTGCGGCTGGTACGCCCTCGCTGGCGGGGACCAGCCACTCCAACGTCACTTCGCCATAATACTCGGCGGTGTGCTGCCCGAAGCCATCGCGCGCCATGCGGTCACCGCTCTTTTTGTGTAAGGCTTGGCTGGTGGCCCCCGTTGATACTATCGCGAAGTCCCCTGAAAGCTTGTCCAACTGAGCCCTCGATATAGCATCTGGCCAAGGGTAGGCTTTCAGCTCTGATTGCGGAGTGGGTGGCGGCACAATGTTGGTGTCCGCTCCAGCCGTTACTGGCACAGGGGTAGCCAATGGCTGGTTGGCGGCGCCGTCCTGGCGGTTGCGCGCCATGCTGGCAATCAGTGAGGCTGCACCGGCTGCGGTGAAGTCGACGGTCGATGTAAAGCTATTCATATGGAGTCATCCTTTAGCCCGGCAGCGCTTACGGCGCTTGTCCGGGTTCTTGTTGGCCAATGGACGCCCATAAGTGGTTGCGGTGCTGCGCTCTGACGGCGCGGTCACGTTCATGCGGTTTGCTGCATTGGCTTAGTGCCGCAAGCGCGCGGTTTTTGCGCTTGCCGGTCGAGCCAGGCGTAGACTTCTTCAAGATCCCATACGGCAACCTTGGCGCGCCCTGTGCTGCGCAGTCCGCCGAGAGAAATAGTGCCTGGGAAGGGGTCGTCTGCGAGCTTCATCCACTCGTAGACAGTCGTGCGGCCGACCGGGAGGATTTGCAGGATGTCGCGCAGCTGCCCGTAGCGGCTGGTGCGAGGGGGGACGGCGTTTTGGGTTTGCGGTGCGTTCATGGTAGACCTCGAAATCAACGAGCCGAGCGCTGTGGCTGGCTTGCTGATCCCGATGGCGACTGTTTCTTCCGTGTCGCGCTTCGATCTACCTGTCAGGCTCCTATGGCGGGCCTTGGGGCGGGGATAGCGTGGGTTAGGTGCTCCGCTTCCTGCAGTCACCTATCAAGTGCATTCACGATAGTCCGGTATCATTGGTTATGCAACGGTTCTTGAACCGTCGTGCTATTGCCGCTCGTCAGCTTGGCCTCTTCGCGTAGTTGATCCAGCCAGTCAGCGTAGATCTGCATGGCTTCGATCCGCTCCGGCATAAGGTCGTCACGGTCATAGGCGCCGCCGAGGGGGTCTTTCGTTTCGTGCCCCATCGCCAGTTCCAGCACATCGGGGTCTAACTTGAGGTGTCGTTTGCCGAGTGTTCGCCAGGTGGCGCGGAATCCGTGGGGCGTCACCGTGCCCACGCTGTATTCCATTTGCTTGGTCAGCAGCAGACGTATGCTCTCCGGGTGCATTGCTCTATCCGGTGCGAGTCGAGAGGGCAGCACATATTCGGCCTGGCCCATGCGCCGCTCTCGAAGCTCGCGCAGGATTTCGACCGCTTGGCGGGGCAGGGGCACACGGTGGAGCCTGTCGACCTTCGGCATGGTGTAGTCCCACCAGCCGGTGTCCAGGTCCAGATCCGCCCACCGCATCGTCGCCAGCTCGCTCGGCCGTACCGGCAGCATGGTCAGCAATCGCATGCCGTACCAGCTCGGGCTGCGCAGCGGGTGTGCCTCCAGCTTGCACAGGAAGTGACCCAGGTCCGCAGGGTCGAGGATCGCCGCGTGGTGGCTCTTGGCACGCGGCTCGCCCTTCTTGCGCTTCGATATCAGTCCCTCGCAGCCGTCAGCGACGTTGCTTTCCACGTAGCGAGCTACCTTGGCGTAGTCCAGCACGCGCTTGATCACGCTGAATGCGTAGCGCTCGGCGGTAGGGCGCTTTGGGTCCGATTTCTGATAGGGCAGCAAGGCCTGCCTGATGTGTTCAGGGTTGATCTGCTTTATGGGGGTATCGCCAACTGGGACGCCGTTTACGGTGATCCCGTAGATGGCGGCCAGTGCGTAGCGGTGGCCCTTTTCGGTGCTGGGTGACCACTCGTTGGCTGTCAGGTTGTGCTCGACGAATTCAACCGCCACGGCCCGGAAGGTCTGTGCCTGCTCGGCACGCCTGACTGCGACTTTGGCCTGCTTTTCGGCCTTCGGATGGATGCCGTCACGGGCACCGGCTTTCACGCCCACAGCTGCGCTGCGAGCGTCCTGCAGCCCCATGTGATCGCTCGGCAGCGGAACACCCTCCTTGAGGATGTAAAAGCGGCCCAGCGTGTGAACGAACTCCTTACCGTCGACCCAGTAGCGCAGCCGCCAGGACCGAGTGCCGGTTTCCGTCACGATCAGGGACAAGCCACGCACAGTACCGTCTGGATGGGTACCGAGCTTGGCGCTGCGCACCGTGGAATCGGTGAGCGGCTTCTTTGCTGCCGCGCTGGCGGCTTTCTTCGGCTGGGTGGCCATAACTGTATATCCGGTGCCGTAACGGGTCTGTGGTCACGGTAGAATATACAGTTTTAGGCCGGATAGTGGCGAACCCAGACGAACGAGTGCGAACAACAACGGACTGGTGAAATGCCCGTAATTACTCGGCTTTGCGCTCTGCGGCCTTGAGTTCCTTGATTCGCGTATCGATCAGCTGGCACTTGTCCGGCAGGTCCTTGCTCGCCGTCCCCAGCTCCATACCCTGGAGCTCATCGTTGATCTCCTTGGCCTTCTGCGGGTTCTGTTCGGTCAGCTGGCTGACCAGCCCGGCCAGTTCTTCGCGCTTCTGGGTGGCCTCCTCCGGCGTACAGGCCCAAGCGGGCAGGGCGCAGAGCAAGGCGGTTGCACAGGTGATGCGCAGCAGCGATTTCATCCTTTCTACCTCTTGCGTTGGCTATGCGCGGTGGAGGGCGGTACATGCCTTGAAGTTCAGCCTGGACGACCGGCGGGCTCGATAACCCGCAGGTGCAAGATAACCAACAGTTAGTGTGCAAGGTGAGGTTTTGCCGTCATGTCTATACCCAACGCCTTCATGACTGCGAGGAACGATTTAAGGGTCGGATTGCCGTGTTCGCTGAACGACCGGTAAAGTTGCTCACGAGACAAGCCGGTTTCTTTCGCCAGATCGCTCATCCCTTTTGCACGAGCCACTACGCCAACGGCTTTGGCCACGTAGCTGGCATCACCCGTCTCCAGCGCATCGGACATGAATTGAGCAATGGCTTGCGGTGTGGTCAGGTAATCGGCCGCATCGAACTCAAAAAATGTTTCAGTCATTTTGCATCCTCCAGGAACGCAGGATTTCGTGAGCCGCTTTGATGTCCCGCCGCTGGCTGCTCTTGTCCCCGCCGCAAAGCAGTATTACCAACGTATCGCCTGCTTGGTGAAAGTACACCCGGTAGCCCGGACCTTGTTGAATTCGGAGTTCACTCACGCCGTGGCCAACTGCCAAGACGTCACCAGGCAGGCCCTCCATCAAACGGTTAATACGAGCAATGATCCGGATACGCGCCATTTCGTCCCGGAGCCCATGCACCCAATGTCTGAAACTGCTGGATTCGATCTTCTTCATTGGGTGAATGTAGTTTATAAATCACAAGGGGCTAGCGCATCAAATGGTTTCTGTTTTTTTCTGAACACGACCCGCCGCAGGCAGGTCCCAACCTGTGTACCCCTTCCGTCCACAGCAGGAGCCTGCCGCCATGAGCACCACCTACGACTGGGACTTGATCGAACGCTTGCTGCATGAAGTGCAGAACAGCGCTGGTCACAGCTTTACGCCACGCCCCTACGCCGAGCAGCACGCCGCGGCGCTAGCCGCCAAAGGCCAGCCGATAGGCGATCTGGACCACTTGAAGACCCGGGCCTGCGAATACGAAAAACTGCTGTTCGAGCGAGGCTTTATCGAAAGTCGTCCTGATGAAGAGGGGGGCAACGGCGAAAACTTCGTCCTCAGCGAACGCGGTTCGCGCCTGTTGAGCCTGATCGACAGCAGCATTCCGGGCTTCGAGCACCCGCGTCAGGTCTTGGATGAACAAGCCGATGCGTTGGATGAAGCGACCTTTGAGCAGGTGTCATCGAAGGCACAGATTGCTTGAGGTCGTTTTGAGGGTGGCACGGGTGGGCCTGTAAACCCGATAATCGGCAGTCTTTGAAGACTGCCGAGCTGATCCCATGCCAATGATTACCCCAAAGGCCCGCCGATGAGCGCGGCCCGGAAGAACCCCGACGCCTTCGCTTTCCAGGTCATGCTTGGGTTATGCCTGATTTGGGGCTGCCAGCAAGTGCTGATCAAGACGGCTGCCGTCGACATCGCTCCGGTCATGCAGGCCGCCTTGCGCAACTGCATCGCCGCCGTGCTGGTGGGCCTGATGATCTGCTGGCGCGGTGGTTGGGAGCAGGTGGGCAGCACTTGGCGCGCCGGGCTGTTGGCGGGTGGGTTGTTTGGTGTCGAATTCTTGTTCATCGCTGAAGGGTTGAAGCTGACGTCGGCAGCGCACATGTCGGTCTTCCTCTACACGGCACCCGTTTTCACGGCGTTGGGCCTGCACTTCATGCTGCCCAGTGAGCGGCTGCGGCTGCTGCAGTGGTTGGGGATCTTGCTGGCCTTCGGCGGGATTGCCACTGCGTTTGCCGGTGGCATGTCGTTTGAAGAAATGGACAGCCGCACGTTGCTGGGCGATGCCTTTGGCGTTGTGGCGGGGCTGGCCTGGGGTGCGACGACGGTGGTGGTGCGCTGTTCCCGGCTTTCGGAAGCGCCGGCGACCTTGACCCTCTTCTATCAGTTGGCGGTGGGCTTTGCCGGGTTGCTGCTGATTGCCTTGCTCAGCGGCCAGATCGGCGCGGTGTCGCTGACGCCTTTGGCGGTGGGCAGTGTGCTGTTCCAAGGGATCGTGGTGTCGTTTGTCAGCTACCTGACCTGGTTCTGGTTGTTACGCAAATACCTGGCGTCGAACCTCGCGGTGTTTTCGTTCATCACGCCGCTGTTCGGCGTCACGTTCGGCGTGCTGCTGCTGGATGAGCCGCTGAGTGTGAACTTCGTACTTGGCGCGGTGATGGTGTTGCTTGGCGTAGTGCTGGTGAGCGCAGAGCCTTGGGTGAAGCAGCAATTGCGCAAATGGGTGGGGTGATAGCCGCTGCCCTAGGCTTCACTGACCGTCAACCGAAACCCCTGTAGGAGCAGCCTTGCGCTGCGAAGAGGCCAGTGGCAGCAGCGAGCATCTACGTTGTTGCGACTGGCCTCTTCGCAGCGCAAGGCTGCTCCTACACGGATTGCGCAGTGGTTGAAGGGGCCGCCAGGCAGCTGGGGTTGGCATGGGCTGCAGTCAGCACCAACACCCCGGCCACTGCCAACCCGCTCGCAGCCAGCAGCAACGCCAGTTGCAGGCTCCCCGAGTAGTGGTTGCTGACTGCCGCCAACAACGGCCCGCTGAGTTGCCCGAGTGCAAAGCACGCAGTGAGCAGCCCGGCATTACGCTGCGTCGCGTGCGGCGCCAGCTCCCGCGAGCGCTGCATCACCAGCTGCATGCAGGCCAGGAACGGCGCGCCGCACAGCACCACACCCAACCCCAAGCCAAGGCCACCGCCCATCAGGCATGCCAGCACGCCGATCCCTTGCAGCCACAGGGTGGCGGTCAGCCAGGCAGAGGTCCGGCCGGCCCGGCGCACGCTCACCAGCAGCACGCCCAGCGCGGCTGCCAGGCCAAAGGCCGGCCAGAACAGGTCGGCCATCCACTGGCCGTGAAACTGCTGGTTGGCCATCTGTGACAAGAAGGTGGCCGGCAGGATGTAACCAACGCCGTACAAGGCATAGACCAGCCCAAGGCGCGCAATCCCAGCATTGCCTACCCTACCGGGCTGCGCAGTGGCCGGGTGCACCGTTTGCGCTTGCGCCTGCGGCAACCAGGGCCGTACGGCCAACAGCATCATCAGTGCCGCCACCGCGTAGATCAGCCACAGCGCTGCCGAACCCAGACCCAGCCCATGCGCAACCAGTGCCAGCAGCCCGGTAACGGCGATCCCCAGGCCCGGCCCGGCAAACACCAAAGCGCCCAAGCGGGGTTGATGGTGTGCGTTGGCAACCTGCTGGCTGAGGCTGGTGATCATCACCAATACCCAGGCGCTGGCCACGCCGGTACCGAAGCGCAACAGCAGGTGGCTCCAGAAGCCATCGGCGGCCCACGAGGCCAAGGTCAACAGCACGCACAGCCACAGGCCACCCTGCAGGCGCAGGCGTACCTGGGCAGGCTTGCGGGCGAACATGCCATCCACCGCACCGATGAAGTAACCCAGGTAATTGGCCGCCGCGACCAGCCCGGCGGCCGTGAGGTCGAACTGGCCTTCGGCGATCAGTTGCGGCAGTTGTGGGGTCAGGGCGAAGCGGCCGATGCCCATGGCCATCATCAGCGCCACGGCGCTGGCCAGCAGTTGTATACGGGGCGACATGGAAGGGCTCCTGCACGTTGGTAAGCGATGGATGGCAGGTTAGGGGGCTTTCGCATTCAATAAAATTGAATAATGATGATGAAGTTGTTCTGTTTTGGAGAAAGGTATGGAGTTCAGCCAACTGCGCATCTTCCAGGCGGTGGCCGAGGAAGGTTCGGTCACACGCGCCGCCGAGCGCCTGCATCGGGTGCCGTCGAACCTGTCGACGCGCCTGCGCCAGCTCGAAGAGCAATTGGGCGTGGAGCTGTTTCTGCGCGAGCGCCAGCGCCTGCAATTGTCGCCCGCGGGCAAGGTGCTGCTGGACTACGCCAATCGCTTGTCGGCGCTACGTGAAGAGGCGATGGCGGCCGTGCAAGGTGGCCAGCCGGCGGGGGAGTTTGTGCTGGGCACCATGTACAGCACCGCAGCCACCCACCTGCCGGCGTTGCTGGCGCGTTATCACCAGGCGTACCCGGCGGTGAACCTGCAGGTGCGTGCAGCGCCCAGCGGTGAGCTGTTCGAGGGCTTGCTCAGCCATGGCCTGGACGCGGCCTTGGTAGATGGCCCGCCAAGCCTGGCCGGGCTGGACGGTGTGCCGCTGTGCGAGGAACAGCTGGTGTTGATCACCAGCCCCGAACACCCGCCCGTGCACACGGCAAAAGACGTGGCAGGCAAAGCGGTGTTCACCTTCCGCCAGGGCTGCTCATACCGGATGCGCCTTGAGGCCTGGTACGCCCACGCCCATACGCCGATGGGGCGGGTGATGGAGATCGAGTCGTACCAGAGCATGCTGGCCTGCGTGATTGCCGGCGCGGGCGTGGCCATGATGGCGCAGTCCATGCTCGACAGCCTGCCTGGGCGCGACCGGGTGCGGGTCCACCGGCTGCAGGCACCCTTCGATCAGGCGGTCACGTGGTTGATGTGGCGCCAGGGCATGCGTGGGGCAAATTTGCAGGCCTGGATCGATCTGCAACAAAGCGAAACGATTAACCAATCGTCGGAATGCGCCGTTCAGGCTTGATCCGCGTCAAAATGGCCCTTATCTCTAAGACCAGATGCATGCGCAATACAGGACATCGGGCTATGATCTGTATGAAACATCACTGGATTGATTGACCGTGAGGCTGACCCGTCAAGGGGGCACTATGAAGAAACCACTGTTCAACTGGCTCCACGACTTGGCTGTCGCACTGGGGTTGATTCCACCCCCCCTGCAGCCGGTGCCGATCCCGACTGATGAAGAGCAGCGCAAGCGCCAACCGCGCCGTCGCTGAAATGACAAAGGCCGCCGCATCATTGCTGATGCGGCGGCCTTTTTGTTGCGGTGAATCGTCTATATGGCCTAGTGCGTATCAGGCCAGCTTGACTGCTGCCATCGATTTACGCGACATCAGGCTGACTGCGACAAAGCTCACCAGGCCAACTGCCAGGCTGTAGTAGATCGGCGTGTTGGCTTCCAGCCCATCCTTGAACATGAACAGCAGCGCAGTAGCGAAGCCCAGCGACATGCTGGCGATGGCGCCTGCGGTGGTTGCGCGTTTCCAGAAGATCGCACCAATCAGCGGGATCAGCATGCCGCCGACCAGCAGGTTGTAGGCCAAGGTCAGGGCGTTGATCACATCGTTCACCACCAAGGCGATACCCAGTACCACCAGGCCGGTCAGCAGGGTGAACAGGCGGCTGATGGCCAGGCTCGACTGCTTGCCGCCACGCAGCTTGGGCAGCAGGTCTTCAGTCAGTGTGGTGGACGCGGCCAGCAGGCCGGCGCTGGCAGTCGACATCATGGCCGCCAGGGCCGCCGCCATCAGCAGGCCACGAATGCCATCGGGCAGGGTGCTCTTGATCATCTCCGCAAAGGCATTGTTTGGGTTGGCCAGGTCGGGCATCAGTACGTGCGCGGCCATGCCGATCAGGGCGCACGCCAGGCCGTACACCACGCAGTAAACGCCTGCGGTGGTACCGGCACGTTGGCAGACCTTCTCGTCACGGGCAGTGAATACGCGCTGCCAGATGTCTTGGCCGATGAGGATGCCGAAGAAGTAGATCAGGAAGTAGGTGATGATGGTGTCCCAGCCGATGGTGGTCAGCTGGAAGCTGGCCGCAGGCAGTTTGGCCACCAAGGTGTCCCAGCCACCGGCCTTGTACAGGCACACCGGTAACAGGATGAACATCAGGCCGACGGTCTTGATGACGAACTGGACGATGTCGGTCAGGGTCAGCGACCACATGCCACCGATGGTCGAGTACAGCACCACCACGCCGCCGCCGAGCATCAGCGACATCCAGAACGGCAACTCGAGCAGCACTTGCAGCACGGTCGCCATGGCCAGGGTCGAGGTCACGCCGATCATCAGCGCGTACGCCAGCATGATCGCCGCGCTGGCCTGGCGTGCCATCGGGTTGTAGCGCCGTTCCAGAACCTGGGTCACAGTGTAGATGCGCAGGCGCAGCAGCGGTTTGGCGAGGAACAGGTTGAGGGCAATGATGCCCAGGCCCAGGGCTGCGCACAGCCAGAAGCCTGAAATGCCGTGGACATAGCCCAGGCGCACAGTGCCGACGGTGGAGGCGCCGCCGAGTACGGTAGTGGCCATGGTGCCCATGTACAGGGTCGGGCCGAGGTTGCGTCCGGCCACCAGGTAGTCTTCCTGGGTTTTTGCCCGACGCATGCCATACCAGCCAAGCCCGAGCATGCCGGCGGTATAGATCATTACAACGATGATGTCCAAGGCCATTGGGGGTCTCCCGATTATCTTTATTATGGCGAGATCGACCGCACGGGCTTAGCGCCACCCGGCGGTCTAGTCTTGTGTTGGCGGGCCTCAGTGGCCCTCCCTCATGGCTCCTGCCGGGGTATTGCAGTCAAGCGGCGTCGTGCTATCGCCAGGATCAGCGACGCACGACGCCCGGCAGCACGCAGAGCATCTCGAACAGCAGGTTGGCGCCGAGCAGCGAGGTGTTGCCGGTGGTGTCGTAAGGCGGGGAGACTTCGACGAGGTCACAGCCGATCAGGTCCAGGCCGTGGCAGCCGCGAATGATCTCCATCGCTTGGATCGTGGTCAAGCCTCCAATTTCAGGCGTGCCGGTGCCTGGGGCCCAAGCGGGGTCGATACCGTCGATGTCGAACGACAGGTAAACCGGGCCGCCGCCGACTTTTTCACGGACTTCGGCCATCAGCGGTTCCAGCGATTTGTGCCAGCATTCCTCGGCCTGCACCACGCGGAAGCCCTGGCGACGGCTCCAGTTGAAGTCGTCGGCGGTGTAGCCCTGGGCGCGCAGGCCGATCTGCACAACGCGGTCACAGTCGAGCAGGCCCTCTTCCACAGCGCGGCGGAAGGTGGTGCCGTGGGCGATCTTCTCGCCGAACATGTGGTCGTTGACGTCGGCGTGGGCATCGATGTGCACGAGGCCGATCTTGCCGTGCTTTTTATGCAGGGCGCGCAGGATCGGCAGGGTGATGGTGTGGTCGCCGCCCAGGGTCATCGGGATAACGTTGTGCTCGACGATTTCGTCGTAGGCTTCTTCGATGATGCGCACGGCGTCGAGCAGGTTGAAGGTGTTGATGGCCACGTCACCGATGTCGGCGACCGACAGCGAGTCGAATGGCGCAGCCCCGGTAGCCATGTTGTACGGGCGGATCATCACCGACTCGGCGCGGATCTGACGCGGTCCGAAGCGGGTACCGGAGCGCAGCGAAGTGCCGATGTCCAGGGGCACGCCGATGAATGCGGCATCCAGGCCGGCGGCGCTTTGCAGGTGGGGGAGGCGGAGCATGGTGGCGATGCCGCCGAAACGCGGCATTTCGTTGCCGCCCAGTGGTTGGTGGAGAGTCTTGTCCACGGTGGGCCTCATCAGTCGGTCGATTGTTGTGTTTGTTCGAACCTGTGCCGCGGCGCGCCTGTGTAGTCTGGTTGTGCCGGCGGGCAGGACATTTCGGCCGAGTTTGCGCAAGGTAGTGCGTAGGAAGAATCGCTACCGGCAAATACTTACTTCAGGAATTTCTGAACTAATGCCCGCGCAACCAGTTAGACTTCACGCATTTACTGTTGCGGAACCGTTGCACCATGACCTCGACCCTGCCCGATCTGAAACTGCTGCGCATCTTCGTCAGCGTGGTGCGTCACCAGGGCTTCGCCAACGCCCAGCGCGATTTGAACCTGTCGACGTCAGCCATCAGCACCTACATGAGCCAGCTGGAGGGCGGGTTGGGGATTGTGCTGTGTCACCGTGGTCGCGGCGGTTTCAGCCTCACCAGCAAAGGCGAGCTGTTCCATCAGGAGAGCCTGCGCCTGCTGGCCGAGCTGGATGGCTTCGAGCAATATGCCGCGGCCCTCAAGGGTGAACTGCGCGGCACGCTCAACCTGGGCGTGATCGACTCCACCGTGGGTGACCGCGCGCTGCCTCTGGCCGAAGCCATCGGCGCCTACAGCCAGGAGCACCCGGCGGTGCACTTGCACCTGTCGGTGTCCAGCCCGTACGAACTGCAATTGGGTGTACAGGACAACCGCCTCGACCTCGCCATCGGGGCATTCTCTTCGCGCATGAGCGGCCTGGTTTATCAGCCGCTGTACCGTGAGCAGCACTGGCTGTACTGCAGCAGCCGCCATCCGTTGTTCAACGAGCGGCGCATCCCTGAGCAGGTGGTGACCCAGCAGCGCATGGTCGGGCGTGGCTACTGGAGCCAGGCAGAGCTGGCCCGGCATGGCTTCAAGCACAGTGCGGCGACGGTGGAAAGCATGGAGGCGCAGCTGATCCTGATTCTCTCCGGTGCCTACATTGGCTACCTGCCAGAGCATTACGCCCAGGCTTGGGTGGAGAAGGGCGATCTACGGGTGTTGTCGCCGTCTACCTTCGGCTATCAGGCACCCTTTTCTTTGATCATTCGTCGTGGCCGCAGCCGCGAGCCGTTGATTCAGACGTTCCGCGACCTGCTTAAAAGCCAGCTGAACGTGGGCTGATACACAGCCTGTTCATGCATTCCGTCGGGACGGGCTCAATTCCTACAGAACATGACCGCTAACCTGATAGCGCTCTGCTAAACATCAACTTGCGCTGATGATTCCTCCCTATTTCATCCTGCAAGGATCGCCCAAGATGCGCATGAATTTGCCCGTCACTGAGCACGAAAGAACCTTCTCCAGCGATCAACGCCTGATCTCCACGACGGACCTCAACAGCCGCATCACCTACTGCAATGACGCCTTCGTGGCGATCAGCGGTTTTACCTACGACGAACTGGTCGGCCAGACCCACAACCTGGTGCGTCACCCCGACATGCCCCCGGCGGTGTTCGGGCACATGTGGGACACCATCAAGCAAGGCAAACCCTGGATGGGTGTGGTCAAGAACCGCGCCAAAAACGGCGATTACTACTGGGTCAGCGCTTACGTCACCCCGGTGTATGAGCAGGGCAGGGTCAGTGGCTATGAGTCGGTGCGTTCAGTGCCGACACGTGAGCAGATTCGCCGTGCCGAAGCGCTTTACGCGCGCTTGCGGTCCGGTCGTTCGCCGGTGTCGTGGGCGGCGCGGCTAGGGCATGAAATGGGGCACGGCTGGCCACTGATCGGCGCGGGCCTGCTGTCGGCGGCAAGCTACCTGTGGCTGCCGCCCTACGCGGCCCTGGGGGTGCTGATGAGCAGCCTGTTGCTGGCCTGGTACCTGGTCGAGCATCACCACAGCCAGGCCATTCGGCGCACACTTGGCGAGCACCCGAAAGCCTTCACCAGCCCGTTGGTGGCGTTGACCTACAGCGACAACCTGGGCCTGCAGGGCCAATTGGACATGGCCATCATCAGCGAAGAGGCCCGCTTGCAAACCGCCTTGACCCGCCTGGTCGACGCCGGCGTCGGGGTGAAGTCGCGGGCGGCGCAGTCGGCTGATCTGTCCGACGCCCAGGCGCAGATGCTTGACCGCCAGCGCAACGAAACCGACCAGTCCGCCACGGCCATCGCGCAGATGGCGGCGACTATCCAGGAGGTTACCCACAACGTTCAAAGCACCGCCCATGCGGCAGGCGATGCCGACCAGTTGGCGCAGCAAGGCAGTGAGTTGGCCCAGCAGAGTCTCAAGGCCATGGGCAGCATGAGCGATGCGGTCAACGACATCGGCCAGGCGGTCAACGCATTGGCCGAGCAGACCCAGTCGATCGGTAGCGTGGTCGATACGATCACCTCGATTGCCGAGCAAACCAACCTGCTGGCGCTCAATGCCGCCATCGAAGCAGCGCGCGCCGGGGAGCAGGGGCGCGGCTTTGCCGTGGTGGCCGATGAGGTCCGCTCTTTGGCCCAGCGTACCCGTGCCTCGACCGAGGAGATCCATCAGATCATCGCCTCGTTGCGGGCAGGGGCAGAGCGGGCAGTGAGCACGGCCAGCCGCGGCGAGCAGATTTCGCGCGACAGCGTACACAGTGTCGAAGCGGTGCAGGCGGCGTTGACCGGTATCGCCCAGGCGGTCAGCCGGATTACCGGCATGAGCCAGCAGATGGCGACGGCTTCTGAGCAGCAAAGCCATGTTGCCGAGGATATCAACCAGCAGATCGTGAGGATTGCACAGCTGTGTGATCAGAGCGCCGGGCAGGCCAGGCAAGGGGCGGAAATCAGCCAGGACCTGGAGCGCATGGCGGAGTATCTGCATAGCTTGGCGGAGCGTTTCAACCGCTGACATTCAGCGTATCCCACAAGGAAGTGGGGCTTTTCTGCAGGGCTATGGCACACTGCGCCCGGTAAGGAGAAGCCGATGCCCAGACCCCGCTGCGAGCGCTGCCAGCGCCCGCTCGACCACTGCCTTTGCCCACTGATACCCTCGCTCGACAGCCGCACCCGCGTGGTTCTGCTGCAGCACCCCAGTGAAAGCTCGCACGCCCTGAATACCGCCCGCCTGGCCGCCCTTGGCCTGGTCAATGCCGAATTGCGCGTTGGCGAGGTGTTCGACGACCTCGTTGAATTGCTGCAGACACCAGGCTACCGGCCGGCGCTGCTGTTCCCGGGTGAGCATGCCCGGGTGCTGACGGCTTATGGTGAGGGGGATGACAGGCCCTTGCTGTTGATCGTGCCCGACGGTACCTGGCGCAAGGCACGCAAGCTGCTGTACCTGAATCCGTTGCTGGAGGCCTTGCCGCGTGTGACGCTGGGGGCGGTCGCGCCTTCGCGCTACCGGTTGCGCAAGGCGCCGGAGCCGGGGGCATTGTCGACCCTTGAGGCGGTGGTGGAGGCGCTGAACGTGCTGGAGCAGCCAGCCCGGTACGACGCACTGCTCAAACCGTTCGAGGCGCTGATCGAGGGGCAGATCAAAGCCATGGGTGCCGAGACGTTCCAGCGTAATCACGGCACCCCATAAACGTGTAGGAGCAGCCTATGCGCTGCGAAGAGGCCAGTGAAAACAGCCAGGATTAACTGCGCTTTCACCGGCCTCTTCGCAGCACAAGGCTGCTCCTACGCGTGACGTGGATCAGTCAACAGTCAGGTTGCCCCGACTGTTGATCAACGCATCTCAGGCAGCTGTGCGTCGGTCTTCACCTCATTGCTGGCAATGGCTTCTGGCGGCAGCGAAATACGCTGCTTGCTCAACAGTTCACCCATGGTTGCCAACACGCGGTACATCGAGAACTCCTCGGTGTAACGCACTTCGGTGTAACGACGGTCGGCGTTGTACAGCTCGTTCTCACTGTCGAGCACGTCGAGCAGGGTACGTTGGCCAAGGCCGAACTGATCCTGGTAAGCCGCGCGCACGCGCTTGGTGGTTTCGGCGTATTCACGCGCAGTCGGGGTCTGCTTGCGTGCGTTGTTCATGGCGTTCCAGGCCAGGCTCAGGTTCTCGGTCAGCTCGCGCAGGGCGTTGTTGCGGATGTCCAGGGCCTGGTTGATCTTGTGGGCATCGGACTGCAGGCGGGCCTTGTCGCTGCCGCCGCGGAACACGTTGTAGTTCAGCTCGACACCGGCCTGCCAATCGTTGTTGCTGTGGCCCTTTTCACCGCCAAGGTTGTTGTTGGCACCCGTGGCCAGCACAGCGTCCAGGCGTGGGTAGAAGGTCGACTTGGCCACTTCATATTGCCGCTCGGCCGCATTGACGTCGGCCTGGGCGGACTTGATGTAAGGGTTGTTCTGGCGCATGCCTTCCCGGGCATCGTCGAGGGTGCCAGGAATTTCAACCTTGATCGATTGCGGCCCTTCCAGTTCATCGGGGTGTTTGCCGATGACGCTGAAGAAGTTGGCCTCGGCATCGGCAAGGTCGACTTCGGCGGTGTCCAGGTTGTTCTCCGCCAAGGCACGGCGGGCGCGGGACTGATCGAGGTCGGCGGTGCTGCCGACGCCGCGCTCGGTGCGCAGGCCGATCTGGTCGTTTACCCGCAGGTGGGCTTGCAGGTTGTTCTTGGCCAGCGTCACCAGCTCACGGCGCTTGAGCACTTCGAGGTAAACCTCCACTGCGCGCAGGGCAACATCCTGGGCGACCGCCTGGGTGTAGTAGGCGCGGGAGGTGGCGACCGCTTCGGTGCGGCCTACTTCGTTCGAGGTGTTGAAGCCATCGAACAGCATCTGCCGCAGGCGCAGCTCAGACTGGGTGTAGCTGAGGGTGGCCTTGTCATGGTTGCGCGTACCGTCGGGGTTGGTGCCGCGAGTATTGAGGTTGTCCGAACGCTGGCGGCCATAGCCTGCGACCAGGTCAACGGAAGGGTAGTAGCCGCCACGCGCGAATTTCACGTCTTCATCGGCAGACAGCTTGCTGTTGCGGTTGGAGCTGATCTGCGGATGGTAGTCCACGGCGCTCTGAACAGCCTCGGTAATCGACATCGCCTGTACGTTGGCACACGCCATTGCCAACAGTAATGCACTGGTGATGGGGGTCAAAACGCGCATGGGTACCTCTCCCTGATCCTAAAATAAGTCCTGCTGGTCGCCAAAAAAATGACGATATAGTTATCATGCAAATCGTTTCAGGTTTTTAACAACAGAGCTAAGAACATTCAATCAAAGTGATAAGAAGATTTTCTCATAACAGATATTGATAATTGACTTATTAGGTCTAAGAGGGCGCGGGCGACGCTAAAGCACCACCGAAATCAAAGCGGCTGAAAGTCTCGTTTTTCAAGGTTTACAGCGAGTTCCAGAACTTTTGCAGCTAAAAAAAAGCCTGGATAGGCGAAATAGATATTTGGCGACAAAAAAATGACGAACGAGGATTTAGGCCCGCTATGTGTTGACCAAGAGGGTGCTATTACTGGCGCACGCAGCATTGATCACTGCTTGCGCAGGGTCTTTTGCTTGAGGATGTAGAGACTGACCAGCACCGCGCTGGTGAGCATGAACGCTCTAGCCCAGAACAGCGGTACCAAGTAGCACGACAGGCCAATGCTGGCCCACATCAAGCCGATGGCGTAGACCTTGCCTTTTAGCGGTATGCCTTCGCCACTGAGGTAATCACGGATCCACGGCCCGAGCTTCGGGTGATGGACCAGCCAGAAGTGAAAGCGGGGCGAGCTGCGCGCGAAACACGCCGCCGCCAATAGCAGAAAAGGGGTGGTGGGCAACACCGGCAGGAATATCCCCAGCACCCCCAGCGCAACGCTGAGCCAGCCAACGGCCAGCAGCAGGTAGCGCACAGCCGACTCAGTGGTGGCGTGGCTTGAGCAGCGCCGGCTTCTCATCAGGAGCGTGCAGCAGCAGGAACAGCGCGCTGAGTGCTTCCGGGATCTGCACGATCATGTCGTCCTGCAGGTTGGCATTGCTGGCGATGTCGGCGAACTCTGGTTGCTCGTCGAACAGGCCCGAACCGACCATGATCGGTAGCAGCATCTCGCTGACTTCTTCTTCAGCGTTCTCGAACCAGGCCTCTTCACGCAGGAACACGCCCTCCATGAAGCCGATGCACCAGCCGCGCAGGTCGGAATCGTCCGGCTCGTCGGTCAGGTCCAGGTCGCATGGCAGGTCGAATTCTTCGTCGCTGGCCAGTTGACGCGCGATGTGCGCCTTCAGTGCCACCAGGGTCGCTTCGATCTCGGTGCGCTGGGCATCGCTGGCGTAGTGGGGTTCTTCGGCGAACAGGGCGTCGATCCACTCGCGCTCGGGTACGTCCTCGGCATTGATCGACAGGGCCGTGAGGTAGCCGTGAGCGGCGACGTAGTCCAGCGCTTCTTCGTGCAGCTCGTCGGCGTCGAGGAAGGCTTGCAGGCGGGTGAGTTGCTCGGCGAAGGACATTACAGGGCTACCTTGGGGAATAAACGATACCGAATTCTAGCACCTTGCAGCGTTGGCGGGGCAAAGGGAACGTCTGTCACAGCGGCACCCTGCGTGGGTTAGCACTGGGGTATAATCCGCGATTTTTCATCCAGGGGCGGTCTTTGTCGGCCGTCTGGTAAAAACCGCTTACGCATTCGGCGTGTGCGGGGCGGGTTTTTCGTCCAGCCTGTCTCCAGGATGGTACGGCGATTTGTGGAGTTGCACATGCTCGAACAGGCTCAGCGCGTTCTCAAGGATATCTTCGGCTACGACAGTTTCCGTGGGCGCCAGGCAGCAATCATCGAATGCGTGGCCAACGGCGGCGATGCGCTGGTACTGATGCCCACCGGCGGCGGCAAGTCGCTGTGCTTCCAGGTGCCGGGGCTGCTGCGCCCAGGCCTGACCGTGGTGGTTTCGCCGCTGATCGCGTTGATGGACGACCAGGTCGCCACGCTCGACGAGCTTGGCGTGGCCGCGGCCGCACTCAACTCGACACTGAGCGCCGAGCAGCAACGTGAGCTGGCCGGGCGCATGCGCCGCGGTGAGCTGAAGATGCTGTACCTGGCGCCTGAACGTCTGGTTCAGCCGCGCATGCTCGACTTCCTGCGCGACCTGGACATCTCGCTGTTCGCCATCGACGAGGCCCACTGCGTGTCGCAATGGGGCCACGATTTCCGTCCGGAATACCTGCAGTTGGGCCAGCTGGCCGAGCTGTTCCCGCATGTGCCGCGCATCGCCCTGACTGCCACCGCCGACATGCGTACCCGCGAAGAGATCGTCCAGCGCCTGCACCTGCAGGGCGCCGAGCGTTTTCTTTCCAGTTTCGACCGGCCCAACATCTTCTACCGCATCGTGCCCAAGGAGGCGCCGCGCAAGCAGCTCATGGCCTTCCTCGGCGAGCGTCGCGG
This sequence comes from Pseudomonas sp. PAGU 2196, assembly GCF_022179005.1. Lineage (NCBI taxonomy): Bacteria > Pseudomonadati > Pseudomonadota > Gammaproteobacteria > Pseudomonadales > Pseudomonadaceae > Pseudomonas > Pseudomonas sp. PAGU 2196. Next base: position 38,050 of record NZ_BNTL01000019.1, on the reverse strand, counting down.
CAACGCAGGCATCGTCTACTGCCTGTCGCGCAAGAAGGTCGACGAGACCGCTGCCTTCCTCTGCGACCAGGGCTTCCCGGCGCTGCCGTATCACGCCGGCCTGGCTGCCGAAACGCGATCCGCCAACCAGCACCGCTTCCTCAACGAGGAAGGCTTGATCATGGTCGCCACCATTGCCTTCGGCATGGGCATCGACAAGCCCAACGTGCGTTTTGTCGCCCACCTCGACCTGCCCAAGTCGCTCGAGGCCTATTACCAGGAGACCGGCCGTGCCGGCCGTGATGGCTTGCCGTCCGATGCCTGGATGGCCTACGGCCTGCAGGACATGGTGATGCTCAAGCAGATGCTGCAGAACTCCGAGGGCGACGAGCGCCACAAGCGCGTCGAGCAGCACAAGCTCGACGCCATGCTGGCCCTGTGTGAAGAAACCCGCTGCCGCCGCCAGTCATTGCTGGCGTACTTCGACGAAACCCTGGAGCAGCCCTGCGGGCATTGCGACAACTGCATCGACCAAGTGCAGACCTGGGACGCCACCGAACCTGCCCGCCAGGCGCTGTCGGCTGTATTCCGTACCGGCCAGCGCTATGGTGTCGGGCACCTTGTGGACGTGCTGCTGGGCAAGGACACCGAGAAAGTGCGCAATTTCGGCCACGAGAAGCTTTCGGTGTTCGGTGTCGGCAAGTCGCTGGCCGAGGTTGAGTGGCGTTCGTTGTTCCGCCAGTTGGTCGCACGCGGCCTGGTAGATATCGACCTCGAAGGGTACGGGGGCCTGCGCCTTTCCGACAGCTGCCGGCCGCTGTTGCGTGGCGAGGTGACCTTGCAACTGCGCCGCGACCTCAAGCCGCAGACGGTGGCCAAGAGCGCTGGCAGCGGCGGCAGCCCGGCCAGCCAGTTGGTGCGTGCCGAAGAGCGCGAGCTGTGGGAGGCGCTGCGTACCCTGCGGCGCAAGTTGGCCGAGGAGCACAGCGTGCCGCCTTACGTCATCTTCCCCGATTCGACGCTGCTCGAAATGCTGCGCAGCCAGCCCGCCAGCCTCAGCGACATGGCCCAGGTCAGCGGCGTGGGTGCGCGCAAGCTGGAGCGTTACGGTCAGGCCTTCCTGGAGGTGCTCAACAACAGCGGTGGCACCGATGAGGCGCCCAAGGTGGTGCTCGACCTGCGCCACGAGCTGGTCAGCCTGGCACGCGCGGGCATGACCCCCGCGCAGATCGCCGGCCAGCTCAATTGCAGCGAAAAGAACGTGTACAGCCTGCTGGCCGAGGCCATCGGCCGCCAGGAACTGAGCCTCGATCAGGCCCTCGACCTGCCGGAAGACCTGATGATGGAGGTGCAGGACGCCTTCCTCGACGGCGAAGGTGAGCTGCCGCCGGTGTCGACTATCGCGCCCTTGTTTGGGCCACGGGTACCGGAGGGGGTGCTGTATTGCATACGTGCAGCATTGGCCGCGGAGTTCGACGTTTAACAGCCGGCAGGTTCGAGGCCAGAACCGCCAACTGCTGACCTTTGTCATGCTTTTTGACGATTATCGAACACTGGCAAGCGCCCGAGCCTTGCCACGTGGTCCGGGGCATGGTTAGCTGCCTAATAATTAGATCTATTCAATGAGTTGCTTATGCCCCTGACCGACAACCAACACCGCTTCGGCATGCAGCTGGCCCAGATGTCCCGGGGTTGGCGTGCCGAGCTGGACCGCCGCCTGGCCGGGTTAAACCTGTCCCAGGCGCGCTGGCTGGTGTTGCTGCACCTGGCCCGTTTCGAAGAAGCACCGACCCAGCGTGAGCTGGCCCAGAGTGTGGGTGTCGAAGGCCCGACCCTGGCGCGCTTGCTCGACAGCCTGGAGGCGCAGGGCTTGGTGCGCAGGCAGGCAGTGCTTGAAGACCGGCGGGCGAAGAAGATTTTACTGTGCCCACCGGCCAAGCCGCTGATCGAACAGATCGAGACCATTGCCAACGCGCTGCGGGTAGAGCTGTTCACCGGGGTGGATGAGGCGGACCTGGAAGTGTGCATGCGGGTGCATGCGAAGATTCTGGGTAACCTCGAAAAATCCTGATTTCGGGGGCCGGATACGGCCCCATTGATTCAGAAGGTATGCCCCAAGTTCAGGTACACCGCCTGCTCATGCGCACTGTTGGCCCCATAGCTCAGGTTCAACGGCCCCAACGGTGTCTCCAGCCCCAGGAAGATACTCGCCGCATTGATGTACCCACTGTCGAACTCATTGTCGTTGTTCCACGCCCGCCCACGTTCCAGCGAGCCGCCGATGTACAACGGGAAGTCCAGCGGCACGTAGGCCCGTGGCGTCAGGCGGCGGTAATAGACCATGCGCAGCAAGCTGATGTTCTGCCCCGACACCGAGTCCTGGCGGAACCCTGACAGCTCTCGCGCGCCGCCCATCACGAAGCTTGAGGTCACCACCTCGGCATCATCCAGCGTGCGCCCGTAGCGCCCGCCCAGCACCCAGGTATTCGGGCCACTGCTGATGGCCTTGTCCAGATTGAACAGCCACTGGCGGTAGTCCTGGTCGGAGTCGAGCGATTTGTCGTACTTGCGCAAGGTCAGGCCGATGTCTTCGCCGCTGTGCGGGAAGTACACGTTGTCGAGGGTATCGAACGAGTACTTGAGCTCGTAGAACCCTTCATTGAAGCTGACCTTGGGCAGGTCTTGGTCACCGATACGCACTTCGGCTTCCCCCCAGGCCTTGCCCGCGCCAAGGCGTACTTCGCCATAGGTGCCGATCTGCCGGCCGAGGTTGAGGCCAAAACCATAACGTTCCAGGCGGTACTCGGCGATCGGGTCGTTGTCCAGGGTCGCCTCGATGTTGCGCGAGCCTATGTCCAGGTAGGGCGCGACGAAGTAGCGCGAGCCCACATCCAGCGGCTGATAGAACTCGCTGTAAAGCTCTTGCTGGTCGCCGATCTGGGCGCGGGTCAGCCATTCGGCGCCCAGGCTGTTGATGCCGTTGACCCGGTAGCTGGCGCCGAGGTTGAAGGCGCTGTCGCCACGCAGGTCATCCGACAGGTTCAGGCCCAGGCGCAGGTAGTCGGTGCCGCCGCGTCTGCCGCGGGCATTGATCACCAAGGTGTTGTCAGCGCCCTTGTGCACCACGCGGTACTGCACCCGGTCGAAGTAGTCCAGGCCATACAGCGTGCCCATGTCGGTCTGCAGGCGGTCAAGCTCCAGGGGCGCATCGAGCGGCTGGCGGATATAGGAGCGGATCACGTCATCGCTGACCTTGGAGTCGTTTTCCACCCGGATCGCAGTGATCACCGGCGTGCGCTGACGCGGCGAGCGGGCAACGGCCAGGCTGCTGTCGCCCTCGGGCTGGCGCAACGCGGCCAGGCGCGGGTCGAGCAGGCGGGTGGCGCGGTAGCCGGCTTCGATCATCTCGCGGGCGCGGCCGAAGTCGGTCACGCCAAACGCGGCCAGCGTCGGCTGGATCAGGATGTCGTCTCGGTGCAGGCTGGCCAATTGTTCTTCGGAGTTGCGCCGGGTCATCAGGGTGATCGACTGGTTCAGCACATCGACCACCGTGGCCAGTTGCTTGCGGTCACGCAGCGGCGTACCGATGTCGACCACGATGGCCAGGTCCACACCCATGTCGCGGGCCACATCCAGCGGGATGTTGTCGACCATGCCGCCATCCACCAGCAAGCGGCCATCCAGCTCGACCGGGGCGAACACCGCGGGGATCGACATGCTGGCGCGAATCACCTGGGGCAGGTGGCCGCGGCGGAACACCACCTTTTCGCCGCTGGCGATATCGGTGGCCACCGCCCGGAAGGGGATGGGCAGTTTGTCGAAGTCGCGGGTGTCGGCGGTATGGGCCAGCTTGCTTTCCAGCAGCAGCGCCAGGTTCTGGCCCTGGATCACGCCCAGCGGCAGGCCCAGGCTGCCGTCGTCGCGAAAGCTTAGCTTCTGCTTGACCAGAAAATCACGGTCGTCCTGCTTGCGCCGGAACGGCACGTCCTTGCGCGGTGGCGCATCCGACAAGGCCTGTTGCCAGTCCAGGGTAGTGGCCAGCTTTTCCAGTTCTTCGACGCTGTAACCCGAGGCGTACAGCCCGCCGATCACCGCCCCCATGCTGGTGCCCGCGATGGCGTCGATGTGCACGCCTTGTTCCTCCAGGGCCTTGAGCACGCCGATATGGGCAAGGCCCCGGGCAGCGCCGCCAGAGAGCACCAGGCCAACCTTGGGCCTTACCTGCTCGGCGGCATTGACCGTGGCAGCAACCAGCATCAGCAAAAAACAGAACAGCAAACGGCGCATCGTGAGTCTCAAACCGTGGGCAAAAGACCGCTAGTATAAGCGGCCCCTTACCTGGAGATGCTTCGCAATGGCCATCAGCAAGCCTGAAATCGTCATCACGTATTGCACGCAGTGCCAGTGGCTGCTGCGCGCCGCCTGGCTGGCCCAAGAACTGCTCAGCACCTTTGCTGACGACCTTGGCCGGGTGGCGCTGGAGCCGGGTACCGGTGGCATCTTCCGCATCACCTGTGATGGCGTGCAGATTTGGGAGCGCAAGGCCGACGGTGGGTTCCCGGAGGCCAAGGTGCTCAAGCAGCGGGTGCGTGACCAAATCGACCCGCAGCGCGACCTGGGCCACAACGATCGCTGATCAGGCGCCTTCGGCCAGCGGCCGTGGCTTTACGGGTTGTTCGGCGGCCAGGCGGCTGGACAGCACGATGGCGAAAATGATCAGCGCGCCACCCAGCAGCATGCGCACGGTGGGCGTTTCGGCGAACACGGCCCAGGCCACGGCGATGCCGTAGACCGGCTCCATGCCGAACACCACGGCAGCCGTGCGCGCCTTGATCACGGCCAGGCTGGCGACAAACAGGCTGTGGGCCACGCCCGTGCAGAAGACGCCGAGCAGGGCGATCCACAGCCAGTCCATCGGCGTCACCGCGCCCAGCCCGGGTGCTGCAAACAGCAACAGGCACAGGCTGACCACCAGGTTCTGCCACAGTGCTGCCTGCACGGCGGGCAAGCGGCCGGAGCCGGCGCGGTTGGTCAGCGACAGCAACGAGAACAACAGCCCCGACAGCAGCGCCCAGAGCAGGCCGCCAGTGGCCTCGCTGGCCAGGTCGAAGGCCGGTGTGACCAGCACCAGGCCGATGCTCACCAGCAGCACCAGCACGGCTTCATTGCGGCGGATGCGTTCGCGGAACAGCAGGCCTTCGAGGATCACGGTAAAGGCTGGGAAGCTGGCGAAGCCCAGGGTGGCGATGGCCACGCCGCCCACCTTGACGGCGATGAAGAAGCTGACCCAGTGCCCCGCCAGCAGCACGCCGCCGGCCAGCAGGCGGCGCACATCCTGGCCACTGAGCCGGTGCCAGCCTTGGCGGGCAAAACTGGCGAACAGGGCCAGGGCCAGGACGGCAAAAACGGCGCGGCCAAAAACGATGATGGCCGGGCTGGCGCTGGCGGCCAGCTTGCCGAAGACGCCGGTAAGGCCGAAGAACAGCGCGCCAATGTGCAGGGCGCCTAGGGCAGTGCGGTGGTTCATGGTGGTCCTTGAGCAAGAGTATGTCAGTACTGGCCTTTCGCGGGGCAAGCCCGCTCCCACAGGTACGGCGCAACCCCCGAAGCATGTGGGAGCGGGCTTGCCCCGCGAAAGGGCCAGTGCAGGCACAGTGTAGGTCTTCAGGCAAACCCGTTCTGTCGCCCAACTAGCGTCCGTTATCGCCAGACTCTCGCCGCAACGCCAAAGGCGTACAGCCAAACGCCCGCAACATCGCTGCCGAAAACGCACTTTGCGAGCTGTACCCCACCCGCGCCGCAATCTCCCCCATTGGCAGCAGCGTCTGCTCCACCAGTAGTCGCGCCTTTAGCAAGCGCCGCTGGCGCATGTAATCCATCGGCGTCATCGCGCATTCAGCGATAAAGCGTGCATGCAGGCGAGCAGTGGACAACCCGGCCAGGCGCGCCAGGTCGGCGACCTGCAACGGGTAGGCAGCATGTTGCTCGATATGCGCCTCGAACGCCGCATAAGGCAGGCGCTGGCTGGCCCTGATGCTGGCGGCTGCCGGCGGGGTAAGGCTGGCCAATAGCAGTGCCGCGCCTTGTCGGGCGATCAGCGGGTCGCCCATGGGGCTGGCCGCCAGCCAGTCCACCAACTGCTGCTGGCGAGCGTCCAGGCCCAAGGCCGCGGGGCGATCAAGCAGCCGGCGGCTGGCATCGGCATGCTCACCCAGTTGCTCGCGCAACCAGTGCTCCCCAGGCACATCCAGCACCAGGCAGTCGCTGCCAGCACCGCTTGAGCAGGTGTGGTGCGCACCCGCCGGCACCACCATCAGGGCCTGACGATCTACTCGTGCACCGTGGCCCTGGACCTCGAATTCCAGACGGCCGCTGAGGCCGAACACCAGTTGCGGGTGTTCGTGGCTGTGGGCGATCAGGCTGTCACGGTAGTGGCGCAGCGAGAGGATCGGGCCTGTGGTCATGGGGGCGTCCTCGCAGGGCAGACGCGCATTGTGCCTCATTCACTGCAGGCCATCACCCGTCATGGTTTTGCCACAGCGCTGTCATCTGCGCCTGCCAGTCTCCAGCAAACTGCGCCGGAGCCCGCCCATGACCCACGCTGAACTCTCCCGTCCCTCGCGCAAGCAACGTGTGCGCACCGTGTGGATTTCCGATGTGCACCTGGGCACCCGTGACTGCCAGGCCGAGCACCTGTCGCGGTTTCTCAAGGGCTACCAGGCCGACCGCATCTACCTGGTCGGCGATATCATCGATGGCTGGAAGCTGCGTGGCGGCATCTATTGGCCGCAAGCGCACACCAACGTCATCCGGCGCCTGTTGACCATGAGCAAGCGAGGCACCGAGGTCATTTATGTCACCGGTAACCATGACGAATTCCTGCGCCGTTATTCGAAGCTGATGCTGGGCAACATCCAGTTGGTGGATGAGGCCGAGCACCTGACGGCCGATGGGCGCCGCCTGCTGGTGATCCACGGCGACCAGTTCGATGTAATTACCCGCTACCACCGCTGGCTGGCGTTTTTAGGTGACCGCGCGTATGAGTTCACCCTGGTGCTCAACCGTTGGCTCAACCACTGGCGTGCCCGTTACGGCTATGGCTACTGGTCGCTGTCGGCTTACCTCAAGCACAAGGTGAAGGGCGCTGTGAGCTTCATCAGCGACTTCGAGGATGCCATTGCCCACGAGTGCACCCGCCGCGGGTTTCAGGGGGTGGTGTGCGGGCACATCCATCATGCCGAGATCCGCAAGGTGGGGGAGGTGGAGTACCTCAATTGCGGGGATTGGGTGGAGTCGTGCACGGCCTTGATCGAGCACTGGGATGGCAGCATCGAGCTGTATCGCCTGGCGGATGCGCAGGCGCGACACGCTGAAGGCCGCAAGGCGGCCCAGGCCAGTTAAAGGCTGATCTTGCCCAGCAAGATGTCACGGAACATGGCGAAATCACCGATCAGGCTGTAAAGCGGATAGGTAAACGTCGCCGGCCGGTTCTTCTCGAAGAAGAAATGCCCGACCCACGCAAAGCCATAGCCAAACAGCGGCACGGCCAGTAGCAGCAACCATTTGCCGCTGCCGATGGTGTACGCCAACAAGGCAATCACTAGGCTTGTCCCAACAAAATGCAGGCGGCGGCAGGTGGGGTTGCTGTGCTCGCCCAGGTAGTAGGGGTAGAACTCGGCAAAACTGCGAAACTGCGCTGCGCTGTTCATGGCACTGCTCCGGGATTAATACTTCTGGATAAGATGCACGGCGTGGAGCCTGAATCGAGTCTAGAGTCATTGGCGGGGCCTACCAGTGACAATAGGCGCCAATTGAGTATCCTTGGGGTTCACCGCAGGAGCGGTCAGCATAAGAAGCCTGTCATGAGTGAAAGAACCACGTCAGCCAGCTGGGCATCAGGGATCGTCAAGGCACTCGAGCTGGAAGGGCTCGATTGCCCAGCCATGTTCAAGCAACTCGGGCTCGACTTCGCCGCCCTCGACGACCCCGACGCGCGTTTCCCTCAGGATTCCATGACCCGGCTCTGGCAGCTGGCGGTGGAACTGTCGGGCAACGAAGCCATCGGCCTGAACATGGCGCGGGTAGTGCGCCCGGCTTCGTTCCATGTGGTGGGCTATGCGTTGATGTCCAGCCGCACTTTGGCCGAAGGCTTCGAGCGGCTGGTGCGTTACCAGCGCATCATTGCCGAAAGCTCCGACTTGAGCTTCCGCCTCGGCCCTGAGGGCTATTCGCTGATTCTGACCGTGCATGGCGACCATCTGCCGCCGACCCGGCACAGCGCCGAAGCGTCGTTGGCGTGCGCGCTGTCGTTGTGCACCTGGCTCAGCGGGCGCGTTATACAGCCGCGCCGGGTACTGGTGCAGGGGCCGCAGCCGAAGAACATCGAACCCTACAAGGTCGCCTTCCATTCACCGTTGGTATTCGATGCACCGCACGATGCGCTGGTGTTCGAACGTGCCGACATGGAAGCGCCGCTGCCGACGGCCAACGAGGCCATGGCCATATTGCACGACCGTTTTGCCGGTGAGTACCTGGCGCGCTTCTCGGAAAGCCGGGTCACCCACCGGGTGCGCCAGGTGCTGTGCCGCATCCTGCCCCAGGGCGAGCCCAAGCGTGAAACCCTGGCTCAGGCCCTGCACCTGTCTCAGCGGACCTTGCAGCGGCGCCTGCAAGAGGAGGGCACCAGCTTCCAGACCTTGCTCGACGATACCCGCCGTGAGCTGGCCGAGCAGTACCTGGCCCAGCCCGGCATGACCCTGCTGGAAACCGCCTACCTGCTGGGTTTCGCCGACCCGAGCAATTTCTACCGGGCGTTCCGCCGCTGGTTCGATGCCACCCCCAGCGAATACCGCGCCCGCCTGGGCGCGGAGCCTGAAGGGGTCAGTGACGCCAGAACGCCGGCATGCACAACACTAGCACCGTGATGATCTCCAGCCGGCCCAGCAGCATGCCGCCGGCGAGGATCCACTTGGCGGCGTCCGGCAGCGTCGCATAGTTGCCGGCTGGGCCAATCACTTCGCCCAGCCCTGGGCCTACGCCCGACACGGTGCCGGCAGCACCGGTCAGCGCGGTCATCCAGTCCACGCCCAGCAGCGACAGCAGCAGTGCCATCACGCAGATGGTGATCGCGAAAAAGAACGAGAACGTCAGGATCGAGCGCACGATTTCTTCGTCGAGGCGGTGCCCGTTGTACTTCTGCTTGATCACCGCGCGCGGGTGGATCAACTGGTTAAGGCTGGCCTTGAGCAGGATGTAGGCGACCTGGAAGCGGAAGATCTTGATACCGCCTGCGGTCGAGCCGGAGCAGCCGCCGACGAAGCCCAGGTAGAAGAACAGCATCAGCGAGAAATTGCCCCACAGGCTGTAGTCGCCCAAGGCGAAGCCGGTAGTGGTGACCACCGAGGTCACGTTCAGCGCCACGTGGCGCAAGGCATCCAGCCAGTGCAGGTTGGTGGTGGCCCAATACCAGGTGCCCAGCACGAGCCAGGTGACCACCAACATGCCGAGCAACCCCTGAACCTGCTGGTCGCGGATCAACGCCCGGCGGTTGCCGCGCAGGGTGGCCACATACAAGGTGAAGGGCAGGCTGCCGAGGATCATCACCACCACCGCGACCCAATGCACAGCAGGGATATCCCATTTCGCCAACGACTGGTCGGAGGTCGAGAAGCCCCCGGTGGAAATCGCCGACATAGCGTGGTTGATGGCATCGAACGGCCGCATGCCGGCCCACCAGAAGGCCAGCGCGCCGAGCACGGAGAAACCGACGTACACGCCGACGATCGACTTGGCGACCATGTGTGAACGCGGCATGACCTTTTCGGAGCGGTCTGAAGACTCGGTCTGGAACAGGCGCATGCCACCAATGCGCAGCAGCGGCAGGATCGCCACGGCCATGGCGATAAAGCCGATGCCGCCGAGCCAGTGCAGCATCGAGCGCCACATCAAGATCCCCGGCGACATGCTGTCCAGGCCGCTGAGCACCGTGGCGCCGGTCGCGGTGATGCCGGACATGCTCTCGAAGAAGGCGTCGGTGTAACTGATGTGTTGCGTCAACAGGAACGGCAAGGCCGCGAACACGCACACCACCAGCCAGCTGCTGACGGTCAGCAGGTACATGTCGCGCGGGCGCAGGTGCACGTGCTCGGGCCGGCCCTGCACGACCATGAGCAGGCCGGCGATGAAGGTGATCAGGCTGGACCAGAGGAACGACGGCATGTCGCCAGTGCGCTCGAAGATCACCAGGGTCGCCATGGGCACGACCATGCTGACGGCTAGGGTGATCAGGAAGATGCCGATGATGAAACCAATGATCCTTAAGGTCGGCAACGCCATGTGATCTGCTCTGACTCTGAACGGAAGGGCGCCATTCTACCTATGGGTCTGGTGATGTAAACGCTAGAATGGCCGCACATTCACCTGCCAGGAGGGTAGCCGATGGAGGCTCTCGACGCATTGCTCAACCGTGTTTCCGTGCCACGTCTGACCGACCCCGCGCCAAATGATGCCCAGCGAGAGGCGTTGTTCCAAGCTGCATTGCGTGCACCAGACCACGGCCAGCTACGCCCGTGGCGGTTCCTGACCATCGAAGGCCAGGGCCGCGAGAAGCTGGGCGAGCTGTTCGCCGAAGCGGTGCAGCACAAGGGCGATGCCAGCCAGGCAGCGCTGGACAAGGCACGTGCCATGCCGCTGCGTGCGCCGTTGCTGATTGTGGTGATCGCCAAGCTGCAGGATCATTTCAAGGTGCCCAAGTCCGAGCAGCGCCTGGCGGCCGGGTGTGCGGCCCACGGGATTCTGATCGCCGCGCATGCGCAAGGTGTCGGTGCGGTGTGGCGTACCGGTGACATGGCGTTCGATGCGCATGTGCACAAAGGGCTGGGGTTGGCCGAGCATGAGGAGTTGATCGGTTACCTGTATGTCGGCACGCCGGTGAACGAGCCGCGTACCGCGCCCGTGCTGGACACTGCTGATTATGTCAGTGCCTGGGGCGAGTAAACGCTGAGAGGGTTGGGGCCGCTATCGCGTAACCCGTGTAGGAGCAGCCTTGTGCTGCGAATGGGGCGCAAAGCGGCCCCGCCCCAGGCTCAACCCACAACCTGTGCCACAGGCAACTCCAGCCGTGCCACAAATCCCCCTTGCGGATGGTTCGCCAGCACCAGGCTGCCGCCATGGCGCTCGGCCGCCTTGCGCGCAATCGCCAGCCCCAGTCCATGTCCAGCCGCTTGCTGCCCCGGGGCCCGGAAGAACGGCTCACCCAGCTGCGCCAGGTGCTCTGGCGCCACCCCTGGCCCATGGTCACGCACGCTCAACACAATGCGGCCCTGCTCACGCTCGGCGCTGACTTCGATCGGTTGCCCGACCGGGTTGAAGCGCAAGGCATTGCGCAGCAGGTTGTCGACGGCGCGCTCGATCAAGGTTGGCCAACCCTGCAAGGTCAGGCCAGGTTGCGCCTGCAGGCGGACCTCCTGCTCCGGCGCGCTGAGCAACGCATCCTTGCGCACGCCGCCCAGCAAGGCGTTGAGGTCGACCGGCTCGGCATGCGCCTGCTCGGCATCGACACGGGCCAGGGCAAGGATTTCGCTGATCAGGTCTTCCAGTCGGTCGCATTCGCGGGTCAGGCGCGGCCACAGCGCCTGGCGCTGCTCAGGCTCCGCGCGTTCGGCCAAGGCCAGGGCGATACGCAGCCTAGCCAGCGGTGAGCGCAGTTCATGGGAGACGTCGCGCAGCAACTGGCGCTGGCTGCCGATGGTGCTCTGCAGGCGGGCACCCATCTTGTTGAAGTCGTTGGCCAAGACCCCGAACTCGTCGCGCCGGGCGGCCAGGCGCGCCAGGCTGTTCTGTTGGTAGCTGGTCTGGCCGAGGTCGTGCACTGCGCTGCGCAGGCGGCTCAAGGGGCGGGTGATGGACAGGGTCACCAACAGGCTGAACAAGGTCAGGACCACCAGGGCGATGCCCAATGCACTGAGTGGCCAGAGCAGGCTCTCGCGGTGCCACGCGTCCAGCTCGGGGTGCGGGATCCGGTAAATCAGCAGGTACGTCTCACCGCTGTAGGGGCTGGTGTATTCCTCGGTCAGGCGCCGCCATGGCAAGCGCCGCTCGTCATTGTGCTGGCGCGCCTCAAAGGCCGCCGCGCGGCGCGGGAAGGTGCCGGGCACCACAGCCTCGCCGCTGTCGTCGAGCACTTGCACATCGATCTTGAAGCGCTGCTTGCGGCGTTCGAGGAACTGCTGCGCCGAGGCCGTGCCTTCCTGTTCGTAGTGCTTGGCCCAGTGGCTGGCGAGGGTGTTGAGGCCCGGGTGGCGGCTGAGGATCCAGGCGTCCTGGTTGAGCATGTGGCCCAACAGGATCGACAGCCCGGCAACCAGGGTGATGGCCAGCCAGAAACTGGCCAGGATGCGCCAGAACAGTGAACGCAAGTGCACCTCCTGCAAACGGGAAAAGCCCGGCCCGCAGGGGGGCGGGCCGGGCGTCGGGCGGTTAGCTTACTGGGCCTTGGCGGCTTTTTCAGCTTTCCAGGCCTGGAACGCTTGCCATTCGGCTTTCTTCGCAGCCCGCTCTTTCTGCAGTTCGTCGAACTGCTTTTGTTGCTCAGGCTTGAGCAGGGCGCGGACCTGGCTGTCGGTCTTGTCGTGGCTGGCCTTGAGTTCATCCTGCATGGCCTTCTGGTCGGCGGCTGGCAGCTTGGACAGGTAGCGCTCGGTGATGTCGCGGCGTTGCTTCATCTGCTCGCCCATCAGCTTGCCGATCTGCTGACGCTGGTCGCGGCTCAGGTCCAGTTGGGCGAAAGGCGCATCACCGCGATGATGCGGGCCGTCGTGACGCGGGCCGCCTTCAGGCATGGCCATGGCCACGGTCGGCAGGGCGGCGGCGAACATCAGGGCGATAAGGGTCTTGCGCATGGTGTCTCTCCTTTCATAGGCCGGTGGTTACCGGATGAGCACAGTCTACGCAGCCCACCGTCAAGGGCGGTCAGGGGAGGGTAAAGGCTGGGTAAAGATGGCGGCTGAGATTTTGGGGCCGCTGCGCAGCGGCCCCCAGCGATCTCACAAGCTGTAGTAATAGCCCCGGCTACGCAACGCAACGATGCGCGGGCGGCCATCGGCATGGGGCCCGATTTTCTTGCGCAGGTTGCTGACGTGCATGTCCAGGCTGCGGTCATACAGGGTCAGCTTGCGGCCAAGACCAATCTGCGCCAGTTCCTGCTTGTCCAGCGGCTCACCGGGCTGGCGCAGCAGGGCTTCGAGAATGCGGCTTTCGGACAGGGTCAGGGTCATCTCGCGGCCATCGATGCTGGCCACGCCACGTGCCGGGCTGTAGATCAGGTCGCCGATCTCTACCTGGGTGGTGGTGGCGGCCGGGTGGCTGCGGCGCAATACGGCGCGCAGGCGGGCAGTGAGCTCGCGGGGGTCGCAGGGTTTGGCCAGGTAATCGTCGGCGCCCAGCTCGAGGCCAAGGATGCGGTCCAGCGGCTCGCCGCGGGCCGACAGCATCAGCACCGGCAGCTCGGCATGATCATTGCGCAGCTGTTTGAGCAGCTCCAGGCCGCTGCCGTCAGGCAGCATCACATCCAGCACCACCGCCGCTGGCGCATGCGCGGCCAGGGCCTGACGTGCGCTCAGGCCATCGTGGCAGGCACGTACAGAAAAACCTTCCTGGGTCAGCCAGCTGCCGAGCAGCTCGCACAGCTCCTGGTCATCATCAATCAGTAACAGCTCACTCATGACTCACTCAACTCAACCATCGACGGCGTCATATTGGTCCGCCAGTGGCAAAGATACCGCAGACTGATGGCAAGTGTGTAACCAGCAGCACCGCGTGGCCTGCTTTCGCGGCCAAGCTCGCACCTGCAGGTTTGCGCAAAGCGCGAAGCTTGCGCTGTCCCTGTGGGAACGGGCTTGCCCGCGAAAGCAGGCGACACGGCCTTGAATCAAGGCAGAACTTGCTTGAATGGCTTGACGATGACGCTATCGTACACGCCCGCAGCAATGTACGGATCGGCATCGGCCCAGGCCTGTGCAGCGGCCAGGGAATCAAACTCAGCCACGATCAGGCTACCGCTGAAACCGGCTTCACCTGGGTCGTTGCTGTCGATGGCAGGGTGTGGGCCGGCCAGCACCACGCGGCCTTCGGCCTTGAGTTGCTGCAGGCGCTCGATGTGCGCAGGGCGGGCAGCCAGGCGCTTTTCCAGGGAGTTCGCGACGTCGCTGGCGATGATGGCGTAGAGCATGTCAATCCTTGGGTTTGGAGGTAGAAGGGTCGTCGTGCAGGTGACGCGACAGGTAGACACCTTGGGCAACCAGGAAGATCACAGTCATGCCCAGGCTGCCGAACACCTTGAAATCGACCCAGAAGGCCTGGAAGGTGAAGGCGACGAACAGGTTGGCCGCGCCGCAGACCAGGAAGAAGCAGATCCAGGCCAGGTTCAAGCGGGTCCAGATTGCATCGGGCAGGGTCAGGGCGTGGCCCATGATGCGCTTGATCAGCACCCGGTCACCGATGAAGTGGCTGCCGGCGAACGCCAGGGCGAACAACCAGTTGACCACCGGCGCTTTCCATTTGAGGAAGGTTTCGCTGTGGAAGGTCAGGGTCAGGCCGCCGAACACCAGGCAGGCGACCAGGGTCAGCCATTGGCCTTTTTCCAGCTTGCGCTGGCGCAGGAACAGGGCACCGTACACCACCAGGGAACTGGCGATGAGCATGGCCGTGGCACTGTAGATACCGCCGAATTCGAAGCTGTGGCCGGCGACCTCCATGGGCCGCGGGTCGAGCTTGTAGACGATGAAGAACAGCAGCAACGGGATGAAATCGATGAATTGTTTCACAATGGCAGCCAGAATCGGGATGTGACGGCATAATAACAAACATCGATTCCAGCGGTAGCGCTCCTCCATGAATGTTGATCTGCACTGTCACAGCACGGCCTCCGACGGCGCCCTGTCGCCCACGGTCCTGGTCGCCCGGGCCCATGAGCACGGGGTGCAAACGCTGGCACTGACCGACCATGACACCCTCGAAGGGCTCGTCGAAGCACGCCAGGCCTGCCACGCGCACGGCATGCACTGGGTCAGCGGGGTAGAGCTGTCGTGCACCTGGGGTGGGGCAACCATCCATGTGCTGGGCTATGACTTCCCGCTCGACGCACCGCCCTTGCTCGACGCCATCGAGGCGTTGCACCGTGGCCGCTGGCTGCGCGCCGAGGAAATCGACAAACGGCTGGCGGCCAAGGGCATGCCGGGTGCGCTCGACGGTGCCAGGGCCGTGCAACAAGAACTCGGCGACAGCGGCAACGCCCCAGCGCGCCCGCACTTTGCCGAGTTTCTGGTGCGCGCAGGGCACGTCAAGGACCGCGGCGAGGCCTTCCGCAAGTGGCTGGGCGCCGGCAAGCTCGGCGACGTCAAGCAGCATTGGCCGACCCTGGACGAAACCGTTGCGACCCTTCGCCAGTCCAACGCTTGGGTGAGCCTGGCCCATCCGATGCATTACGATCTGACCCGCAGCAAGCGCAGACGGCTGATTGCCGACTATATTCAGGCAGGCGGGCAAGCGCTTGAGGTGGTCAACGGGATGATGCCCGCCGAGCAGGTGGGCACGATGTCCATCCTCACCCGTGAGTTCGGCCTGCTGGCAAGCGCTGGCAGTGACTTCCACGGCCCCGGCACCTGGGGAGAGATCGGTGCCTACCGGCCTTTGCCCGAGGACCTGCCACCTCTGTGGCGCCGATTCAGCCATGAACAGCCTATGGCGGTATGAACAGGACGACTATGTGAGCCAATTTTTCCAGATACATGCGGAAAACCCGCAAGCGCGCCTGATCAAACAGGCCGTCGAAATCATTCGCAAGGGCGGTGTGGTGGTCTACCCCACCGACTCGGCCTATGCACTGGGCTGCCAGATCGGTGACAAGAACGCCATCGAACGGGTCCGCCGCCTGCGCCAGTTGGACAAGCAACACAATTTCACCCTGTTGTGCTGCGACCTGTCGCAAATGGGCCTGTTTGCCAAGATCGATACCTCCACGTTCCGTCTGCTCAAAGCGCACATTCCGGGGCCCTATACCTTTATCCTCAATGCCACCCGGGAAGTGCCGCGGCTCTTGATGCACGAGAAGCGCCGCACCATCGGCCTGCGCGTGCCCTCCAATCCCATCGTCCTGGCGCTGCTCGAGGAGCTGGGCGAGCCGTTGATGAGTGTGAGCCTGATCTTGCCGGGCGATGAAGAACCCATGACGGACCCCTACGAGATCCGCCAACGCCTGGAGCACCATGTCGACCTGATCATCGATGGCGGCTTCGGCGACCTCAAGGCGTCCACGGTGATCGACCTGACGGGCGATGAGCCTGCATTGATCCGCGAAGGCTGCGGCGACCCGACCCCGTTCCTGGTCAACGCGTGAGCCAGGTGGAAGCGCCCGAGGCGCCGGCCGAGGAGGTCGAGTCGCCTCAACAGTTGCAACTGGCCCTGGTCTACGGCGAAGCCCTGACCGAGATGCCGGTGGACTTGTACATCCCACCGGACGCTCTTGAAGTCATTCTTGAAGCGTTCGAAGGCCCGTTGGACCTGCTGCTGTACCTGATCCGCAAACAGAACATCGACATCCTCGACATCCCCGTGGCAGAGATCACCCGCCAGTACATGGGGTATGTCGAGCTGATGAAAAGCGTGCGCCTGGAGCTGGCTGCCGAATACCTGGTCATGGCTGCCATGCTGGCCGAGATCAAATCGCGCATGCTGTTGCCGCGTTCCACCGAAATCGAGGAAGAAGAGGGCGACCCGCGCGCCGAGCTGATCCGCCGCTTGCAGGAATACGAGCGCTTCAAGGCGGCGGCTGAAGGTATCGACGTGTTGCCGCGGGTGGGCCGCGATATTGTCGTGCCACGCCTGGAAGCCCCCCAGGCCAAGGTGCGCAAGCTGCTGCCCCAGGTCAGCCTGGAGGAGCTGCTGGTCTCGATGGCCGACGTCATGCGCCGCAATGACCTGTTCGAAAGCCACCAGATCACCCGCGAGACGCTGTCGACCCGCGAGCGCATGAGCCAGGTGCTCGACCGCCTCAAGGGCGGCGCATTTGTGCCCTTTGTCGAGCTGTTTACGGCAGAAGAGGGCAAGCTGGGCGTGGTGGTGACGTTCATGGCGATTCTTGAGCTGGTGAAGGAATCGCTGATCGAACTGGTGCAGAATGAGGCTTTCGCCGCGATCCACGTGCGGCTTCGCGCCGAGTTTGTTGAAGAACCTGATGAACCTGAATGAACCCCGCGACCTGGCGTCGCTGATCGAAGCCTTTCTGCTTGCCTCGGGCAAACCGCAGTCCCTTGAGCGCCTGTACGAGTTGTTCGAAGAGGCGGAGCGCCCTGAGCCCAAGGTGTTCAAGAAGGCCCTGGAAGTACTCTGCAAGTCGTGCAATGGCCGCGCTTTCGAACTCAAGGAAGTGGCCACCGGTTATCGCCTGCAGATCCGCGAAGACTTTGCCCCTTGGGTCGGGCGCCTGTGGGAGGAGCGGCCGCAGCGCTATTCCCGTGCGCTGCTCGAGACCATGGCGCTGATCGCTTACCGCCAGCCCATCACCCGTGGCGAAATCGAAGACGTGCGCGGTGTGGCGGTGAACAGCAACATCATCAAGACCCTGATGGAGCGCGAGTGGATCCGCATCGTCGGCTACCGCGAAGTGCCGGGCCGGCCGGCGATGTTCGCCACCACCAAGGCCTTTCTCGACCACTTCAACCTCAAGAGCCTCGAAGAGCTGCCGGCGTTGGCCGAGTTGCGCGAGATGGAGCCCGAACCCTTGCTCGACCCCGACGAGGCGCCGGTGCCTGCGCACCTTCAGGCGTTGGCTGATGCAAGCCTGGGGGATGAGGCTGAAGCCGAGGCGCCGAAGGATGAGACCAGCTTCCGCAGCTTGCTGGTGGAGCTGGATGCGATGGAAGAAGGGTTGAAGACCGACTTCGATGATTTGCGCGAGCAGGACGTGGTTGAGCCAGAGCCTTCGGTTGAGGGTGAAGACCCGGTACAGCCCTGAACCCTCTACCACCAGTGCCGGCCTCTTCGCGGGGCAAGCCCGCTCCCACAGGTAAGTAGCAAGCTTCAGGCATTCTGTGTGGGAGCGGGCTTGCCCCGCGAAGAGGCCGGCACTGCCAACGCCAAACCATTGGGCAGAAAACCCATCCAGCCCCCACAAAACCCACTACGCTCCAGTGCGTTCCCGACACGAACCGCGTATGATGCGCGGCCCTTTGGCGCGTTCGTCGCCAAGACCCCTTTTTCATTCCTACACCGGGAGGTGCCCAGATGAGTGAGCAAGACCTGCAAAATACCGAAATTACCCCTCCATCCGGCGAAAAGCTGCAGAAAGTGCTGGCGCGCATTGGCGTCGGTTCGCGCCGTGACGTCGAGGCCTGGATCAGCCAGGGCCGGATCAAGGTCAATGGCGTTGCCGCTACCCTCGGCCAACGCGTCGACCTGCACGATGCCATCGCTGTCGACGGCAAGCTGATCAAGCGCGAGGAAGCCGCCGAGGCCACCCGCCGCGTGATCATGTACAACAAGCCCGACGGCGAGATCTGCACCCGTGACGACCCGGAAGGCCGCCCGACGGTGTTCGACCGCCTGCCGCGCCCTAAAGAAGGGCGCTGGATCAACATCGGCCGCCTGGACATCAACACCACCGGCCTGTTGCTGTTCACCACCGACGGTGAATTGGCCAACCGCCTGATGCACCCGTCCTACGAGATGGACCGTGAATACGCGGTGCGTGTACGGGGTGAGGTCGACGACGAGATGATCGAGCGCCTGAAGGCGGGCGTGATGCTCGAAGACGGCCCGGCCAAGTTCACCGACATCCAGAAGGCCCCGGGCGGCGAAGGCTTCAACCATTGGTACCACTGCGTGGTGATGGAAGGCCGTAACCGCGAAGTGCGTCGCCTGTGGGAGTCCCAGGGCATGGTGGTCAGCCGCCTGAAGCGCGTGCGTTTCGGCCCGGTGTTCCTCAACTCCGACCTGCCGATGGGCCGCTGGCGCGAAATGACCCAGGGCGAAATCGACATCCTGGCCGCCGAAGTGGGCCTGCAGCCGGTGGCGCTGCCGACCTTGAACCTCAAGGCCAAGGACAAGATGGAGCGCATGCAGCGCAAGTCGAGCCGTCCGATGGGGCGTGGCGAGCGCGTGCGTAACCTGCGCCCGGCCAGCGATGCGACGGCTGGCGAGCGCCCAGCGCGTCAGCCGCGTGACACCGCCGCCGAGCGCCCAGCGCGCCCGTCGCGTGACGAAGCGCCACGCAAAGGCAACCGTGGCAGCACGGTGGCCGAGCGCCCGAGCGAGATGCGCAAGCGTACCGGCAAGCCAGAGGGCGACAAGCCGGCAGGCCGTGGCCGCGGCAAGCCGCGCGGTTGATCCGCAGCGTGAGATAAAAAACCAGCCTTCGGGCTGGTTTTTTTTCGCCTCCACCCAATCCGAATGAAGCGCGGACCTGGGGCGTGAAGCGGCCCCAACTTATTGATCAATCACCCTTTTTCTGACGAGTGGAAAGCTGGCAAACCACCGTGTAACGTTTTTTATACAAAATCATCCCTTTCTGGCCATCGAATGCGTATTTTCCTAGACCTGTAAACAGAACTTGCCGCGCCCACGTCGCCAGCACACCCCGTCTACCCTGCCTACCTATTGCCCAAACCCCCGCCGCACGCTGATATAGCAGGCATTGCCGTGTGCAAGAGCTCGCCCACAGAGGCGTGCTGACAAAACAACAAATGGAGGCGCCATGTACGCCGATCACTCCGCCTTTCAAGGCTCACACCACAGGATCGCTGCGTTTTTTCCCAAGGAAATGACGCAACGCGTTGACGCCTGCGCGCTTGCAGGGGTATACAGTGCGCCGCGTTTTACCTGTGACCCTCTTGCGTACCGCGCACTCTTGATCACACCCGGCTGAACCGCCTCGGCGGCGCCCGCGTTCAAGAAACCCAAGGTAACCACCTTGCCCATTCCGCTGCGCCACGAGCGCGGTGGGTCCGATTTCGTCACAGATAAAAACAATGCAGGTGACTTCGTTCATGAGTGGACAAAACATGCATTCAGGCGAGCTAAAGCGGGGCCTGAAGAACCGCCACATCCAGTTGATCGCTCTCGGTGGTGCGATTGGTACGGGTCTGTTCCTCGGCTCGGCAGGCGTGATGAAATCCGCCGGCCCGTCGATGATCCTTGGCTACGCCATCTGCGGCTTCATCGCCTTCATGATCATGCGCCAGTTGGGCGAGATGATCGTCGAAGAGCCGGTGGCCGGTTCGTTCAGCCACTTTGCCCACAAATACTGGGGCGGTTTCGCAGGCTTCATGTCGGGCTGGAACTGCTGGGTGCTGTACATCCTGGTGGGCATGTCGGAACTGACGGCGGTCGGCAAGTACATCCACTACTGGTGGCCAGAGATCCCGACCTGGGTCACGGCGGCGGGCTTCTTCCTGCTGATCAACTTCATCAACCTGATGAACGTGAAAGTATTCGGTGAGGCCGAGTTCTGGTTCGCGATCATCAAGGTCGTGGCCATCGTCGGCATGATCGGCCTGGGTGCCTACCTGCTGACCAGCGGCAGCGGTGGCCCGGACGCGTCGGTGACCAACCTGTGGGCACACGGTGGGTTCTTCCCGCATGGTGTCAGCGGCCTGGTCATGGCCCTGGCGTTTATCATGTTCTCCTTCGGTGGCCTGGAGATGCTCGGTTTTACCGCAGCCGAGGCCGACAAACCGAAAACCGTGATCCCCAAGGCTATCAACCAGGTCATCTACCGCATCCTGATCTTCTACATCGGCGCGTTGGTCGTGCTGTTGTCGCTGACCCCATGGGACAACCTGGTCGCCAGCATCGACGCGTCCGGCGGCAGCTACGGCAGCAGCCCGTTCGTGCAGGTGTTCTCCCTGCTGGGCAGCGATGTGGCCGCCCACCTGCTGAACTTCGTGGTCCTGACCGCAGCATTGTCGGTGTACAACAGCGGCACCTACTGCAACGCCCGCATGCTGCTGGGCATGGCCGAGCAGGGTGACGCCCCGGCGGCCCTGGCAAAGGTCGACAAGCGCGGTGTGCCGGTGCGTTCGATTCTGGTCTCGGCGGCGGTGACCCTGATTGCCGTGCTGCTCAACTACTTCATCCCGCAGAATGCGCTGGAGTTGCTGATGTCGCTGGTCGTGGCGACCCTGGTGATCAACTGGGCGATGATCAGCTACTCGCACCTGAAGTTCCGCCAGCACCTGAACCGCACCGGCCAGAAGCCGCTGTTCAAGGCGCTGTGGTACCCCTACGGCAACTACATCTGCCTGGCTTTCGTGGTGCTGATCCTGGGCATCATGCTGCAGATCCCGGGTATCCAGATCTCGGTGTATGCGATTCCGGTGTGGGTGGTGGTGATGTTCCTCTTCTACCTCATCAAGCCTAAGCGTGACGCGCAGGCTAACGGGGCTGCCGGTACTGTGGCCAAGTAAACGCCATAGGCGGCAAGAAAAACCCGATGCCAGGTGACTGGCATCGGGTTTTTTGGGTTAAGCGCCCCTTGTAGGAGCAGCCTTGTGCTGCGAAGAGGCCAGTGTAACCAGCACAAAACTCAGATCTGCTCCAGCAACCAGCTGCGAAACGCCCGCAACGACGGCAGCGCTTCGTTGCGTGGCGGATAGATCAGGTAATAGCTGCGTTGGCTGGCAAACGCCTCGCCGGGGCTGAACAGCTCGCCCTTGGCCAGTTCCTCTTCCACCAATATCCGCGGCACCAGGCCGATGCCGATGCCGGCCCGTACCGCTTGGATCAAATGCGACGTCAGCTCGAAGCTCGGCCCCAGGCGCATCGCCCGGTGCGGCAGGCTGTGGTGCGAGAACCACTCGCCCCAGGCATGCGGGTTGTTGGCGACGTTCAGCAGCACTTCTTCGCTAACCCGGGCGGGGCTCCAGCCATGCGCGTCGGCGCCTGCCTCTGGCGGCAGAATCACCAGCAGTTCTTCGGCGTGCAGGCGGTGGCAGATCAGCCCCGGCAGGTCGTGGCTCGCCACACCGATTGCCGCATCGATCTCGCTGGTGTCGAAGTTGATCGCTTCGATCCGTGAATGGATATGCACCAGCATGCCCGGGTGGGCGCTGTAGAACGCATGCAGCCGCGGCAGCAGCCATTTCGAGCCGAAGGTGGGCAGGGTGGCCAGGCGCAACGTGCCGACACCCGATTGGTAGGCCAGCGCCTGTAAGGTGGCGCTGCGGATGCGCCCCAAGGCTTCGCTCAGCTCGCGCTGGTACAGCCGGCCGACGTCGGTCAGCTGCACCTGGCGCCCCTCGCGGCGGAACAGCGTCAACCCCAATTGCTGCTCCAGTGCCTGCACCTGGCGGCTGACAGCGCTTTGGGTCAACGACAGTTCGGCGGCGGCGCGGGTATAGCTTTCATGCCGGGCGGCAGCCTCGAACGCCAGCAGCAGCGACATGGACGGTGTCAGGTGGCGGTAATTCATTCATAAAAGTCATCGATAGCGGCAGGATTATCCGTTTGCCCTTGGCGCGAAACTACAGGAACATTGGCCTATTCGTCATCTGGTGTGAAACAACCCATGCCGGCTTGACAGGTTTTCCGTGAATTAGCCCATATCAAGAGGCCATCCGTCGATGATCGCCCAGCTGCCGACCAGTGCACCGACCGCCAACTACCCCGAATTCCTCGAGGCCCTGCGTAACAGCGGCTTCCGTGGCCAGATCAGTGCCGATTACGCCACCCGTACCGTGCTGGCCACCGACAACTCGATTTACCAGCGCCTGCCCCAGGCAGCGGTGTTCCCACGTGACGCCGATGACGTGGCGCGGGTCGCCACGCTGATGGCCGAGGCGCGCTTTGCCCAGGTCAAACTGACCCCGCGTGGCGGCGGCACCGGCACCAACGGCCAGTCGCTGACCGATGGCATCGTCGTCGACCTGTCGCGGCACATGAACACCATCCTCGAAATCAACGCCGAGGAGCGTTGGGTGCGGGTCCAGGCCGGTGTGGTCAAGGACCAGCTCAATGCCGCGCTCAAGCCCCACGGGCTGTTCTTCGCTCCTGAGCTGTCCACCTCCAACCGCGCCACCGTCGGCGGCATGATCAACACCGATGCCAGCGGCCAGGGCAGCTGCACCTACGGCAAGACCCGCGATCACGTGCTCGAACTGCACAGCGTGCTGCTCGGTGGTGAGCGCCTGCACAGCCTGCCCATCGATGACGCTGCGCTGGCGCAGGCCTGTGAAGCGCCTGGCCGGGTTGGCGAGGTCTACCGTGTGGCCCGCGAGATCCAGGAAACCCAGGCCGAGCTGATCGAAAGCACCTTCCCCAAGCTCAACCGCTGCCTGACGGGTTACGACCTGGCACACCTGCGCGACGAGCAGGGGCGCTTCAACCTCAACAGCGTGCTGTGCGGCGCCGAAGGTTCGCTAGGCTACGTGGTCGAAGCCAAGCTCAATGTGCTGCCGATCCCGAAATACGCGGTACTGGTCAACGTCCGCTACACCAGCTTCATGGACGCGCTGCGTGACGCCAATGCGCTGATGGCGCACAAGCCGCTGTCGATCGAAACGGTCGACTCCAAGGTGCTGATGCTGGCCATGAAGGACATCGTCTGGCACAGCGTCGCCGAGTATTTCCCGGCCGACCCCGAGCGCCCGACCCTGGGTATCAACCTGGTGGAGTTCTGCGGCGATCAGCCGGACGAGGTCAATGCACGGGTGCAGGCGTTCATCCAGCACCTGCAAAACGACACCAGCGTCGAGCGCCTGGGGCACACCCTGGCCGAGGGCGCCGAGGCGGTCACCCGCGTTTACACCATGCGCAAACGCTCGGTGGGCCTGCTGGGCAACGTCGAGGGCGAGGTGCGCCCGCAGCCGTTCGTGGAAGACACCGCAGTACCGCCGGAGCAGTTGGCCGACTACATCGCCGACTTCCGCGCATTGCTGGATGGCTACGGCCTGGCCTATGGCATGTTTGGCCACGTCGATGCCGGTGTACTGCACGTGCGCCCGGCGCTGGACATGAAAGACCCGGCCCAGGCCGCGCTGGTCAAGCCGATCTCCGATGCCGTGGCGGCGCTGACCAAAAGCTACGGCGGCCTGCTGTGGGGTGAGCACGGCAAGGGCCTGCGTTCAGAATACGTGCCCGAATATTTTGGCGAGCTGTACCCGGCGCTGCAGCGCCTGAAAGGCGCTTTCGACCCGCGCAACCAGCTCAACCCCGGCAAGATCTGCACCCCACCCGACAGCGCCGAAGGCCTGACCCGGGTCGATGGCGTGACCTTGCGCGGCGACCTCGACCGCACCATCGACGAGCGTGTCTGGCAGGACTTCAGCAGTGCTGTGCACTGTAACGGCAATGGCGCCTGCTACAACTACGACCCCAACGATGCCATGTGCCCGTCGTGGAAGGCCACCCGGGAGCGTCAGCATTCGCCCAAGGGCCGTGCCTCGTTGATGCGTGAGTGGCTGCGTTTGCAAGGCGCGGCGGATATCGACGTGCTGGCGGCGGCGCGTAACAAGGTGTCCTGGCTCAAGGGCCTGCCGGCACGGCTGCGCAACAACCGCGGGCGTGACCAGGGGCAGGCGGACTTCTCTCACGAGGTCTACGACGCCATGGCCGGTTGCCTGGCGTGCAAGTCCTGCGCGGGGCAGTGCCCGATCAAGGTCAACGTGCCGGACTTCCGCTCGCGTTTCCTCGAGCTGTACCACGGCCGCTACCAGCGCCCATTGCGGGATTACCTGATCGGTTCGCTGGAGTTCACCATTCCGTACCTGGCGCATGCGCCGGGGCTGTATAACGCGGTGATGGGCTCGAAGTGGGTGAGCAAGCTGTTGGCCGACAAGGTCGGCATGGTCGACAGCCCGCTGATCAGCCGTTTCAACTTCCAGGCGACCCTGACCCGCTGCCGCGTTGGCGTGGCCAGCGTGCCAGCGCTGCGCGAGCTGACCCCGGCCCAGCGTGAGCGCAGCATCGTGCTGGTGCAGGATGCCTTCACCCGTTACTTCGAGACGCCGCTGCTGGCCGCGTTCATCGACCTGGCGCACCGCCTTGGCCACCGGGTGTTCCTGGCGCCGTACAGTGCCAACGGCAAACCGCTGCACGTACAGGGCTTCCTTGGCGCGTTCGCCAAGGCGGCGATCCGTAATGGCACCCAGCTCAAGGCCCTGGCCGATTGTGGTGTACCGCTGGTGGGGTTGGACCCGGCGATGACCTTGGTCTATCGCCAGGAGTACCAGAAGGTGCCAGGCCTGGAAGACTGCCCGAAGGTGCTGTTGCCGCAGGAATGGTTGATGGATGCATTGCCCGAGCAAGCGGCTGCCAATGCTGGCAGCTTCCGCCTGATGGCGCACTGCACCGAGAAGACCAACGTGCCGGCCAGCACCCGTCAATGGGAGCAAGTGTTTGCCCGCCTGGGCTTGAAGCTGGTGACCGAGGCTACGGGTTGCTGTGGCATGTCCGGTACTTATGGGCATGAAGCGCGAAACCAGGAGACCTCGCGGACCATCTTCGAGCAGTCTTGGGCGACCAAGCTGGACAAGCAAGATGAACCGCTGGCGACGGGGTATTCGTGCCGTAGCCAGGTCAAGCGCATGACCGAACGGCAGATGCGCCATCCGCTGGAAGTGGTGTTGCAGTACGCGCAGCGCTAAACCTGCGCCGGCCTCTTCGCGGGCAAGCCCGCTCCCACAGGGATACCGTTGGCTCGACGGTTATGGTGATTCCTGTGGGAGCGGGCTTGCCCGCGAAGAGGCCGGTACAGCCACTGCATAATCAAGACTGCTGCAGGGTATCCCGAGCCCGGCGCGCCTGCCTGTACAGGTAAAGGCTCAACACCAGCCCGCACGCCGCAGCCCCCGCCGCAAACAAGAACATCGAAGCAAACCCGAACCCCGCCGCCACCGCGCCCACCAGCGGGCCGGTAATCCCCAGCGATAAATCGATGAACAGCGAATACGCCCCAACCGCAGCGCCGCGGTTGGCCGCCGACACCTGGTTCACCGCTTCCACGCCCAGCGCCGGGAACACCAGCGAAAAACCAAACCCACTCAGTGCCGCGCCTGCCAATGCCAGCTCGGCACTGGGTGCCAGCCACAGCATCAACAACCCCACGGTCTCCACCGAAAGGCAGGCGATCGCCACGCGAAAACCACCGATGCGATTGATCAGGTTGCCGAACAACAGGCGGGCACTGATGAAGCTGGCGCCGAACAGGCTCAAGGTCAGTGCGGCATTCGGCCAGTCGCGGCTGGCGTAGTACAAGGTGATGAACGTGGCGATGGTGCCAAAGCCGATCGAGCCCAAGGCCAGGCCTGAGCCATGCGGGAACACCTTGCCCAATACGCTCAGGAATGGCAGGCGCACGCCGCTGACGATGGGCGCCGCGCGCTTGGGCCAGGCCAGCAGAAGGCCGGCCGCGCACAGCAGCATGATGCTCACGCCCATGCTCCATAGCCCCAGTGTCTTGACCATCAGCACCCCCAGCGGCGCGCCAATGGCCAGAGCGCCATAGCTGGCAATGCCGTTCCAGGAGATGACCTTGGCGGTATTCTCAGCGCCCACCCGGCCGATGCCCCAGCCGATGGCGCCAGAGCCCACCAGGCTTTCGGCGCTGCCCAGCACCAGGCGGCCGATCAGCAAGCAGGTCAGGCTCAGCCAGGGCAGGTGGGTGAGAAAGGCGCAAGCCAGCATGAATACGCCGCTGAGCCCACAACCGGCCAGGCCATACATCACCGCCTTCTTGCTGCCGAGGTTGTCGATGATGCGGCTGGCCGTCGGGCGGCTGAGCAACGTGGCGAGGTATTGCACGCTGATCACCAGGCCGGCGACCACGGCGCTGAAGCCCAGGTCGTTATGCACATAGCTAGGCAATACGGCCAGGGGGATGCCGATGTTCAGGTAGCCGATAAAGGTGAAGAGGACGATGGAGACGACTTGCAGGGTGACCGCAAGAGGGCGCGGTGAGTGGGGCATGGGGGCCTTCGTGGCAGAGTTCTGGACGGTGTGAAAACGTGATGACGGGGGTGGCCCGCAGGTCAGCCGTTTTCACACAGTCGGGGGATGCGCAGTTATTCCTGGTCAGCGCTGGATTGATCGTCACCATCCTGATCGACGGCAGGCGTCGGCTCGGCATGGACGGTAACGGTTTGCTCTTCTGGGTTCAGGCTTGGGAAGGGAAGATTCGGGATTTCATGCATCTCGTCGTTCCTCGCAAGTGTGAGTGAAAAGGCTGCGCCAGGCGCGTGTGGGGCTTTAAAAAGCTGGGGCAGGATACAGCAGTCTGGATGACAGTTTGAAATTTTTCCCGTTCGTTTGTCGGTTTTACGGGCGAATAGCGGACATTTGCCTTATAAAAAACGGGGCCATTGCGGCCCCGTTTTCCCTTGTTACTTACGGCCTTCGGCCGTCTCGGCCACCTTGTCGGTGCGCGCGCACATGATGAAATCGTTGCGGTGCAGGCCTTTGATCGAGTGGCTCCACCAGGTCACGGTGACTTTGCCCCACTCGGTCAGCAGGCCGGGGTGGTGGCCTTCGGCTTCAGCGATTTCACCCACGGCGTTGGTGAAGTCCAGGGCGTGCTTGAAGTTCTTGAACTTGAACACGCGCTCCAGCTCCATGTGGCCGTCACGCACTTCGATGTTCCAGTCCGGGATTTCGCGAATCAGCTCGGCCAACTCTTCGTCACTGACTTTCGGGGCGTCGGCGCGGCAGGCTTCGCAGTGGGCTTGGTTCAAGGCATTCATGGTGTCTTTTTCCAGTTCGAGTTGTTATCAGGTGGCTTCAGGCAGCAACCTTGGGTGGAAACTTGGGGGTGTGCAGGCCCAACTGCATGGCCTGCTGCACCATGCCCATGATGTCTTCATGGGCCAGGTCGAACAGGCGCTTGAGGTTCGGCAGCACGAAGTACAGCGGCTGCAGAATGTCGATACGGTACGGCGTGCGCATCGCCTCGATCGGGTCGAACGCCTGATGTTCCGGTTCGTTCGACAGACTGTAGACCGTTTCTTTCGGCGAAGAGAGGATGCCGCCGCCATAGATCTTGCGACCTTGCGGGGTCTCCATCAGGCCGAACTCGATGGTCATCCAGTACAGGCGCGCCAGGTAAACGCGCTGTTCCTTGGTCGCAGCCAAGCCGAGCTTGCCGTAGGTGTGGGTGAATTCGGCGAAATACGGGTTGGTCAGCAGCGGGCAGTGGCCGAAGATCTCGTGGAAGATGTCGGGCTCCTGCAGGTAGTCCAGCTCTTCCGGCGTGCGGATGAACGTGGCGACCGGGAAGCGCTTGCTGGCCAGCAGTTCGAAGAACGTCTGGAAGGGGATCAGCGCTGGCACCCTGGCAACCTGCCAGCCGGTGGTGGCGCCCAAGACCTTGTTGACCTCGCCCAATTGCGGGATACGGTCGTGGGGCAGCTTCAACTGATCGATGCCGTCCAGGTATTCCTGGCAGGCACGCCCTTCGATGACTTTCAGCTGACGCGTGATCAGCGTGTTCCACACCGCATGCTCTTGCTGCGGGTAGTCGATAAAACCATGCGCATCGGGCTCGCGTGCCACGTATTGCGTCTGTTTCATGTGGCTCTCCTGGTGAGGGCTTTTCTTGTTATGTCCACGACATACCTTAGGAATATCCCCTCATTGCCCGATTTGCACGGGGGTAGGGTGGCCACCCCATTCCAGGATTGGCCCTGGTTCGTAACGATAATTTTACAAAAAGGCGTAGGTGTCGGAAAATCCGGGACAAAGGGCTGATGGTTTACGGGTTTTTGTCAGCTTATCTTTACGAATTTTCTGCGTCCGGTTGAAAAACTTCGGCGCTTCGAGAGCGTTCATGCGTATCAAAGTGCATTGCCAGAACCGCATCGGCATCCTTCGCGACATCCTCAACCTGTTGGTGGAGTACGGCATCAACGTGCTGCGTGGTGAGGTGGGCGGCGACCATGGCAACGCCATCTACCTGCACTGCCCGAACCTGATCAACTTGCAGTTTCAGGCACTGCGGCCCAAGTTCGAAGCCATTGCCGGGGTGTTCGGCGTCAAACGCGTCGGCTTGATGCCCAGCGAGCGCCGGCACATGGAGCTGAACGCGTTGCTGGGTGCGTTGGACTTTCCGGTACTGTCGATCGACATGGGCGGCAGCATCGTCGCCGCCAACCGCACTGCGGCGCAGTTGCTCGGGGTGCGCGTCGACGAGGTGCCGGGCATGCCGCTGGCGCGTTATGTGGAAGACTTCGACCTGCCCGAGTTGGTGCGCGCCAACAAGTCGCGCATCAATGGCCTGCGGGTCAAGGTGAAAGGGGATGTGTTTCTCGCCGACATCGCCCCTTTGCAATCCGAGCATGACGACAGCGAGGCGCTGGCCGGCGCGGTGCTTACCCTGCACCGGGCCGACCGTATCGGTGAGCGCATCTACAACGTGCGCAAGCAGGAGCTGCGCGGCTTTGACAGTATCTTCCAAAGCTCGCGGGTGATGGCGGCGGTGGTGCGCGAGGCGCGGCGCATGGCGCCCTTGGATGCCCCGTTGCTGATCGAAGGGGAGACCGGTACCGGCAAGGAGTTGCTGGCACGTGCCTGCCACCTGGCCAGCCCGCGCGGGCAGTCGCCGCTCATGGCGCTCAATTGTGCGGGGTTGCCAGAATCCATGGCCGAGACCGAGCTGTTCGGCTACGGGCCGGGTGCTTTCGAGGGTGCGCGGGCCGAGGGCAAGCTGGGCCTGCTGGAGCTGACGGCCGGCGGCACGCTGTTCCTTGACGGGGTAGGGGAGATGAGCCCGCGTTTGCAGGTGAAACTGCTGCGCTTTCTGCAGGACGGTTGCTTTCGCCGCGTAGGCAGTGATGAAGAGGTGTACCTGGATGTGCGAGTGATCTGCGCCACCCAGGTGGATTTGTCCGAGCTGTGCGCGCGCGGTGAGTTCCGCCAGGACCTGTACCACCGCCTCAACGTGCTGTCGCTGCACATTCCGCCATTGCGTGAGTGCATGGACGGGCTGGAAGGCTTGGTGCAGCACTTTCTCGACCAGGCCAGTCGGCAGATCGGCTGCGCCTTGCCACGGTTATTACCGGCCGCGATGGATAAACTAAGCCAGTACCACTGGCCAGGCAACGTACGGCAACTGGAGAACGTATTGTTCCAGGCGGTTTCGTTATGTGAAGGTGGTGTAGTTAAAAGTGAACATATACGGTTGCCGGACTACGGTGTGCGGCAACCGTTGGGAGAGTTTTCATTGGAAGGGGACCTTTCACAGATTGTCGGCCGTTTTGAAAAAGCCGTGCTGGAAAGTTTGATGGGGGAATTTACAAGTAGTCGCGCGCTGGGCAAAAGACTGGGTGTTTCGCACACCACGATTGCCAATAAGTTGCGGGATTATGCATTGGGCAAGTCAACTGAATAATGCCAGCCGACTGGGTTTATTTGTTCGCGGGGAAACCCGCGAAGGGCCCCAGCGGGGCCCCGATCTCAAGGGTTAGCCGTTAGAGCAACCGTTCCCCATCACGCGGTATTCAAGAATGTGCTTCTGGCCCTGGGAGTCCTCGTAGGTCATGCGGGCGGGCACGACTTCACAGACGTTGGGCACTTCGCTCATGGAGATGACGCGGGCAATGTCCAAGTGCTGCGAGTAACTGTACTGTTCAACCGGAATCTGCTCGGCATCGTTTGCTTCGCCGGCCATTGCCGCGCCGCAAAGACTGCCAAGTACCAATACCAGTAACGCTTTCATTTTCTATTTACCTGTCTAAGGTCGTGAGGGGGTGCGCGGCGCTTGTGGCGCCGCGAGTACTGCTAGTTTTAACGATCGGGATTTAGCGGGTGATTAACGCTTGCCTTCGTGGGGGCTGTTGCCAGAAGTTAATCGCCTTGCCGTTGTTGGCGAGATGAATTCTAGGCAGGTGGCAACCGCTGAAACAGTGGGACTTTTGATAAAGTGTTTTGACAGAATCTGTAACAATCGCGCGAAAAAAATCGCGATTCTTTCTGCCCAGGGCTGCGAGCCGCGTGCTAGAGCGGTTTGCTCGTACGTCAGTACCAAAATCCGCTGCTTTACTACCAACGTCGAATGGCTTTTGCCGCTCTGGTACAGTTACAAACGGTTCCATACAAAAACAACTATTACACCGAGGTAACACAGATGAGTGCGGCTCCACTGTATCCCGTTCGTCCCGAGGTTGCGGCCACTACCCTGACCGACGAGGCCACCTACAAGGCCATGTACCAGCAATCGGTGATCAACCCGGACGGCTTCTGGCGCGAGCAGGCCCAGCGTCTCGACTGGATCAAGCCGTTCACCAAGGTCAAGCAGACCTCGTTCGATGACCACCATGTCGATATCAAGTGGTTTGCCGACGGCACTCTGAACGTTTCCTCAAACTGCCTGGACCGTCACCTCGAAGAGCGTGGCGACCAGCTGGCGATTATCTGGGAGGGCGACGACCCTTCCGAGCACCGCAACATCACCTACCGCGAGCTCCACGAGCAGGTCTGCAAGTTCGCCAACGCCCTGCGCGGCCAAGACGTGCACCGTGGCGATGTGGTGACTATCTATATGCCGATGATCCCCGAGGCCGTGGTCGCCATGCTGGCCTGCGCCCGCATCGGTGCAATCCACTCGGTGGTATTCGGCGGCTTCTCCCCTGAGGCGTTGGCTGGCCGAATCATCGACTGCAAGTCCAAGGTGGTGATCACCGCCGACGAAGGTGTGCGTGGCGGGCGCCGTACGCCGCTCAAAGGCAACGTCGACCTGGCGCTGACTAACCCTGAGACGAGCAGCGTGCAGAAGATCATCGTGTGCAAGCGCACCGGTGGCGATATCGCCTGGCACCAACACCGCGACATCTGGTACGAAGACCTGATGAAAGTGGCCTCCAGCCACTGCGCGCCGAAAGAGATGGGCGCTGAAGAAGCGCTGTTCATCCTTTACACCTCTGGCTCCACCGGCAAGCCCAAGGGCGTGCTGCACACCACCGGGGGTTACCTGGTTTACGCCGCGCTGACCCACGAGCGCGTGTTCGACTACCGCCCAGGTGAAGTCTATTGGTGCACCGCCGACGTTGGCTGGGTCACCGGCCACAGCTACATCGTCTACGGCCCGCTGGCCAACGGCGCCACCACCTTGCTGTTCGAAGGCGTGCCGAACTACCCGGACATCACCCGTGTGTCGAAGATCGTCGACAAGCACAAGGTCAATATCCTCTACACCGCACCGACCGCAATCCGCGCCATGATGGCCGAAGGGCAGGCTGCGGTAGAGGGTGCTGATGGGTCCAGCCTGCGCCTGTTGGGTTCGGTCGGCGAGCCGATCAACCCCGAAGCGTGGAACTGGTACTACAAGACCGTCGGCAAGGAGCGTTGCCCGATCGTCGACACCTGGTGGCAGACTGAGACCGGCGGCATCCTGATCAGCCCACTGCCGGGCGCCACTGGTCTCAAGCCGGGTTCGGCGACCCGTCCGTTCTTCGGCGTGGTGCCGGCGCTGGTGGATAACCTGGGCAACCTGATCGATGGCGCTGCCGAAGGCAACCTGGTGATTCTCGATTCCTGGCCGGGCCAGTCGCGCTCCCTGTATGGCGACCACGACCGCTTCGTCGACACCTACTTCAAAACCTTCCGGGGCATGTACTTCACCGGTGACGGCGCGCGCCGCGACGAGGATGGCTACTACTGGATTACCGGGCGTGTGGACGACGTGCTCAACGTGTCTGGCCACCGCATGGGGACTGCCGAGATCGAAAGCGCCATGGTTGCCCATTCCAAGGTTGCCGAAGCGGCAGTGGTGGGCGTGCCGCACGACATCAAGGGCCAGGGCATCTATGTCTATGTCACCCTCAATGCCGGCGTGGAGCCTAGCGAGCAATTGCGCCTGGAGCTGAAGAACTGGGTGCGCAAGGAGATCGGCCCGATTGCCTCGCCGGATGTGATCCAGTGGGCGCCAGGGTTGCCGAAGACGCGCTCGGGCAAGATCATGCGGCGTATCCTGCGCAAGATCGCCACGGCAGAATACGGCTCGCTGGGTGATATCTCGACCCTGGCCGACCCAGGTGTGGTGCAGCATCTGATCGACACGCACAAGGCCATGAACCTGGCTACGGCCTGATATTGGAGCAAAGCGCGAGCCCTTGTAGGAGCGGCCTTGTGTCGCGAAAGGGCCGCAAAGCGGCCCCGGCATTGCCAGTTGCGAAGCTGAAATGGTGGGGCCGCTTCGCGCCCCATCGCGACACAAGGCCGCTCCTACAGGGGTGTGTATGTGTCAGAAAACCCCGCACGGGCAACCGGCGGGGTTTTTTGCTTTACTGTTACCCGACATTCATCGGTAACTCTTCTGTCACCGATTACGCACAGGCGCGGGGCGAGCGGAAACAGTCATGACCTGTTTCGGTGCGTTCGCCGAGCCATTTTCTGCAACACAGCACGCTACACTTGCCGTCGTACAAGGCTTTGCGAATAATAGGCCCAGTAATTGCTAGGTCTATAGGTTATTTTCCTTGCGCCTTTGCATGTTTTGCAATGGCTGTCAACATCGCCCGCAGTGGTTTCAAGCGCTTCTGTAAGTAGTTGTCGCTTTGAAGAAATATCGACTACCGGGCTGTCGTTAAAATGCCACTCACTCGCTCGTGGTCTGCGGCCTTGGTCGAACCCTGCGCGGCTCGCGTTGTACCCATTCGCATATCGGGCAGTTGTTACCCTGCCTTGTATTGCCCCGTACCGATGGAGTTACCTGATGAAGAAGCTCGCACTGCTTGGCGCCCTGGCGCTGTCCGTGTTTTCCCTGGTGTCGCAGGCCGATGAAAAACCGTTGAAAATCGGTATCGAAGCCGCTTACCCACCCTTCGCCTTCAAGCAGCCCGACGGCAGCATCGCCGGTTTCGACTACGACATCGGCAATGCCCTGTGTGAAGAGATGAAAGCCAAGTGCACCTGGGTCGAGCAAGAGTTCGACGGCCTGATCCCGGCACTGAAGGTGCGCAAGATCGACGCTATCCTGTCGTCGATGTCGATCACCGAAGACCGCAAGAAATCGGTCGACTTCACCAAGCGCTACTACCTGACCCCGGCGCGCCTGGTCATGAAGGAAGGCACCACCGTCAGCGACAGCCTCAACGAACTGCAGGGCAAGAAGATCGGCGTGCAGCGTGGCTCGATCCATGACCGCTTCGCCAAGGAAGTGCTGGGCGCCAAAGGTGCCACCGTGGTCCCTTACGGCACCCAGAACGAAATCTACCTGGATGTCGCGGCCGGTCGCCTCGATGGCACCGTGGCTGACGCCACCCTGCTGGAAGATGGCTTCCTGAAGACCGACGCTGGTAAAGGCTTCGCGTTCGTAGGCCCAGCATTCACCGACGCCAAGTACTTCGGTGACGGCATCGGTATTGCCGTGCGCAAGGGCGACAAGGCCAACGTCGACCGCATCAACGCGGCCATCGACGCCATCCGTGCCAACGGTAAGTACAAACAAATCGAAGCCAAGTACTTCAATTTCGATATCTACGGTCCAGACTCGAAGTAAGACGTCGGGTTAAACCTGTGCAATGGTGCAAACAGCAGAGGCTCTGAGGTTTGCACCATTTTTCATTCTCTAGGTCGAGGACCTCATCATGTTGAAAGGCTACGGGGCAGTCATCCTCGACGGGGCGTGGCTGACGCTGCAGCTCGCCCTGTCGTCGATGGCCCTGGCCATCGTGCTCGGCCTGATCGGTGTGGCGCTGCGCTTGTCGCCGGTGCGCTGGCTGGCTTGGCTGGGCGATATGTATGCCACGGTCATCCGTGGTATTCCGGACTTGGTACTGATCCTGCTGATCTTCTACGGCGGGCAAGACATCATCAACCGGGTAGCGCCGCTGCTCGGCTACGAAGACTACATCGACCTGAATCCGCTAGCGGCGGGTATCGGGACCTTGGGCTTCATTTTTGGCGCCTACCTGTCGGAAACCTTCCGCGGCGCCTTCCTCGGCATCCCCAAGGGCCAGGCCGAAGCCGGCGTGGCTTATGGCATGAGCAACCGTCAGGTGTTCTTCCGCATCCAGGTGCCGCAGATGATCCGCCTGGCCATCCCGGGCTTCACCAACAACTGGCTGGTGCTGACCAAGGCCACGGCGCTGATTTCGGTGGTCGGCCTGCAGGACATGATGTTCAAGGCCAAGCAGGCGGCGGACGCTACCCGTGAACCCTTCACCTTCTTCCTGGCGGTGGCGGCCCTGTACCTGGTGCTGACCAGTGTCTCGCTGCTGGCGCTGAAGTATCTTGAAAAACGCTACTCGGTAGGCGTCAAGGTGGTTGAACTATGATCTTCGACTACAACGTGGTGTGGGAGGCCATGCCGCTGTACTTGGGCGGGTTGCTGACCACCCTGAAGCTGCTGGCGCTGTCGCTGTTGTTCGGTTTGCTCGCGGCGATTCCGCTGGGGCTGATGCGGGTGTCCAAGCAGCCGCTGGTGAATCTTACCGCCTGGCTGTACACCTATGTGATCCGCGGCACGCCGATGCTGGTGCAGTTGTTCCTGATCTACTACGGCCTGGCCCAGTTCGAAGCGGTGCGCGAGAGCATCTTCTGGCCGCTGCTGTCCAGTGCGACCTTCTGCGCTTGCCTGGCCTTTGCCGTCAACACCAGCGCCTACACCGCAGAAATCATCGCCGGCAGCCTCAAGGCCACGCCCCATGGCGAGATCGAAGCGGCCAAGGCCATGGGCATGTCGCGCTTCAAGATGTACCGCCGCATCCTGCTGCCCTCGGCCTTGCGCCGGGCATTGCCGCAGTACAGCAACGAAGTGATCATGATGCTGCAGACCACCAGCCTGGCGTCGATCGTCACCCTGATCGACATCACGGGTGCGGCGCGCACGGTCAATGCCCAGTACTACCTGCCTTTCGAGGCCTACATCACGGCGGGCGTGTTCTACCTGTGCCTGACCTTCATCCTGGTGCGCCTGTTCAAGATGGCCGAACGCCGCTGGCTCGGCTACCTGGCGCCGCGCAAGCACTGACCGCTTTGTGAGAATCGACAGCATGTACAAACTCGAAGTCCAAGACCTGCACAAGCGCTATGGCAGCCATGAAGTGCTCAAGGGCGTGTCCCTGGCGGCCAAGGCAGGCGATGTGATCAGCATCATCGGCTCCAGCGGTTCGGGCAAGTCGACCTTCCTGCGCTGCATCAACCTGCTGGAGCAGCCCCACGCCGGCAAGATTCTGCTCAATAACGAAGAGCTGAAACTGGTCGCCGGCAAGGATGGCGCGCTCAAGGCGGCCGACGCGCGCCAGTTGCAGCGCATGCGCTCGCGCCTGTCGATGGTGTTCCAGCATTTCAACCTGTGGTCGCACATGACCGCGTTGGAGAACGTCATCGAAGCCCCCGTGCACGTGCTCGGGGTGAGCAAGAAAGAGGCCCTGGAAAAGGCCGAGTACTACCTGGCCAAGGTGGGTGTGGCCCACCGCAAGGATGCCTTCCCGGGGCACATGTCCGGTGGTGAGCAGCAGCGCGTGGCGATTGCCCGTGCCCTGGCCGTCGAGCCTGAGGTGATGCTGTTCGACGAGCCGACCTCGGCCCTCGACCCCGAGCTGGTGGGCGATGTGCTCAAGGTCATGCAGGCGCTGGCCCAGGAAGGCCGGACCATGGTGGTGGTGACCCACGAGATGGGCTTTGCCCGCGAGGTGTCGAACCAGTTGGTGTTCCTGCACAAGGGCCTGGTCGAAGAGACCGGCTGCCCGCGCGAGGTACTGGCCAACCCGCAATCGGAGCGGCTCAAGCAGTTCCTCTCCGGCAGCCTCAAGTAAAGTAGGCTGCATCTTTGCACCAGAATAGGGCATGCTGCGCAGCGAGCGCAGCCTGACCCTGTGCCACTGACGTGAACGCCCCCCAAGGTTTCGGACCGCACCCTATGACCACCCAGCGAATCGGTTTTCTCATTTGGCCCAGCACCAAGCCCTTGACCCTGGCGCTGGCCGAGGAAGTGTTGCAGGTGGCCCAGCGGGTGCATCCGGATGTGGTCTACGACTTGGCGTTTCTGCAGGCCGAGCCGGCGGTAGAGGGCGCTTGGCGCTTGCCGGGCGAGCCGTGGAATGGCCGCCTCGAAGGGTGCCAGAAGCTCTTGTTGCTGGCCGACGAGCCGCCGCAGGCCGTGGGTTCGGTGCTGTCGACCGCACTCAAACAACTGGCGCGCAGTGGTTGCATGATCGGTGGCTTGTCTGCCGGTGTGTATCCGCTGGCGCAGCTTGGCCTGCTCGACGGTTACCGCGCGGCAGTGCACTGGCGCTGGCAGGATGATTTTGCCGAGCGCTTCCCCAAAGTCATCGCTACCAGCCACCTGTTCGACTGGGACCGCGACCGCCTGACTGCCTGTGGTGGTATGGCGGTGACCGACCTGTTGCTGGCCGTGCTGGCGCGTGATCATGGCGCGGAGCTGGCGGGGGCGGTGTCCGAGGAGCTGGTGGTCGAGCGCATTCGCGAGGGCGGCGAGCGTCAGCGCATTCCGTTGCAAAACCGCTTGGGCTCCAGCCACCCCAAACTGACCCAGGCTGTGCTGCTGATGGAAGCCAACATCGAAGAGCCGCTGACCACCGACGAGATTGCCCAGCATGTGTGCGTGTCGCGTCGGCAGCTGGAGCGGATCTTCAAGCAGTACCTGAACCGCGTGCCCAGCCAGTATTACCTCGAGTTGCGGCTGAACAAGGCGCGGCAGATGCTGATGCAGACCAGCAAGTCGATCATCCAGATCGGCTTGTCGTGCGGGTTCTCTTCCGGGCCGCATTTTTCCAGTGCCTACCGCAATTTCTTTGGCGCGACGCCGCGGGAAGATCGCAACCAGCGGCGTAACAGCAGCCCGTTCGAGTTGAGCTCGGCGCCGGCTGAAAAGGGCTGAGATTCTGGTTGGGTTCGGGCGAATGCCTTGGGGGTGAGGGCGGCGCCGAAATCGAGCGCCGCCCGCGCGGCGCTTCGCAGTACAAGGCTGCTCCCACATCTGTTTCGGGCCAATGAGTCCTGAGGCAGAGGCGCGCGGCCCTTTTGGCGTCCACCTCGATATCGTGTGGAACAAACAAGGCGGTCGCGCGCGTAGGTACAGGCGTAACTGGCCCGAAACAGATGTGGGAGCAGCCTTGTGCTGCGAAGCGCC